>JAISZB010000223.1 GCA_031269465.1 Clostridiales bacterium | reverse complement strand
TCATATAAACCCCTATGACGCTGCGCTTCACCGCCAAGGGTGAAAATATTAAGTCATTTGTGTATTTGAGGCATGGACAAATGTCCATAAAATGTATTTTCGTACTAAATTACCTTTTTGGAGCTTGATTATACAGCGAGTGCGAAATGCAGAACCGGCATTTCGCACCACTCAATGGATTATGAACATTTGATGAAAAGCGGTATATCCGTTTATATTAATCATCCTCAGGTGAACACTCCCATGAGCTAAAGCTCAGGGCTTCCAACGCGCCGTACGGCGCATAGACCTTTTAGAGCTCCTCTCTACTATGCGGTCGGAATTCAGGCGTTGCGCACTTACGCGCATAAGTCCGCATTAAGCCTAATTAACGTAGACAAAGTGCGTGTTGTTCCCGTGCCAAGGCGAAGAGCTTTTGCTTCGTCAGGCAAAATAACCATCTCTGGGCCTCTTGACATCGCCCCGCCGCATCCAAATGCTCACTTCCTCAGCGACCGCTATCGCGCCATTCTTCTTGTCATCATAGTATTTATCCGTGCGAATGCCTTTCTCCACATAGCCGCTTGTGATAAGTCCTTCGTAAACGCTCTGTGCGAGGCTAATATCCACCACCTTCTCCGCGCCGGACGTGTCTTCGGTCGCTGTGGAGCCTGTTTCGGAAATTTCCTTGACGGAGATTTTCTTCACAAGTTTCTTGTTGTAGGCTTCAAGCGCGTCGAGGCGGTAGACCTTTTTGATTTCGGGGTTCCAGGAAAAGGCGGCATGCGCGGTAGGGGCGCAACGAGAACCCGATTTTGGCGGCGCTTTCGCTGGACGCCCTTGATCGTCCGCTCTGCGCCAGGCTTGAAGCCGCAGCCGGCGCAACCCTGCTGGAATTAGCCGCAGGGAGCGTTGCCGTTCAAATCATGCATAATAATAGCTTAACCGCCTAAAAATATCTTCTTTCAACCAGATACTGCGCTTAGCTTTATTTTTCTCATAATTTAGAATTTTCTCGACATATGTTGAAGTATGCCTTATAATAATAAAGCAATGAGCAATTACGCGCTTATCTAATAGAGTTTTCCTCGAACGGAGCATAATAATTCTGATGGACAGCGAATATTTTCCAAAAAAAGATCTGACAATATTTTATAGTTTTTACGGGGATAGATAGTATGCCTATTTGCAGTCAAATGTACCGATTATGGAGCTCTATCATCCTTCAAGGAGAGAAATGCCTATAGGCATTTCTCTCCGCTCAATGGATAATCAAGCTCCAATTATGAAGTTGACTGCTAATCAGTATATATAGATTGCGGCATGGCAAAGGTTGCCTTCGCATTTACTGGCGCATATAATCTTAAATTCTCGCGCCTTCTTTTTCCTTGGATGCCGGTTATGTCTAAGCGCAGTCAAATGTTCCGTTTCGGAGACGGATTATCCATTGAAGCGTTGAATGATCCCGCTCCAAAATCGACCCTTTCCTAAGCTCATCAGCATAGTAAAGCTTGACGATTCAGCATTCTAATGAATTCAAGAGTTGCGCGCATTTAGGAATATCCCCGCCAGGCAGTCTCAAGAGGCAAGCTGCATGAGTCTAATCCGAATAACATTGACAGAGAGGATAGATACTTTGGATAAGAGAAAGATAATTTTAGACACAGACATGGGCAGCGATATTGATGATTCGCTGGCGCTGACATATCTGCTGGCGCAACCTCTGTGCGAACTGCTCGGCGTAATCACTGTCTCTGGAGAGCCAGAGAAAAGGGCTTCTGTCGCCGATTCTCTTATAAGGTACTTCGGGCGCAGAATCCCGGTGTTTCCAGGCGTCGAGCAACCGCTGCTCACACCCCAGCAACAGCCGTTCTGCCCGCAAGCTGAGATATTGGCGCGCTGGGCTCACGCTTCATCTTTTAGAAAAAATTACGCCTTGGAGTTTATCCGCGACATGTCGGATCAATTTCCAGGCGAGGTTACGCTTCTTTCCATAGGCCCCGCGACAAACGCAGCGCTCGCGCTGGCATCCTATCCTGAGCTTGCGGCCAAGCTTGCGGGAGTTACTCAAATGATCGGATACTTCACAAACAACCTTGGCTTGAATTTCTATTCAGAATGGAATTGCTTCTGCGATCCCTTCGCGGCGGCGCTTGTTTATCAAAGGCAGTTGCACCGCCATAGATCTGTCGGCCTTGATGTAACGATGAAAACATCCCTTCCTCAAGAAACAGTCAACGAGCTTTTCAAGATCCCTGCATTGAAGCCTGTATTTGACTACAGCAGATCCTGGTTTGCCCAAAAGAAGGCCAACGGCGACAATGAAGGCATGTATTTCCACGATGCGATGGCGGCAGTCAGCCTCTTCGACGAAAGCTTGTTTGAATTTATTCGCGGAGAAGTCTCCGTAGAGCTGATAAGCGGAGCCTATTTGGGCGGGACTCAGTTTGAGGAGTCTGAGGAAGGCCCTCACGAAATTGCCGTCGAAGTCGACTTGAATAATTTTTACGACCATTTCTTCGGAGTGTTGGGTTCAGCCATGTAAGGACAATAGTTTCGACTGAGAAGAAGAACTCTTTAGTTCCTTCTTCTCAGTTTTCATGCGTTTAGCCTCTTCAAGGCAGCCCTTGCCGCCTTCACTCCGCTTGCGGCGGCCTGCGCCAATCCCCTTGTTATTCCAGCGCCGTCTCCGACGGCGAACATCCCTGGGATTTTGCTTTCCAAATCTGGATTCAGCTCCAGCGTCGAGCTGTAAAACTTAACTTCTGCCCCGTATAGAAGCGTGTCATAGTTCGCTGTTCCGGGCGCCAGCTTATCCAAGGTGTATATCATCTCAATGATGCTGTCAATATGCCTTTTGGGAAGCGCCAGGCTCAAGTCTCCTGGCGTAGCATTTAAAGTCGGCCTTACAAAGCTCTGGCTCAGCCTATGCTCATTGGTTCTCACTCCTCTCACAAGATCCCCGAACCTTTGCACCAGCACGCCTCCCCCCAGCATGTTCGAAAGGGATGCTATATGCTTTCCATATCTATGCGGCTGATCAAATGGCTGAGTAAACCTGCTGCTTACCAGAAGCGCAAAATTGGTGTTGTTGCTTTGGAGTTTTGGATCGCTGTAGCTGTGCCCATTTACTGTAATAATCCCATCCACGTTCTCTGATACAACATGCCCGTACGGGTTCATGCAAAAAGTCCTGACTATGTCGCCGTACTGCTTTGTCCTAAAATGAAGCTTCGACTCGTACATAACTCTTGTAATGTGCTCCATAACCTTTGCCGGAAGCTCAACCCTCACCCCTATGTCCACCTGGTTGCTTATAAGCTTAAGCCCGAGCCTTCCACATTCTTCCGCGAACCATTCAGCGCCCGATCTTCCGGGAGCTGCGATTAGAACATCGCTCTCAAAGCTCTCCTCCCCCGCGTAAATCCTAAAAGCCTCCGAATTCTTCTCAATCCGCCTAACGGCAGTTCCGAAGCGAAATTCAACCTTTCCTTTCAAAAACGCATAGAAGTTCTCCAGAATCCTAAGATTGTTCTCAGTGCCAAGATGCTTGACCCTCGCCTGCAACAGATGGAGATCATACCTTAGCGCAAGCTTCTCCAATTCCCTGGATTCATCGCTGTCAGTTGAGTATATTTCTTCCGTCGCCCCAAAGTCGACATTTATACTGTCCGCATAGCAGATCAGATCCATGACTTCCTCTTTTGGCATGCAGTTTGCAAGCCAGCCGCCAAAAGCCGCAGTGAAGTTGAACTTTCCGTCCGAATAGGCGCCTGCTCCTCCGAATCCGCTCATGATGGAGCAGGTTTTGCATCCGACGCAGGAATGCGCCTTGCCGGCTACTATTGGACAGCTTCTGCTTTTTATATCAACTCCTTGCTCCAGGAGGATGACCTTCGCCCCTTCATTCCTCAATATGAGTTCGTAGGCCGCGAATATGCCGGCCGTTCCGGCGCCGATAACAGCAACATCGTATTTCATGCCAATCCCCACTTTTCACTTTTGTCTCCCGCAGAACGCGCTCAAAAGGAAAAACCAGAATTGCGCGATTCAAAGGAGCAATCCTCCGCGCATAGAAGTATATTATTATTTCAATATTTTTGCAAGTATGGCAGTGATTTTAAAGCGGAGCTTCTCTATATCAGAGAGCCTCATTTAAGATTAGGGAGTATAAGGCAAAAAACTGCGAACAGAAAATGAGGCAGGCACATATATACATATTGGAGCCTATAACCTATCCGCAACTTATGCTATGCCAATTTGCATTTGAAACTGCCTGTATTGGGGCTTGACTTTGCAACGAGCGCGAAATGCCGAAATCAGCATTTCGCGCCTTAAAAGTAGACATACAGTCGCTTTAGACTGCAAATCGGCGGAGCCAGCTTGACTTGAAAATCTGTGCTTTTATATTGATGCGCATGGATGGTTCGATTTTGGAGCTTGATTATGCGGTGCAAGTGCGTAGCGAAATGATTTTGGCCGCCTGCTTTAAAGCTTGCAATCAAACTCCAACTTGAAGAATCGCTGCGGGTGCGAAACAGCCAGTACTCTCTTTGGAGGCGGGAATTTCCCTGATGACGCTGGCTGGAAGGTATAGCAAGGAGGTAAAGCAAATGATTGATTTAGGAAACGGCGTGCATATCCGCGCAAATGCCTGCTGCTTCATCCTCTGCTTAAGAAAAGTCGGAGCCGGAAGGGCTGAAAATAGCGCGCCTGCCTATTATGAGACGTTTTTGGGGATCCTTAAGAGAGCGCAAGAACTTTCAGGAGGCGCTTGCCTGAATCAGCAGATATCGGAAATTAGTGAAACTGACGCAGTTATAAAAGATTCAGCCAAGTGGTCAGGCGCTCCTGTTGATTTTAAAAACGGACTTCATATGAAGAGATTCGGTTGCAACATAATGCTCCATGAAGGAGAAAAAAAGGTGAGCATACGCCGAAAGAAGAGAAGAAGCAAAGCGTCATTATACTCAAACCCTTGCTTCTACTGCACAGCTTCTCAAGCAATTCAAGGCGCTTTGAACCTCTCAATGAGAAAAGCGATAATCGCTGACAACATGACATTTGATGAAGCGTTAAGTTTGTATAAGTTCATGGCCCATGACTTCCTGGAAAATGCAGGCAAGGCCACTAAGCGTTGCAAAGCGAATCTAAATGATAAGCAAATGAATGCAGCTGTGCTTAAGGCATACTGATTTGCATTTGAAACCGCCAATTTTGCAGCAAGTTTTAAGGGCGGCAAAGCTTCAAAATTGGCATGTTTGACAATCTGCATGCAAAACTCTTTTTGGAAGCCAATCTTCAGAAAAAGCCTTGAGTCCGTAACTTGAAAAACAAGGCTAAGATGGGTGTAGAAATTTATTTTGGGTATCTTCGCGACACGCCGCTATTTTCTCCATTTACGCGCTTAATATACTGCTTTTCATATAAAATTACCTTTTTTGGAGCTTGATTATACAGCGAGTGCAAAATGCCGAGATCGGCATTTCGCACCACTCAATGGATGATCAAGCTCTAAAAAAGGAACATTTGATGAAAAGCGGTATATCAGCCCTTCTAAGCCTTGGCTGAAACCCACTACCCAAAATTTATATCTACACCCTGCTAAGAGGCATTTCCTTGTCCTGAATCTATATTTACTGTATACTCAATTTATAGGCATAAACAATAACTAAAGCCGGAGACAAGCTGGATCAGGCATATAATGATGCGCACTGGAAATCTCCCGATTTAATGGCCTGATTATGCAGCGCTTAAAAGGGCAGGCCGACTTCAACATCGGCGCATTGGACTGCGCGTCAGTGCATTGGCGCAGACGCATGCGAGCAGGATCGCTTGATTGCGCATGCTTGCATTTTATAATGATTTGCAATTTGTACAGAGTGAAAGCGGGCAGTCACCCACCACAATAGGTAAATAGGACTGCAATATACCGCTTTGCAGTCAAACGCATCGATTTTGATGACTGACTGTCCATTGAAGGGTGCGAAATGACTATTCCACATTTGGCACTAATTGTATAATCCGACATCATAATCGTAACTTTAGAGTACAAGCAGTATCGGTATAAAATGAAGGGCATAAAAAAGCTGCAAACCGAATATGCTTATTTGTCTGTTTCTTTAGACAAGGCTTATGCGTTGTCTTTAGACTAGGCTTATGCGTTGTCTTTAGACTAGGCTTATGCGCTTGTCTTTAGACTAGGCTTATGCGCTTGTCTTTAGACTAGGCTTATGCGCTTGTCTTTAGACTAGGCTTATGCGCTTGTCTTTAGACTAGGCT
>JAISZB010000165.1 GCA_031269465.1 Clostridiales bacterium | reverse complement strand
CTATATCAGTCCTCAATTTTACTTCAGCGGCGTACAATTCTTCTTTCTCCGTAGTCGCGGAAATGCCTATAGTTTTGCTTCCCGCATCTACTCCCAGACTTATCGGCCGGGTATATTCCGCGCTATCGTACAGCAATTGGATTGCAGAAGGCTCAAGCTTTGCAACTTCAGCCATTCCATCCTTTAGCAAATGTCCTGCTTTCCCACGGCGCTTTGTCGGCATCAAAGGCTTTCCATTCTTATTCAGGACATAAACCATACATTTTCCTCGCATATAAATCCCTATCTCTAGGGTAAGTCGCCCTTCGCCAATGCTGTTCCAAGGTTTTATATGCCTGCAGCACTGTCTCTTCCCCTAGAGGACTGTTTAACCGCAGACCGTAGTGTCCGGAGTTAGAGCAAACGCCCCGGAGTACCTATATATTCTTGGACAGCGTAGTCAGTTAAGACTTAGGCTAGTCAATCAGGACTTATTGCTAAGCCCCTAGCTTTTAGCTATGGGGTGATTGACGCTCGTCTTCCAATGTCCTTAGTTGACGCTCATTAGAGCACGCTATACGTAGGCGCCTTCAAAATCGCCGATCTTAGAGCTTGACTGTCCGCTGGCGCTGATATTCTTAAATTCATGAATTCAGCGCTTTGAAGATTCGAAACTCAGATATCAATCGAGCCCGCTGTTCGCCCCAGCTAAAATGAGAAACTTCCTGCGCGTCAGCATGCATTTGTGCCGCCTTCTTTCGCAAATGCGCTGGTTTTCGAGACATTTATAAAGAAAATTCCTCCTATATAACCACATCCCCTCCATCCATTCCCATGCAAGCAATGCCAAGATCCACCGCTTTCTCCACAATATTCTTGTGGCATGTAAACAGCAGCATCTGCCTGCCCTTGCCCGCATAGCTTTTTAGAAACTGCAGGCATGCGCAAGCCCTGCCGTCATCATACTGCATAAGCACGTCATCCATGAAAGCTGGCGGCATATCCCCGCTAAACGCCGCGTCAGCCAATGCCATCCGCAGAGCCAGGTATACTTGATCAAGCGATCCCCTGCTAAGAGAGTCGCCGGATCTATAAATGGCGCCATCCTTGATGCTGGCTTCAAGGCCTTTCGTCACCATTACCTCCCGATATGCGCCTTCTGTTATGGCGGATAGAATTCTTCCTGCCGACTCATTCACAGCGGGGCCGAAGCCCGCATTCATTTCATCTATGCATTCATTCATCACCTCAAGCGAAACGCATAATGCCTTGTGGAAGGCTGAGAGCTCCTTCTTCCTTTCTCGCGTCGCCCGAATCTCCTCCTCTATCTGCTCGACTGAGCGAATGGGAGTCTGAAGCTTTTTTTGAATGTCCAAAAGCTTCTGGGCGTAATCCTCATCCTTTACCAGTTCCCATGACTGCCTTGCCATCTCAGGAGGTTCCTTAAGAAGCGCTGATTTCCTTTCAAGCTCAGACAAATCCGCTAAAAGCAGTTCCAAATCCGCCTTCTCATAGCCCATGCCTGATGCCTTATGCTCTATCTCGCTCAGCTGACTCTCATATTCACTATATTCGGTTTTTAAGGCATGCAGCATTGACAGAGCCTTTTCCGCATTTGTCGCTTCCGCGCTGAATGCGCTTGCTATTATGCGCAACGTCTCTTTTTTCTGACCGGCTGTTTTTTTTATATCCTCGGCGGCAACCCTATTTTTCGCAATGGATTGGGATTTTAAGTACAGGCTGTTAAACTGCGGATAATCGGAGCATCCTTTTTCACTTAAAAAAGCCGCAAGTTCTTCCTCAGCCTCCTTGCGCTCCGCTTCAATGTCCATTGCCATGCGCCTGGCTTCATCCAAAGCCGGGCCTATTATAACAAGCTCCCTCGTTCCGGGCTGGTTCTCATCCTCCTCGGCGATATCCGGCAAATCCGCGTATCCCGCTTCATCCAGAAGATCCGCCGCCGCTTGAGATTGGATCCTGTACTGCTTCAAAGCCGAGAGGAATTCTCCTCTGGCCTGCATGCTCTCCGCCAATGCCCTTTCCTTTTTATCCTTGATGGCTTCAATGGACTCCCTGGCATTTATGAGGTCAAACTGAGACTTTAGATCTGAGCCTTTTTCGCTTTTTTGATCATAATATTTTAGAATCAGCCATGTTATAGGAACTATCTCGCCCAGCAGCAAAAGAAGCAGAAGAGGATTCACAATTACTGATAAAATGATTGCAATTACAGCATACGCAGCGCATAAGAGCAGAATCGGAACCTTTGTTTTTTCTTCAGGCTCGAATTCGAAATCCTCAGCTTCCTTGTCAGCGTTGTCCTTTCGCAGCTCGTCCATCTCAATCTCAAGCTCGTCAAGCCTTTGCCTCAGGGTGATGAACATCTCAAAGGCTTCCTCGCAGTCGTCAGCCCAGGCAATGATTGAAGAGTTGAGCCTCTCGGAAAGATTCTCAAGCATTTGGCTGCGGTAAGCAAGCTTCTTTCCCTCCTCGCTTTCTTCCTTTGTTATTTCTATTTCAAGTTCTCCCTGAGCTTCAAGAAACCTCTGAACCGCTTTATCTTCGCTTATGTATTCTTCAGCCGCGCGACTGAGGCGATTGATATAGAGCCTCATTTTCTCAAGAGGGATCTTAGGCCTTTCCAAGCGCCTGGCGGTTTTTTTCGATTCTTCAATCAAGCTTATCAGGCTTTTTATCTTTTCAGCTCTTTCATAGGCTTGCAGGGCTTCGAACTGCTCCTTTAACACCCTCTGTCTCTGCAAGAGCTCTTTCGCGCAGTCAAACTCCTTCAGAAGAGCGGCTTGATTCCTATTCAGCTCCTCAACTTGGCGCTTTTCATCCTCGAACCTCTGCTCCTGCAATAGGCATTCGGCAAGCAGGCCTTTTTTTCCATTTCTTGATAAAATCTCTTCTTTGGCATAGACAAGGCGGTTAATCGTCTCTTGCTGCGATACGGACTCATCTCCGGTTTTAAGCAGGTTCTGAATCATCCCCGCTTGAGGCTCGCCGTCGGCGCCCTGAACGACCGCTATCGGCCCTACTCTGCCTATGAAGCAAACCTGCTCGAACGCTCTCAGATCCAAGCCAAAGAAGCGCCTGCCAGGATCTTCGTTTTTTCCCAGCAGCTCTTCCCTTCCGGTTCTGGCATTTATCAAGGAAACCCTATCCTTGGCTGGAGCGTCGCCCCACTGCTTCTGCAAGCGAAATAAGCCTCTAGCCGTAGTCATCTCCAGCGCTCCCGACATATTCCTCCCGCTCCACGGCAGGTACCTTTTTCTCGGGTTTCTGCTCATAAGCCTTAAAGCTTCAGTCTTTGAGTAGAACATGAGCCTGATGAAATCCATCAACGTAGTCTTGCCATCCTCATTGGCGCCGTAAATTATCTGAAGCCCGGCGCGAAAAGCCAGAGCAAAGTCTTCCAGCTTTCCGAAAGCGCCTATTTCCAATTTATCAATTTTCATACCCGGCAATTGACCTTTCCGCTGAAGGCGCGCAAACCTAGCTTCAGCGCCAGCTGAAGGGATTCGTCCTCCGGATTCTCCTCCAGCTTCTCTATCATCTTCTTCACAAATAGCCCTCTTAGGCTGTTGTCCCCAGAATGGGCCTTTTTATCCACAACAACCCGAGTGCCGTCTATTACCTTGAGATAAAACAGTTCAGGCAGGGCCGCGCTTATGTTCTCAACGCTCAGCACGCCGCCCTCATCCACCTCTCCGCAGAGATGAACGCGGTAAAGGTTTCCTTCATATCCGTCCCCAGCCAAGCGCTTTACGGCTCTTTTTATCTCTTCTGCGATTCCCGGCCTGCCGATTCCTGAAACATCAACATCTATATCAAAATAAGCGCGCTGGCTGACAGGCTGAAATCGCATTGCGCAAATTCCCCCGCCTATCTGGCCTATATGCACCCCGCGCGCGCCCGGCTCGTCAAATCCCAAGCCCTCCGGGCTGCCGGGGTAGGAATAGTATGACGAACCCAATCTGAGAGCTTCTTTTCTCTTATGTACATGGCCTAACGCGAAGTAGTCAATTCCGCTGGCCGATATCGCCTGCTCGGAAATGGGATTATACGCGGATAAAGCTCCAGCCTTCACTACATCCGCGTGCATAAGGCAAATATTAATAAAGCCGCCGGATTCGCCGGCCTGGAGCCGCAAGTCGAAAAGTGGCTTATCTTGGTAGGCTCCCGTAAATCCCGCCCCCCAAACAATCAAGCCAAGATCCTCAAACATCGTCTTTTCTAGCGAGCCTTTGAATATGTAAACATTGTCAGGCCAAAAATCCTCGTATAAATAAATGGATCCTGCGGATGCCGGATCATGGTTGCCTGGGCTGATCAATACTTTCACGCTTCGGATAGAGGAGAAGCCGTCTCTGACCATGTCTACCAAATCTTCGGCGGGACGCGCGCTGTCAAACAAATCCCCGGCGATTAAAAGGATTTCAGCGTCCTCGCGCCTGCAAAGCTCAATTATCTTTGAGAATGCGTTCCGCTGATCTTCCAGCCGGGAAGCCTGCCGCACCGCGCCCAGGCCGCTGAAAGGCGCGCCCAGATGAAGATCCGCGCAGTGCAGAGCTTTAAGCGTTCTATAGTCATTCGACATTTACTTCCCTCCACCTACTCTTACTTAAAAAATCTGTTTAAAATATATGCTTGAAAACTTTGCTCTTCGAGTGATCTCACATGTGCAGCTTAGCGGATGAGACGTCTGAATAATTATATAGCATGGCATTCAAAAAGTAAAACCTAAATATTTTAGGGTATTAAAAACATTCATTTCCAGCTAATTTTGCTTTAAGAATTTGCGCGCTGGCGTTCATTCCCCATTCCAAGGAGAATCTGCGCTTAGTTCGAGTTGGAGATAGCCAGCTTTAGTAAGCATTAAGGCGACGCGTGCAAATCATATAAGCTTATGAGGCATGCATAAGCGCTTAAACTGCTATCGATGGAAATAATATGATTAATATAATAACACAAATGAGTAGCGTGTTGCAATGATCATGAAATTTAGACTAATTTTTCTTTTATATCCTATTTTCCTCTGATTTTGGCGCAACTGATTTCACTATTAAAGCCTGCAACACCCCCCCGCCATTTCATTCCCTTGTGTCCCCAATAAGCATATTTCACGCCAGAGAGCGCATATGCAGTCTAGCATATCCGACATGCCGCATGAGAGCTGGATGCGGCGCATGACGGAGAGCCAGCGAAATGGCCGCCCTGCCTCCCGCGATTACCCGTTAAGATGCGAAATGATTAAGCTATGCCGATTTTCATCAAATGTTCCTTTTTTTGTTGATTATCCACTAAGCTGCGCGAAATGCTTATATCAATCGCACCAGCAGTATAATCAAGCTAAAAAACTAATATTCAATGAAAATCTATATAAGCTATAGGAGACAGTATAAATGAATTCAAGAAAGCTGCATTTGAATGCAAATATCTATGCTTCAGGCACTTTATACCGCTTTTCATCAAATGCTCCTTTTTTGTTGATTATCCACTGCGTGGTGCGATTGATATCGGCATTTCGCACTCGCTGTATAATCAAGCTCCAAAAAATGCGATTTTATATGAAAAGCAGTATAGCCGACGAGGCTGCCATTGACCCATCAAAGCAAAAAGGCCTCTATCCGCTATGGATGGAGGCCTTTCTCTTATACTGAGCCGCAGTCACGCGCAAAGATTTTTGAGCTGGATTATCCACTTTCAATGCGCGAAATGCCGGTATCGGCATTTCGCGCATTGAAAGTGGACAGTCTGAGCGCGTTTGGCTGCAATCGGCATTGCCTCCAGCATATGCTCTTACGCATACTCCTTTATGACCCCTCGCGCCAAGTGCACGGCAAAATCCTGAACATTCGTTACCATGCTCACAGCGCTCAGGCTCCCTCTGTCAGCGAGCTTGTTCACCGCGAATTCAGATATATCAACAGCATAGATGTAAAGCGGACGCACGGCGCCATCCTTCACTCTGAAGCACGGGGTCATGTTTCCAGTGGCAATGGCGTGAAGTTGAGTCGCCATGCATATTACAGTGGTGGCTTTCCTTACAAGCGCCCTCATTCGGAACTGGCCTTCATATGAATCGGATATGACTTCCGGAAGCGGTCCGTCATCCCGAATAGATCCAGTAAGTACATACGGAATGTCGTTTTTAATGACGCTGAACATTATTCCGTCTTTTATGCCAGCTTCAGAGATGAAGTCTTTTATGGAGCCAGCTTTTCGAACCTTATTAATAATGTCCAAATGATGATAATGCCCATTTTTGACGGTCTTTTGGCTGTATATGTCCTGCCCTAGCGCAGTCTTGAAGAATCCAGCCTCCAAGTCGTGCGTCGCCAATGCGTTGCCAGCCAGAATCCCGTGCACGAACCCGTTTTCCGCCAAGGCTTGCATAGCCCGCCTTGCATCATAATCGAATGCGAATGCCGGACCCATTACCCATAGAATATTGCCGTGATCTTTTTCGTATGACAACAGATTGTATAAATTGTCATAATCCATGGAAAAAGCAGTTTCTCGGGTTCTTCCAGATCTGAAAGCAAAGCTTTCAGATGCTTCCTCCCGAGGCCTAAATGGATTGGCATTCAGATAGATGCCTTCTTCTCCGCACTTTGTGCGGCCTATCACAATCAAGTCGCCTTTTTTAACGTTTCGAGCCTCAACGATTGAAATTTTTTTGTCGGTGACGGCAGCGACGCAGTCCATACGGCTATCCTCGGCCAGCTTCCATTTTCCTTTGATCTTGTAGTACTCAGGATATATGGATGTGGCGTGATATCCATCAGGGAGAATTCCATCGCTCTCGACGGCGCTTAGTCGAGCGTCAGGAGAATTTATAAGCTTTGAAAAATCAGGCGCATTATATGCCGGCAGGGCAAAAGCCATGATAAAACCTCTTTTCATTATGATAAGCAGCAAAAAGTCGCTTACAGCCTCAGGCGTAATTAACGCTTGCCTTGTACTTGCAGGCATATCAGCCGCATTTCCTAATGCGCTCAAGAATGAAATGCAGAATCATCCCAGGCGCGGTGACAGTAATTCGAATCGGTTAAGCTTGAATGCGCGCATGTCTTCTGCTTCTATTGATATTTTTCTTTTAAAGACTCAATGAACTCCCACCAGTCTTGATCTGTGGCGTTTAGCTCCTTTGCCTTTCTAAGCGCGGATCTTACAGGATTGTTTTCCATGATGTAATCTGTAAGATCGACTGATACGCCTTTTCGGGTATGCGCTGCCAAATCGTAGAAGAGGTATTTGTCTTCATCTGTGAGATGTAGGAGCTTCACCATCTTTTCAAGAACATGCGGCGCCGGAGCCGGCCTTCTGCTCTTCTCTATATCGCAGATGTAAACTGGCGTGAAAGAAAGCTCAGCGGCAAAATCTTTCATTTGTATTTCCTGCTGCTTCCTTCTCGTTGTGATAAAGCTCCCAAATGTTAACTCCATGTCTTACGCCTCCAAATTATTTTCTGTTTTATGGCGCCCGTCTAATGCATCCGCTTTTGCCTCTTAGCCTTTTGCTTAGAGTTACAATAAAATACTGTGCAAGAGCAACAAATGTCTAAATGGGCTTTCTCTTTAGAATAAAATTAGCTTTAATGCGTAATTGATTATTAGCTCAAAGCATAATCGACGAGTTAGACTTGATTCTTTTGTGATAAAAATATATAACCTTGGCGTTAGGATGCTAAAACAAGACAATTGATTTGCTATATTTTAGATGGTGATACTTAAGTTCAATTATCAAAGCCTGCACCCCTAACTATAAATGCCGACCCAAGAAGGTTGCGGCAGCGCTGAAGCGTATCAGCAAATGAAGCGAATTCCTTGCAAACGGCAGAACAGCCTTTGCGCCTATTAAGTATAAACACATAGAGGCAATGCCAGCTTCCACATGCGCATTATTGACCGAGCATATGCATGATGTATCAGACAAGTCTGATGATTCAGACAAGTCTATGATTCAGACTCTCGAAACGAAACTAAAGCATGAACGGCAATTTAATAGGCAGAATTCTTCTTGAGGCGTTAATCTCGACGACAGGCGGTTAGAGAGTAGCGGCTACGCTAAATCTATGCTTAATTGCAGTCAAATGATCCTTTCATTGGCCGGCTTTATCATTCGCTTTCACCCGCCGCAGCCAAGCCCCGTAGCAGGAAGCCTCATATGCAAAGCCAGCATATATGCATGTTAAAGCTTGATCATCCGCTTGCGCTCTGGCAAGTCAAGCTTCATACGCGCATCATTAAAGGCCGGGGGATTTAAGCCAGGAAAAAAACGTTTTACCTCGGTAAAAAGGGAACCGATACTAAACAATCTGAAAAGCTAAATGACTAAGCATATACCCCTAACAACGCTCTTTATATTTTACACCATATGTCATCGTTTGTGAAAGGCTTTTAGTGCAGGTTTTAAAAATTTTTTAAAACGAACAAGCGAATTGAATAAAGCTGCGTGCGACTCCTTTATACATATTAACCTGAAATTCTGATATTTTCAAGTGGAAAGTCCGGATTTACCCTAAAAAGTTAAATTTTCCATAAGCGGGGCTTTATTCAGGCTGCTCAGTACCGGGGGTTTGCAGTCCAATTTACCGATTTTGGCGCTTGATTATCCGTTTAGCCAGTGAGATTGATATCGGCATTTCGCGCCTCGAAAATGGATAATCAAGCTCCATAGCAGGCTTAAGTGACTGCAAAACAGCGTTGCTGACTCCAAAATCCTTGACTTTTCCATGCTTTTCTGCCTCAAGCGCTTCTTCTTTAACTCTTGTTTTTTCCACTGAAATCCTTGATGCATCAGTAGTGTTTTGGCAGACAATATAGATATATAAAACTTGGTTTTGAAAAATGCATTTGTTATTAAAATCGCATTCGTTAGGAGGTTAACATGTTTAGATTGGGATTTTATTTAGGAGTATTATCTTGCGCTACAGCATTGCTCTTTTCAACAGCTGCGCTTCTACGCAGGCTGGATTACTGAATGACTTGAAGGCATTTGCTTTCCATTCATCAGCCCCTGTTATTATGTCTGTTAAATCCGGGCGCAAGGCACCCTTTGACTTCTAAGAGTCGTAAAAGGCTATGCTCAAAGGTATACTGATTTTCATAGAAACTTACCTTTTTGGGAGCTTGATTATACAGCGAGTGCGAAATGCAGATATCAATCGCGACGCTCAATGGATAATCAACAGGAAAAAGGATCATTTGATGAAAATCGGTATAGCAGAGCTAACGAGCAAAGAACTGCGATTCGCTTAATTGTCTATATCATGAGAGGTTAGATTTGCTGTCGGATTTTCAATGTTTCAGTAGATTATCCGACAGCAAATCAAATGATTTATATTGCTAATCAGCATATTCCAGTATGAGTCAATTTATGAAATTTTTTAGGGGTTGAAGGATTGTGCAAAAAACCGCGGCTTCCAATATTATCAGACAGCTTCAAATTTCCTTGAAAACTCCAAGCTAAAGCATTTCCATGGCCAGTCTTTCGGAGCATGAAATCAAAAAGCGCCTGCAAACCCCAAATGCCAGCGTATTGAATCTTTTTCTTTAAAATGTTATTATTAGTAATGATACTTTTATAATATGACGGTTTTTGCCTTTTGCCTACATATTGCCTCTTAAGTTATTCTGCTTATACATCAGGGAAAGACATTTTTCATATTTATTGCGGCACGCAAACCCGAAGCGCCTGCCGAAAAGAAAATAAGCCGCTTATCTGCACATAAGCGTTAATATCAAAGGCGCATTGCTGGACGCAGTTGAAATAATGCCAAATGACGCCGTCCCTTATTGCAACGGACTTTTATCGGCAAGCGATCATTCCCAATCACCGCACGTCGAATTCGGAACGAGGTAATGCAATGGACATCAAAGATTACGAGCCCTTATGGGGTGCATGGCGTTCAGACCGCCTAATCGGCGAAGGAGCATATGGTAATGTATATCGGGTTAAGAAAGAGGAATTCGGAAAATCTTACTTCTCAGCAGTCAAAGCCATAGAGATACCCCACGGCGACGCGGATTTGACGGCCATGCGCAGAGAGGGCATGAACGACGCCGCCATGCGGGCTTTCCTGAGGGCTTTCGTTGCGGACATCATTCGTGAAATCGACTTGATGGACATGTTCAAAGGCCACAGCAATGTCGTGAGCATAGAAGATCACATGGTCATAGAAGAAGCGGTGCAGCTGAAATGGATTATACTCATACGGATGGAGCTTCTGACAAGCCTTGCTGATTGGGTTCTGAATAAAAAGCCAAGCGAGGCTCTTGTGGCCAAGCTGGGCATCGATCTATGCCAGGCATTGGAGCTTTGCGAATCTAGGAGCATAATACATCGAGATATCAAACCCGACAATATATTCATATCTCCTTTCGGAGATTTCAAGCTAGGCGACTTCGGAATCGCCAGGCAGATGGAAAACAATGCGGGCGCTCTCTCCAAGAGGGGCACCTTCCTCTACATGGCACCGGAAATATACTGCGGCAAGAATTACAACGCAACAGTAGATACATACGCCCTCGGAATTGTCATGTACCGCCTTTTAAACAACAACCGCCTTCCGTTCATGCCTGACAAGGCGACGGTAGTTCCCAATGACAGGGACGAAGCCATGATGACGCGGCTCAGGGGCGCGCCAATCCCCCCCATAAACGGGGTTTCTCCCAGAATGAACCAAATAGTCCTAAAAGCGGTATCTTATGAATGGCAGGAAAGATATTTAAGCGCCGCAGAAATGAAGCGCGCTCTCCAAAGCTTTTTAGGACTGGAGGCAGAACCTGTCGCGGGCGGGGAGGCGCCTGCTTCCGCCAATTCCCTGGCTCAGAAAAGCAAGCTGCTCTTTCCTGAATTAGTCTCGACAACAGAGTTCGATCCTATGGCAGTCGGCGAAGCCGAGCGGCGAACCGAACTCTCAACAATTCCCGCGATCTTTGAACCTGCCGGAGAGCCGCCGAAGGATTCCGAGCATACTTCAGGAAAATCTTCTCAGTTAAGATCGATTTCTCCCGAAGATTTGCTGAATGACCGGCAAGAAGACACGTTGCTTGCGATCAATTCGAGGACGCTTTCAGAAGATAACGCGCAAAATGCGCAAAGCCAGGCTGGAGAGCATCTGCGGGAGAAAACCGGGGCGCATCCTTCAAAGACGCAGGCGCAAGCCGGAGAGCATGCGGATGTCCCGCACAATGCAAACTTAATTTATGATGCAACTATGACCCAAAATGAATCTACGGTTCATAACGAATCTCTAGTTCAGACTCAAGCAGGCAGGGAGCAGCCTCTTAAGTCTCAGACCCAAGCAGCCAAAGAGCAGCCCCTTAAGCCTCAGACCCAGGCAGCCAAGGAGCAGCCCCTTATGCCTCAGACCCAGGCAGCCAAGGAGCAGCCTCCCAAACTTCAAACTCAATCCAGCAAGGAGCAAGCATCCGCTCGCGAAAGACCGAAGGGAAAGAAAGCCGCAGCAAAGGCGCAGCGAAGAAAAAAGGCCAAAAAGCCCCGGCAGCTCGAGTCTAAGAGGACGGTTGGGCGCTTCCCCGAGGCGGAGAAGAAAGTGGAGGAGGCCTTAAACTATATCGTCCCAAAGGCGGAAAGCTTGGCTGAGCTTATTGCGGCAAAATTCTCAGAAGCCCTCATCTTCCTGATGCGCAAAGCCGAGGCCTTCATTAAGCTTGCAAAAGATAAATACGCCATGGCGCAGAAGTCATTACAGGAGGTAAAACTCCCAAATCCTCTTTTGACTAGAAAGCAAGGCATGTTTTTAGCAATATTGGCAATAGGCATGCTTACTTCAGCCATTGTCCCCATACTGATAATTAACGCGAAGGAAAGCATGCAGCAAGAGCTCTTAGGAGCGGAAGCCCTTCCCATACAAACAATGCCTCCTAAGCCCACGCCGACGCCCACGCCTAAACCGCGAAGCCTAAATCTGCACGAATTGGGAATAGATAGAGAACATGCCACCATAGTGCGTCTTCCCAATGAATCTTTCACTAGCATAGAACAGCTTTCAGAGCTAACGCTAATCAGGCTTTTGGATCTCAACGGCAACAACATAGAGAACCTAGGGCCCTTAGCGCAATTATCGCAGCTCAAATATTTAGATTTAACCGGAAATCCCGTGACATCCGCAGAGCCCCTGAAAGATCTTTTCTCCCTGGAAAAGCTGATGCTGGGAGATTGCGGGCTTACTGACATTTCATCTTTGGTTCGCCTGGCAAACCTCAAAGAGCTGGATCTGCACGGCAACTCCATAGACAGAATAGAGCTTCTGGCTTCTCTTAGAAAGCTTGAATATTTGAACATTGCAGACAACCCCTTGTCCCAGAGCCAAATTGACTGGCTGATGTCTGCGCTTCCGACCTGCTTTGTAGACATAGCTGCTGCAAAGGACAACTCAACTCCCATGAGCATGGATCTCATCAGAAGCTGGAATGGAGTTGATTATATGGTAAAATCAGGAGACACCCTTGAATCCATCTCAGAGAAGTTCTACCTGGACTCCCGCATGGCGCCCAGGATTCTGATCGCCACAGGGCATCCCGTTGGCTATGAGCTTGCACCGGGAGACATAATCTTCATACCTTATGAAGCCAAGTCAATAAACGAACTCACTGTCAAAAGCGCTAATGAACGATCGCTTTTCGAGCTGAAGCCTCCGAAGATCACGGAGAACTCCAGGCTCAGCTTTTTTTCAGATTCCAGCTCGCCTGCCTTCTCTTTTCTGTCATGCACCGGAATAGAAGTTGCGATATCCGCCAAGGATCTGAAAACGGCTGAAGGAGAACCCATTGAAAAATACGAGGAGCATAGCTGGGATGTATATGCCTACTGCCAGCCCTCAGCCAGATTCAATGAAAGATTCGCAAAGAAGTCTTGGCGCAAGATAGGAACAATCCAATTGAAGAAAGAAAATTTTACCAATAATTCGAAGTTTGAATTCAGGGCGATGAATGTCTTTGATGTAAAGATTCTGCCGGCGCAGGACAATATCGATTCCTGGAGCAGCTCTGTTGAGCTGGTTTCAGTTGCATATGATTAAAGAGCGGATTAAATGCGGGGTCTCGGCAACGCAGATGCCGCAAGAGAAAATGGATTCTCTTGCGGCATCTGCGCGACTGAGTGAAAGGGAGATTTTATTTTTTCGGCTCTACAATGCTTGCCCGCAAAATGACCCGCCCCATTACTAGCTCAGCTTTGGAAGGAAGCTCTGTCTTTCCGATGACAAGCTCTTCTTCCATGAAAGTGCCGTTTAGAGACGCCAGGTCTTCAATTGTAAAGCTGAGGCCTTCCTTGTCGAGCCTGGCATGCCTTCGGCTGATTCCAGGCTCAGATATGTAGACGCTGCATTTTGAATCTCTGCCTATATCAGCAGGGAATTGATATATATCCTGAGACTTATGCACTCCGGCTTCAAACCAAGTTAGCCTTATATGCGGCTTTACAGCGCTTAATCCATCACCGTCCCTAATATCCGCATCCTCAGGCCTTCCGCCTGCCAAGCCGCTTTCATAGTCCGCAGCCAACTTTCTGCGAGAGTTGCCATATAGCATGCCCTCGCTTTTTGTTTCAAATTTTTTATCTTTCTTGGCAGCCTTTTTCTTTGAATCAACCTCGGCATCCAGCGGGCTTGAACCATTTTTCTTGCCTTTTTCGCCGCTCGATGATAGAGCCTCTTTAGAAGCTTTCTTTTTGAGCGCTTCAGCTTTTCTTGCCTCCGCCCTGCTTTTCCACAAGGCGCCTGCAGACGGGCTTTCAGATTTCTTTTTTTCTTCCTGAACCCGGCGCTTTGCGTTTCTATCTGAGGGAGCGGCGCTTAAGCTCTTCTGCTGCGCTTTAAATTCCTCGGAGTCATCTTCTTCGGGCGCAGCTTCAAATGCGGCTTTAGCGTTTGATTTGGTTTTTCTCTTGAACAGATCAATCTCATCAGCGATTTGCTGCTCTTTCTTCTCCGCAACCGGCTTTATAATTCTATTGAATATGCCAACCTCGTCAGCGCTAAGCGGGGTTATGGAACTTATTTCGGCCGCTGCGTCGGCGCGCTTTGGATCGTCATCATCAAAGGATCGTGAAGGCTCCGTCAAGGCTCTTTTGAGTTCCTCCTTGAGGCTGGAGCGGGGGGGGATGCCGCTTAACTCCGGCATCTTGCGATCATTTTCTGGCAGGCTTTCCTTCTCCGCGCTTTTTTTCTCCGCAGGCCTTTGCTTCTTATGACGCTTCTGCTTCTCCATCCACGTTTGATATGGAGGCGGATACTCATTTCCCCTCCACGTCTGGCCTGGCTTGTTTAGAAGAACGTCAAATTCGTCTGGGAGAGAGACCTGCTCCTCTTCCAAAGCCAGCCCGAGATTCTCATTTACTGATCGCCTGGCTATGCGCTGATAGACATTTCCAGCCGAAGCTATGTGCTTGGTTATGCTGCTTTTCTCAAAGACGCTTTCATCTACGGGAATATCAGGAGTATTCTCCTCCAGCTGCTCTCCAAGCTTGCCGTCTTCCTCTACTGCTCCGGCTAGCGCCTTCTTCCTCTCAGCTTTTTTAGTCATGGCCGAATCAACGGCGCCTACCGCCGAGATGATGGTTAAAACGAAGAATCCGGCGGCAACCGCCGCGCATACGCTTCCCGCCTGTGAGCTGTATCTCCATTCCTGCTGCCAAACAGCGGCCGCCGCCAGTACAAATGCCATCAGCATTAAAGCTGAAATTAAAGTGACGATTGCTCTTTTGCCTGTGCTCATTTATCTCACCAGATCCTCACGCAAATACGATATCATTCCTCAGTTCAACTCCTGCTAGAGGTTTTTTAAGGCGGGTTTCCTATGAAGTTTTTTAGAATGCAAATGTTTTTCCAGTTTAAATGAAGTATACATGATACGGTTTTTTTATGCAAGGATTTTTTGACGCATTGCGCTATGCAAAATGTTCCTTGTCAGATTTTCTCATAAATCGCCGTTGACTCGCCTTTTCCTGTCATTGCTCTAAGAGATCAGTCTCAAATTAGGATAAGTCAGGCCAGCTTGAGGAAATTTCAGGATAAACCTTCCCTATAAGAGGCATTTATTCAGCTTTCTTTGGAAATACAGCGTTTTTAAGGGAGTCTCCCGTTGGCTCCTCCCTAAAAGAAGTGTTGAAAAATCATCCCGCTTACGTTATATTATATTAACAGACAAAATAATGGCTCCTAGCTCCTTTGGTTTTGAGCAATTTAGCGCCAATAACCCACCGCCTAATATTTCAGGGTTAAAACCCTTGATATTTGAAGCGGGGGCTTGCAATTGCAAGTCCTGATCGGCTAGCTCAAGCCTTAACTGACTGCGCCGTCCAAGAATATATAGGCGCTCCGGGGCGTTTGCTCCAGTTCCGGACCCTGCGGCTTGCGTCTGAACAGTTCTGATGGGCAGGGACAGCGCTGCAAACATGCAAAACCTTGAAATAGCATTGGCGAAGGGCGGCCAGCCGCAGAAATGCAGAATCAGCGGGGCGCATTCCTCTCCCGCCTAATGGAATTTGAGGCGGGAGTCTCCTGCGCCAAATCTGATGAATGGATTTTCTTAGCCAGATTGGCGAACCTTTTGGAAGAGTCTTAAAGATCTTATATATATTTTACTCTCAGGCGCTTTACTGAATGCCTGAAATCTCTCTTTCATGCTTAATTAATATGTTAACTCGGATTTAAAGCTTGATTGCATGCAAGCCGGCTAGACTCGCTTAACGCCTGGAAGGCGTTTGAAGCGGGCGTCCTGCATCCGGAGGACTCGCATTGTCCATCCTAAGCTTTTGAAGGCTGCGACGACTAAAAATATGAAGCGATGCCAATCCGCAGCATCTAGCCAAGCAAGGGGCGCCTAATGAGTCAAATCTTTGAACAGCTGCGGCGAAGGGCGAAACTGTCCCGCAAGCGCGGTCATTCCTCGCCGGTTGCGCCTCCCCTGACGCATTTGCCAATGATGATTCACGGCCACATGCTGATTTGCAAGGAAAGTTCCGGTTTTGATCTGATTATGCTGATTTTCTTAGAAAACTGCTTTTTTTGGAGCTTGATTATACAGCGAATTCGAAATGCAGATATCAATCGGGCCTCTCAGTGGACAGTCATGCTCCTAAAAAGGAATTGATATCGGATTTCAAAATCTATGCTCTTTGACAGCAAATCAGTATATTTTGAAACTTGATTATCCCTAGGCCCGCTGTGCGGCCAAGCTTAAAACAGATAATTTCATATTAAAATCAGTGTTTGCTGATATACCGCTTTTCATCAAATGTTCCTTTTTTGGAGCTTGATTATCAATTGAATGGTGCGAAATGCCGAATCGGCATTTTGCACTCGCTGTATAATCAAGCTCCAAAAAAGATGATTTTATATGAAAAGCAGTATAGATATGCTGTTTTGCAGTATAATGTGCAGATTTTGGATCAACATTGGATCTTTTAAGTGAAAATAAGCATATATCAAACTACTCCAAAGCTAAGCTTACTGGGCAAAATCTAATTGAGTGAAAAGGAGGCGACCTTATGGATGATCCGGATGCAGATGTTCTGGACGACTCATCAGAATACACAGAATCGGAGGGCAGTCATCCTTCAATAAACAAGAGAGCATACTATATAGCCATTGGAGCAGTGCTTGCCGCGCTTATCATCATAGCATCCAGGCTCCTTTACATTGCGGCGAGCGGTCCCGATAGCCAGCTCTCTAAAGGGGACAAGCTTTTTCTTAAAGAAGACTACGACAGCGCCTTGGAAGCATACGGCAAGGCTATCGAGCTGGATCCGATGACTGAGGAGGCTTATCTTGGACTTTCCAAGGCTTATGAAGCCAAAGGCGATTTGGGAAGCTCCTGGCGGGCTCTTAAAGCTGGATACATAGAAACGCAAAGCCCGAAGCTTTCTTTGAAAGCGGTGGAGATAACCCAAAAATACAATGAGGTGATAGCGCAAGGAGATCACAAGGCCAGCTTTTTCATAGAAGTCTCAGATCTGTACTGGTGGCTTAAAGACATAAACCCTGAAGTTGCGGACACCGCCATCCCAATACTTCAAACAGCCTTCGACTCGACTCAAAGCATGGAGCTTATGAACAAGCTTAATCAATGGCTTGACTTTAAGAGCCTTCCTCCTGTTCAAAACAATCCGTCGGAGTCCGATGGAGAAGCCGCCGATGCGACTAAATCCGCGCCAACAGAAGAGCCTGTAGACAATTCAGCCTATTTTGAAGAAAACGCCCTCAACCAAAGCAATAACACCAATCCGTTCCTTCCCGATGAGAAATGGATTGCCGGAGGCATTAACCTTCTAGACGCTACGCTGGATGACTTCAGCGCGGCATGGGGAACTCCGGCTGAAAATGCAGCCCAAGGAATAGCAACCACCATTTTGGATGGAGAAGTATACTATAATCAAACCGGAGGCATCGAAGGCCGCCAGACATTCTACTCGGATGGAAATGACGTCCCTTTGTCCGCTGTGCAGCAAGCGAGCTGCGACTATATAAACCAGCTGACAATTAGGCTTAACGGCTACGAATGCCCTGTCTCGGTAATTGGAACGACCCCTTATGAAGGCTTTCTAAGCAATCTGGACTGCCAGGAATCAGATTTCACAAAAAACAGCGAAGGCCTTACAATGGATCTTTTGAGAGCTTCAGAATATATAGTGGTATCCCTGATGGAAGAAACAAAGGTAGTGCTCACCAGAGGAACTGATGTGGAGATGTTCACCCTTGCTTGGACATTCCGAGATGGAGTGCTTTTTGAGTTCAATTATGTCAGGGGATTCAATTAAGCGAAAACCCGCCGGCCGAATAGGGGAAGAAGCCAAAGAGCGACGCTCTTCAGCTTCTTCCCCTATTCGGCTGTCCTTTGGCCTGCCTTGGAGGATCTCTTCTATGACAAAGGAAGTTTAATAAAAAAGTTTTTACAAGCTGAATCGCAACCGCACTCTCTGTTTCATAACAATCAGCATGGAGCAAGCCACTTAAGCGAGTTTTCCAAAAGCATTTTAGACTCCCCCTAAACTTAAGCGTTTTGAAATTTCTTAGTATAAAACTTTAACCTAGAGACAAAGCTATTTCTAAGGACTATCCAAAGCAAGCATCGCTCAATACATTGCAAGCATATATACATTACATTATTTTCCGTCCTCCAATATAAATTTTAACAAAGTATATTTCAAACTGTTTTAATGCAATATAATACATATATCAAGATAACATATGATAAAAATAGCCTATATGCTAACAAAGGGCATTTTTGTTTTTTCGTTTACTCTAAATATCAATTAATCATTTCATAATCCTAAAGTAGAGGAGAAGATAAATTGAAGCTATCATATTCTACAGAAGATCAAGTTAAAATAGTCTTTGACGAAAATGACCCTTTTCCCGGCCATGCCTTTATAAGGGATCTTGAAGATTTAGGCTCTCCCTTTAAAAAGGATGAAGTTTTAAAATGGCTCCCTCCTCACGATAATGAAGAAGTCGATGAGGACGGAAAAGATATAGTCTTCAAGTTCTTAAGCCAAAGTCCAGGCATCATCGAAACGCGCGCATAGAAAGCTCTCCGTCTTTTTAAGACATGCAGCAAAAGGTGCCGATTATGACGCATAATCGGTGCTTTTAATGCGCCCTCCTCAAATATGGCCAAGGGGATGCCCCGCTCAAAAAACGTGCGCATAACAGCTTAAGTACATAAAGAGCGCATTTTCTGCCGCTTTCAATCAAATGTTACTTTTTTGGAGCTTGATTATACAGCGAGTGCGAAATGCAGATTCGGCATTTCGCACTCGCTGTATAATCAACAAAAAAAGGCAGTTTAGTACGAAAATGCATTTTATGGACATTTGTCCAGGCCTCAAATACACAAATGACTTAATTTTTTTACCCTTGGCGGTGAAGCACAGCGTCATAGGGGTTTATATGAAAAGCAGTATCCATCAAGCTACAAAACACTATGGATCGTAGCGATGGGGCAGCATTCCTTGTTGATATACTGATTTTCATAGATAGCACCTTTTTGAGAGCTTCTTATCCAGTGAGTGCGAAATGCCGATATCGGCATTTCGCACTCACTGGATAATCAACAAAAAAAGGAACATTTGATGAAAATCTGTATAATCGCGTCGCATTTTCCTGCGGGGCAATCCTCGGCATTTTCTTTAGCTATAATAGCATGGATATCCAATGAAGCATAGCTCATGATTATTTGCATGTGAAATGCCTTTGGCCGCATCTGACTTAATCTGCATGTTTCAGCCTCAAAATCGTAACTTTCCAATTCGATTTTTAAGCTAGGGTGTAAAGTTTAATTAATCAGGCTAAACTTTTAGATGAAGACCCGGCGCTTTTCTCATATAAAGCGCGTCAATTGCACTGACTCGCATATGTAGCCGCCTATATACTGAACTGCGATCAAAGGCTCCGATTTTGATGTCGTAATATGCAATGGCAAAGTGGATAATCAGGCAATAAAATCGATGCATTTGACTGCAAGGTATAGGAGCTTGAATATATTGCATTAAAGCGGAAGGTCAAGCAAAATGGCGCATTCGCCCGAGAATCAGTAAATTTCATTTGCAAATCAGTATACATACCCATCAAATGGCTGCCTGAATATGGATGCTGATTTGAAAGCGCCGATTTTGGGGCCGGATTATAACGCCCTTCAATGGCTGGGTTGGGCCGGCCTGGAAATGAACGCTTTAACTGCGCATCACTACAATAGGGGAGAGGGAAGGCTTGCATACAGAAGCGGATTTAATGCCAGGAGTTTTGGAGGACGACATGCATGAAATCGCATCCGACCCCGTCATTTCTTGGAGTGAGATGAAGAATTGGAGGATCCTTGTTACCGGAGCGACAGGGACGATCGGATCAGCCTTGGTGCGGGGCTTGCATGCTGCAAGCGAGAAGCATGGCCTTGGAATCGAGATTCTCGCGCTGGGCAGGGATGAATCAAAGGCAGAGCCCTTAATAAAGAAATACGGCGCGGTTTTCATCCGGAATGACATACGAGAGCCTCTTTCTTTAAAAGGCAAGGCTGATTGCGTCTTCCACTGCGCAGCCCTGGCCAAGTCGCCCGACATGGCTTCAAATCCAGTGGGTGTCATCGAGACTTCCCTTAAAGGAACAATGAACGTCTTGGAATTTGCAAGGGAGAAACGCGTAAAAAGCATGGTGTTCCTATCTTCCATGGAGGTGTACGGGATCACGGATCCCGCTCTGCCGTTTGTGTCTGAAAGCATGCTGGGAGAAATAGATTTGAATTCGTCGCGAAGCTGCTACCCCGAGAGCAAAAGAATGTGCGAGAACATGTGCTTCTGCTATTTTGCCCAGCACAAAGTTCCCGTAAAGATGGCGCGTCTGGCGCAGACATTTGGCGCAGGCTCTTCAAAGCATGACACGCTTGTTGCGGCTCAGTTCGCGAAAAGCGCCGTTTCCGGAAAAGATATCATCCTTCACACAGAAGGGGCATCGCGTGGAAATTACTGCTATATCTCTGACGCAGTGCGAGCCTTGATATTAATATGCGCAAAAGGGGAAAATGGCCAGGCGTACAACGTCTCCAATCCAGACGCGAGCATGACAATACGGGAAATGGCTGATTTGGTAGCAGGCATTTCCAAAAACGGAGTTTCAGTCGTTATGGAGAAACCGGCGGACTTTGAAAAGCGGGGCTATGCTCCAAATGTGACTAGGCGCTTAAGCTCTGAGAAAATGGAGGGACTGGGCTGGCAGCCGAAATACGGGCTTTCCCAAATGTATCTGAGAATGATGTCGGATTGGCTTGAAAGCGGGACGGCGGTGGAGTCAGAATGCGCAAGCGCCATTTAGAGCAGATTTTAGATTTGCTGAAAACATTCAAAGAGTCTCATGACGAGATTAAAAGGCTAGCTTCCTGCGGGCAAATGGATAGAGTCCTTAAAATGGCGTCAGAATGCGTTGAAGCGGCATGCGAGGCGCGAAAATTCATAAGCTTGGCGGAAGGAGAAGAGGCAAAGCCTTCAAAGCTTTTTGAAGAATTTCAAAGGCTGCTTGAAAGGATCCCAGTTCAAGCCAATGAAATCAACGGCTCAACTTTAAGCGTTGAGATTTCTAAAAAGCTCCTTGAAATGGAAAAATGTTTGCTAAGCGAATTGCAGGACTGCAAAATCGAAATCGCATTTATATCATATAAGGCGAGCATGTGGGATTCATTCGAGTCCATCTGGTCGGCGGCGCAGCGCGATCCTTCCTGCGATTGCCATGTCATCCCAGTTCCCTATTATGACAGGCTTAGCGGGGGCGCTTTCGGCCAGCTTCATTATGAAGGCGCGGAGCACCCCAGCTATGTGCCTGTCACAGACTGGAGAACATACAATATCAAAGAGCGCCGCCCAGATGTAATATTCATTAATTCGCCTTACGATGAAGGCAATTATGTGACAAGCATTCACCCCAGCTTTTACAGCGGCAGATTGAAGCAGTTCACTGAATTTCTCGTTTACATCCCTTATTTCGTCTGCGTGGATGATGTTCCTGAAGAGTTCTGCGCCTGCGCCGGAGTTTTAAACTCCGACAGGGTGATTGTCCAGTCGGATGCCGTGCGAAACACGTATATGCGAGTTTTCAGGGAGTTTGAAAAGGAGTGCGGCTGCGAGGGGCTATTTGGCGACGCAGAGGAAAAGTTCATCGCTCTGGGCTCTCCCAAATTCGACAAGGCTCTAATCGCAAGAAGGCAGGATTATGAACTGCCTGACTCCTGGAGAAAGCTCATTGAAAAAGCCGATGGATCGAGAAAAAAAATAATACTTTACAATACGACTGTCTCAGCTCTTCTAAAAAGCGGAGAGAAAGCCCTCAATAAGCTGCGTTTCGTTTTTGAAAGCTTCAAGAAAAATCAAAGCTTCGTTATATGGTGGCGTCCGCATCCGCTTAACGACGCCGCCTGCCAATCCATGCGCCCCCATCTTCTTGGACAATATCTAGAGGCAGTAGAGAGCTTCAAAAAAGACGGGTTCGGCATATACGATGATCAGCCTGATCCGCACCGCGCCATAGCCTTAAGCGATGCGTACTTCGGGGATTGGAGCTCTCTTGCGGCTCTTTTTCAGTGCGCGGGAAAGCCTGTCATGATCCAAAATTTCGACGTCTCTTTCACAAGCGAAGATTTCAGGGATATCGCCATCTTCGCCAATCTCTATGACGACGGAGACAATCTATGGTTTTGCGCTGAGAAATTCAACGCTCTATTTAAAATGGACAAGCAGTCATGGACGCCAAAGCTCATGGCAGAATTGCCGCAAAGAGGGGGCAACCCTCTGAACCGCCAAATTGTCCGCTATGAGGGGCGCTTGTACAGCGCTCCATTTTGGGCGGACAAAATAATGGAATATGACATTGAGGCGGCTTCAGCAAACATGATTTCTTTCCCGCCGTTTTCCTCCGGAAGCGCAAAGAGTTTCAGCGGGGCGATTGCGAAAGGGGGCGGAATCTACTTCATCCCTTACTATTATCCGGCAATTATGCGCCTGGATCCTCAGACCAGACAGTTAAGCTTCTTTTCAGATTGGCTTGAACCTCTTAAGAAACTTTCTTCAGACGCCAACGACGCGTATTTTCTATATCCTTTGGACTTTGGAGATTCGTTTCTATTGGCTGCCTGCGGGGCAAACGCGGTCGTCGAGTTTAATGTCAAAACGCTTGCCTCTGCCGTTTATGAGCTGGGGCCTAAGGGCAGCCAATACAACGGCATTTGCTTCGACGGCGAAAACTGCTGGCTTACTCCAAGGCATTTTAACCCAATTGTAAAATGGAACCCGAAAACCGGGACGACCAAATGGATAGATCCGCCGTCCATTGGCGGAAATGACGACAGATTCGCATTTCTACCCAGCATTTATTGCAACGGATATATATGGCTGTTTCCCCGCCTTCCAAACAAAGTGCATAAGATAGATGTACGCACCGATGAACTCACCGTCGCCGAAGAATTCGAATCCTTCGAAACTGCACAGGAAGACGTCCGCGCCATCAACGGCAAGCGTTACTTTTTCTTTCAGCAGATCAGCGATTCCATTTACGCCTATGAAGATAAAACTCATAAGCTGGTTGAATTTTGCTTCAAGACAAATAAGCTGCGAGAGCAGGCTCCCGTGTATCATAAAGAGGATATCGGCTCAGTAAGGACGCTTAGAGCGCAAGGCTTCATTTTGGAAGCGGAATCGTGCCAAAGGGACTCAGACTGCTATTACCGAGAATCAGACGGCGGATCATTGCTGAATTTCATGGATGTCATTAAAGAATGCTCCAATTCTATTAGGTCTGAATCCCTGCGTAAAAAGGAAATAGAGATTTTCAGGAAAAATAACTGCAATTCTGACGGCACTGCAGGAACAGAAATACTTAACCTCTGCAAAAGGCATTTCGGATTGTTGCGGAGCTGAGCATGTCTATTAAAGGAAAGCCACATGCAAACCAGCATTTTCTTTAAGAGGCAATAAACAGCGAGCTTATCAGCCTGCAATCTCATGTTTCATCTATACTCAGCCTAATATAATAACTTGCTTCTTGATTCCACTTTGACACTGTGCGGCTCGCCTCAAAGCATAAACTATTCCATGGTTGTCATTATAAAAGCAAGAATATTTATATTCTGATTAGCATATGAAAGTTCCAATTAATATAGTTTTTTGTAAATGCTAAATTAACCCAAATTTTTAGTATTTATGAATTAAATTGGCAATTAGTGGAGATACTAAACCTATGGCAACATAGGTTTTGTTTTAGATTCGCGATGATTAGGCAATTGATTATTAGATATGCTGGTTTGCACAGAAAGTTTAGATTAGCTTGTTTATACAAAGCTCCAATGGATAGTTCCAAAATCAGTTTGGCTGCGAAAAGGCAAACCGCGATTATAGGAAATTTTCAGGGTTTATCTGTTCTTTAAAACCTAAACGCTTAATTTAAGGAGAGAATGGCATTGAAGGTGAAATACATAGTCGTGCAAGCGGGCGGCAAAGGGTTGCGACTTGGGCATTTGACGCAGAACAAGCCGAAAGCGCTCGTGCCCGCCCACAACCTCCCAATGCTGTTTCACTTGTTCAAAAAATATCCGGACAAGCTATTTTTAGTTATCGCAGATTACAAGAAAGATGTGATGAGGAAATACCTTGACTGTTTTGCGGAAGTAAAGTACAAAGTGATTGACGCCTCCGGAACGGGAACATGTTCAGGCATCAAGCAAGCTCTGCGACTAATTCCCGATGAAGAGCCTTTCATGCTTGTCTGGTCGGATCTGATTCTGTCCGAGAACTTTGAGATTCCTAAGGATGATGGCAATTATATTGGCATTTCGCAGACTTTTTCCTGCCGTTGGAGCTATCAAAACGGTTCCTTTGCATACGCTCCTTCTGATGCGTATGGTGTGGCTGGGCTTTTCATCTTCAAATGCAAGGCTGAAATCTCCGATGTTCCTGAAAGCGGTGAATTTGTCCAGTGGTTGCAGGCCAAAGGCCTTCTGTTTAAGGAACTCGGCCTTGCAGGGACGAAAGAGTTCGGCATTTTATCGGAATATGAAAAGCTGGAGCAGGAAAAGTGCCGACCTTTCAACAGGATTACCTCAGACGGTAACGGCATTTTAACAAAGGAGGGCATAGATGAGCAAGGCAGGCGGCTTGCCCAACTGGAAGCTAAATGGTATGAGCAAGCCGGGTTTTTCGGAGTGGAGAACATCCCTAAAATTTATCAAGCCAATCCCATAAAAATGGAGCTTATTCCAGGCATCAGCCTTTATGACTGCCATCCAAGCCGCAAAGGCAAAAAGGAAATCTTGCTCAAGCTTTCTAATGCGCTTAAGAATCTGCACGCCAAAAAACAGGAGCCCGCTGATCCTTTAAGCCTTTATGAGGCCTACTATATGAAGACTATGGGCAGGCTGTCAAAGATACGAGATTTAGTTCCCTTTGCGGATCAAAAAACAATCAAGGTAAACGAAAAAGAATGCCGCAACGTATTTTATTTCAATCGCGATTTGGAGCGCAAGCTGGAAGCCCTTAAATGCGAAAGCTTCGCTTTCATACACGGAGACTGCACATTTTCCAACATCATTCTTAAAAATGGCTTGGAGCCTGTGCTTATAGACCCAAGAGGGTATTTTGGATGCACTGAGATCTATGGAGATCCTCTATACGACTGGGCTAAGCTGTACTATTCCTTATCAGGAAATTACGACAGATTCAACTTGAAAGATTTCAAGCTGGCCATAGCTGAAAACTCGGTCAATCTAAAGATAGGTTCCAATAAATGGGAGGATATGGAGCAGGACTTCTTTGATGCGTCTGGGGCCAACCCGGATTACATCAAACTTGTGCATGCGGTTATATGGCTGTCTTTAACCACATACGCATGGCAGGACTATGATTCGATATGCGGGGCGTTTTACAACGGATTGTACCATTTGGAGGACGTGCTGTAATTTATGGAACACTTTGAAAAGACATTGAGCATCATAAGCGATGCTGTTCGCTCAGTGCGCGAAGATGAATTCAATCGGCTGAAAAATGACTGCATCGCGGCGCTTGGCGCTGGAAATAAGATTATCGCCTCTGGACTGGGAAAAAACGTGCCGATTTGCGAGAAGTTCGTAGGCACTTTGAACTCTTTGGGCATGGCGGCCGCTTTCATGCATACCAATTCAGCAGTTCACGGGGATCTGGGAATGGTGCAGGATGGAGACATCGTCATTGTACTGACCAAAAGCGGGGAAACTGCAGAATCAATTCATCTTGTATATCTTCTGAAGAAGCGTTGCTGCACGATTTGGCTGCTTTCCTTCTCACGCGCCAGCACTTTGTTCAAGGCGGTTCCAAACAGCCTGATAGTGGAGCTTGAGCACGAAGGAGACCAATGGAACATGCTGCCGAACAATTCAACAGCGCTTAATCTTATCGTGCTTCAAGAACTGGCCATGTGCATATCCAAGGAGCGCGGCGTAGGCATTGACGCCCTGCGCATGAATCACCCCGGCGGGAATATCGGCGCCAAGCTCTCAGGATGGTCATAAAGAATTTTCTGGGCGTAAGCATGCCGAATTGCAACCATTGCGCCTATAATGACTTGCATTGGAAAGTTCAGATTTTGAGGTTTTATTATATACTGATTTTCATTGGAAAGTTCCGATTTTAGAGCTTGCTTATCCAGCGTGCCAATGGATAAGCAAGCTCCAACATCGTACATTTAAGTATGAAATGAGAAAGTGGAGCGCCTCAAATCGGTGCATTTGGTTGCAGATCAGTATATGTTGAAGCTTTCATATGCAATTCTTCAGTATAGACAGGATGGAAATCTATGATTTTAGAGCGTCTATTTTCTGCGCTGTCCGGGCGAAGGCTCTGGCTGAAGCTTAAGAGGAAATATGATTTCGACAGCGGAGTTTTCGCGCTTTTAATGCCAGAGGATGACATTAAGCTTAATTTCCTAGCCCTCAAGCATATAAAAGACTTGCTGGAATACAGGCGCGCAAGCGGCGTTGTTATATTGAGCGCAAATGAATGGGTGCTGGCGAACGCTATAAGGCATTCAGGGCAGATAATAGACATAGTGCAATTAAGTGAGAAGTCAATAGAAAACATAATATCTTACGCAGAATTTTATTTTTTTTCTCAATGGCTTATAACAGTCTCGCTCGATAGGCCATACGGAGTAAAGGCTCGCCAGGCAATCGGCGTGAGCGGCATAACTCTGGAAGACATGGTCTGCCTCGGCATTTACTGCATTAGAAACTGGACAAGCATGGAGGCTTGATGGATAACTACGAATTGGCCAAGATTAAGAAAAGAATCAATTCACTGATTCGACGCAAATTGCTAAGCGGCAAGCGCATCATTCTCTTTGGCGCGTCGGCGGCTTCTAAGGAAGTAAAGCGCATATTGCTCGATAATGGCCTCAGGCCTGACGCTGTAATCGACAACGATAAGAGAAAGCTCGGCAAATATTGCTTTGGGTTAACAGTGCAAACTCCTGAAGCTGTCATTGAACCCTTTGATGATTCCACTTCAATACTCATATATTCCGCTTCTTATTACAAAGAAATAACTCTTCAGCTAAATAAGATGGGATACGAAACTGATAAGCATGTATTTTGCTTGAACTTAAAAGGCGACGAAAGAGCATCCTTGTTTCTATATACTCTTGGCCGCATGTCTAGAGGGTGGTTAGCCTACCTCAGGCTGACGCTAAAATATTCGAGGAACCACGTTCTTTTTCTTGCGCCATATGCAGGTACTGGGGATATTTACCTTTCAGGGCTATTCTTGGAGCAATACTTAAAGTCTAAGAACATCAAAGAATATATTTTTGTTGTTGTAAGCGGAGCGTGCCGCAAAACGTCAGAAATATTCGGCATAGAAAACATCGAAGTACTTTCAAGCACTATAGTAGACGACATCATCAATTGCAACCGTGCCTTCAGCTTAGGCTGGCGGATCGTCATCCTCAATGACGGCTGGATGAATGAAAGAACCCAGTGGATTAGAGGTTACAAAGGTTTAAGTTTTGACAGGATGTTCCGATATTTTGTTTTTGAACTTGACGAATCAGTTTCATATCAACTGCCTTTGTACCTGAATAGCCAAAGAGAAGGCTTGATTCTTCTAGAAAAATATAGGCTTCTCCCAGGAAGGACTGTTGTTCTCTCACCATATTCCAATACGCTGCTTGAACTACCGGATGATTTTTGGAAGCGTACAGCCGAGCGCTTGAAAGGGCTTGGATATTCTGTCTGCACAAACAGCTCTGGAGCAAACGAGCCTGCAATCGAAGATACAACGCTTGTCTATTTCCCGCTCGGCCAAGCGGTAGATTTCATGAATGCGGCAGGTTTCTTCATCGGCGTGCGCAGCGGCCTTTGCGACATCATCAGTGCATCGTCCTGCAAAAAAATAGTGTTGTACGAAAAAGATGGAGTCTTTTTCAGAGGATCCCCTTTTGAGTATTTCAGCCTTAAAAAAATAGGGCTCTGCATTGATGCGCTTGAACTGGAATATAGCAGAGATACTGAAAGCGCTTGCTTGGAGATGATGCTAGGCTTGTTTTGATAGAATAATCATCTAAGCATGATTTAGGTGATAGTCGAAATAGAGGTTGAAAGCGTGAAATCACCCATGTAAACATCCAAATCTCAGAGTTTGTTGTCAATGAAATTACAGCATCAACCCGCTTTACGACTATCATCATAATTTATAGCCTTTCATCTAAACCATTTGGAGCATAATTGTTTGCTTTAGCGCTGTATAATTATGCTCCAATAAGGATACTAATACGCGTAAGTATAATTAATATGTATGCCTGATTATCTGACATATAAGTTTGTTATGAGATAAACAAATTTGTACATATTTAAAAACTGCACAGTAACAAGAAGTAGGTAATTGAGTTATTCATTTCTTACTATAATCTGGTTGCATTTTCTATTTAGATTTCGTCGGATAAAGATATTTTAAATCGACGAGGATGAAGTCCGACGATTGATTTCGCCCGAAAAGAAAGAAGCTGCCGTTTGATCGGCAGATGGGCACTGCTGTGTCACTGATAACAGAGAAAAGTTTTCTTTTGCTTGACTCCCCATATATTTTTTTGCCTTCTCATACTGTTTTTCACTATAGAGAACATATATAAGCATATAATTGCCGTTATTTTGCAGGCGGCGGTCACCAGTGCCTTTTTGCAAGCCTCGCCCCGCCAGCAACTTCCAGTAGAATTTTTAGAAATAGGAGCCCTTTTTGCGGATCATGCCCAGAAGCATTCGCACAAGGCGCTCTTGATGTAGGCATTTCCGAAATTTATCAGCATATCTTTCTTTTTGCAGCCGCTTTCATTTTCGCCAGGACGCAGGCTGGCCCACAGGCAGAAATGTGCCGCATACGGGAAGCTACCCATATAGACGCCTATTTTGCCTATGATGGCCTTGGCGACGGTCGGGCTAACGTCCGGAATGGAATCGTCTCCACCAGCTCTATTTGAGGGGCGAACTCGGATGCGGCGGCGTAGATGTACTCCTCAGTAGTTTTATGATGGTTCGGCAATAAATCAAGCATATATAGCATTCTGCGGAAGTACAGCCTCCCTGCGGGACCGGGGAAGCCATCGAGAGCGAAGAGCATATCCTCCGTCTTGCGGAGCCGCGTAAGCCGCCGCAGATACCTTCAGACTCTATTCTTCCTTTTTCGCACAGGACGCCCTGTCGCTTATCTTTCCGCGAGTGTTGCGCATATATCGCTGATCCGCGGCCATAATGTCTCCCCCCGCCGAAAGTCGGCTCCAGGGCGCAAATAAACGACGGTGCCCTCTATCGCGGCGCGGTTCTCGATTCGGCGGTGCAGGCGGCGGCAGTTTCCTTGCGAGCGCCCAGTCCGCAGCCTGCATCCAAAATGCCTTCCGTTAAGACAGCCTCCTGAAGTATAGAATCGTCGTGAGTACGGCCTAAGGATTTTTTTGTAATTCACTGCTCATGCCATTTCGCACGAGAATTGGTGCGATGGGCAGGCGGCGGAGTCTTGAGTCGCGCGGTTAGGCTGGTACACTTCGGCTGTACCGGCAACATTGCGTGGACCTGTCTCCTGCTACCTATATTTTTGCCAGATTTAGCGGAAATAAGCTGATTGCTGGGTATGGTTTCATCCTTGGCGGTGAAGCGCAACATCATAGGGGTTCATATGCAAATCAGTACAGTATGATTATCCCGATTTAAACAAACTGTCAAAATCTACACGCTCAAACATTTCAAGGTTGCCTCCGCGTGTGGCATTGAGTATTTTTATATCTTTATTCTCGCAGTATTTTCGCGCATAGGTATAGGCAGCTTCTGATAGTTCCTTTGAGTAGGTTGTCAGACCTTTAGTATCCTCAGGATAGAAATGATGCATAATATCTCCATTTATGAAAACGCTACCGTCATAGGCAACATGTTTTGGGAATTTATTATCCATTCCTATGAAGTAAATTTCATTGAAACCCATATTTACTGCTACTTGCAACATGCAATACGATATGCTGCCTGCATGGTACAATAACGCGATGTCATCAGAAAACTTAGGGTTGAAAGGAAAATAATCCATGTGTAGCCATAATGATTGTTCGAAATAATAAACTCTATCTAGTTGTACTAGACTGTTTCCAGGCTCTCCACATGAAAGGAATTTTAGGCAGTCTAGCAAAGTATTTTTTGTGCAATTTTCAAAAACACTCTATAAATAAGCAGACTGCAGAATACGTCGAATTGTAGAGGCAACAT
>JAISZB010000151.1 GCA_031269465.1 Clostridiales bacterium | reverse complement strand
GTACGAAAATACATTTTATGGACAATTGTACATGCCTCAAACACACAAATGGCTTAATATTTTCATCCTTAGTGGTGAAGCGAAGCTTCATAGGGGTTTATATGAAAAGCAGTATATATCAGCCCTCAATTTCACTTCAGCGGCTGACAAATCTTCTTTCTTTGTCGTCGCTGAGACTCCTATCGCCTTGCTTCCCGCATCTACTCCCAGGCTTATCGGCTGCGTATATTCCGCGCTTTCATACAATAGCTAGATTGCAGAAGCCTCAAGTTTCGCGACTTCAGCCCTTCCATCCTTCAGCAAGCGCTTTACCTTGCCACGGCGCTTTGCAGGCATCAATGGTTTGCCGTCCTCGCTTGAAACACAAGCCATAAAATCATGATCCCTCCGCGCTATTAGCGCATAGCGCGCATAAATCCCCATTTCCAGGGCCGGCTGCCCTTCGCCAATGCTGTTCCAAGGTTTTATACGCCTGCGGCGCCGCCTCTACCCCTTTGAGGCTATTTAACCACAGACCGTAGAATCCGGAGCTGGAGCAAACGCCCCGGAGTGCCTATAAAATATTCTTGGACGGCGCAGCTTCCTAGTGGAAGCTTAGACAAGCCGATCAGGACTTGCAGCTGCAAGCTCTCGCCTCAAATATCAAAAGGTTTTAACCTTGAGATATTAGGCGGTGGGTTATTGACAATAAAGCTCTAAAATCAGCATAAGCATCAACCCGCCGCTATAAATGCCACCGCCTGCGGGTCTGAAACATAAGAAATATTCAGGCTTGCTTCAATACTTAAGTAAATCACGTTTCAAAATTAATATGAACAACGCTAAGAAGTCATTATACTACATATACTGGAATTGTCAACACTTCTTTGAATTATTTAGTAATATTATTATGATCTATTTGCGAATAATGTCGATATTTAATGTGTTCAAAGCCAGCAGTTTAAGGAGGGGCAAAAAAAAGGGAATGAACATGAAGCCGGTTCATTCCCCTATTTCATTTGATTAAAAGCCGCACCAAACTCCTGTTCCGCTTTTGTCCGACTCAAAAATGGCGTCTATCGTCCGCATGACTCTCATAGCCTGGTCGGTCGTCACTATAAGCTCGGCCCTGCCTTCAAGCTTAGCTGCTATGTTATGATAATACTCAGCCCAATCGCTCTTGAGAACTGGGAGTGAAAGCTCCAGCGAAGTCTCTTTGGGGCGAGGCGCCATTGACCTCGTAGGGCCAGCGGCGGTATAGACTATGTCCTCCCCCCATTCCAAAGCGGCTGAGTCAGCCAAGCGGACTATCTTTCCGTTTACGTCCCAATCCTCAATGACGGCAGTGCCGTCCTTGCATGATATATGCCAGCGCGGCTGCGTGACGAAGCAGTTCATCGCTATTTCTATCAAATATGTGAGGCCGTTTTCAAAACGGAATAAAGCCATGAAATTATCGTCCACTTCAGGCGCGAAAACCTGGTGAAGGTGCGCAGTAACATGCATAAGCTTTCCGGGCGCGAAATTGAGCATCTGATCAACAAGATGCACTCCCCAGTCCAGAACCATGCCGCCTCCGTTTTCCTTGTAGCCGCGCCAGCCGTGAAGAGACTGCCTGGAACCCTGGACGCGACTCTCAATGATGTATGGATCGCTAAGAAGCCCTTGTTTGAAGATTTCTTTCATGGTAAGGTAGTCATTGTCCCATCTGCGGTTCTGATGAACCGTAAAAAACTTCCCGGCTTCCTCGGATGCGTCTATGATTAGCTTCAGCTGCTTTGAATCAAGAGTCACCGGTTTTTCAGAAATCACATTCTTGCCTGATTTCAAAGAGTTTATAGCATAGGGCATGTGCGTGTCATTAGGCGTAGATACAAGAACCAGCTCTATTTCCTTGTCCGAGTAAAGATCTTGCGGAGTCCCGTAAAGCTTCAGGCCTTTCTCGAGGATGCTTGCCTTAGCCTCCTTGCGGATGTCATAAGCCGCAACCACCTCTATTTCAGGAATCTTTTCCTTTATGTTTTCATAATGCCATGTTCCCATTCCTCCCAGGCCGATTATCGCCATTTTGTGAATCATATAGCCTCACCTCCCGCTATGCAGATGCATTTATGCTGATTTGCACTGAAAGCTCCTATTTGGAGCCTGATTATACAGCGAGTGCAAAATGCCGATATCGGCATTTCGCTCCATTCAATGGACATAGGTGCATTTGGCTGCAAATCGTCGGCATGGCGCTTTAAGCTTAAGCGAGCGCCACCCGCTCTATTTCGTCAAGCCCAAAGTTTCGCACTCGCCCAATTAATCTGCCAATTATACTGATTCGCTTATGAAGTTCACAGGTGCATTGAAGCAAATCGGCGTAAAGGCTCGCAGTTTTTCTTAGCATGCCTATGATCGCATAAAAGCTTAGTTTTAGAGACGGATTATGGAATGCTTATAGAGCATGATCCTGCGTCTTTGAACTTAAAGTTTAGAGTTCAATGTTACTGCGCGGCTAAGCAATTGGCACGCATCAAGCCCAAATGAGCGAAAATTGACAGCCGCTTGCGCCGAGCCTTGTCGATTGATTGGCAAGAAGCGCATGCGGGGAATGCCGAGGAGATGTCTTTAGAGCTGTAATGTCTTTAAACTGCGTTTGAGCATAAATATTATATCACATATGAGTACGAAATCAATCGGTTTTCCTGAGCGGAGGTGTAGATATAGATTTTGGGCAGTGGGTTTCAGCCAAGGCTTAGAAGGGTTGATATTAGGCGCTTGAATGAAGAATATAGCGACGAGTCGCGAAGATGCCCAAAATAAATATCTATACTCCCTGAGCGGGCTAGAAAGGAGCCATCATGCGAGGCTATTCCGATTCTTTAGTCAAATGCGCCTCATTTGAAGTCCGAGAGTCAATTGACATACTGATTTGCATTGGAAAGTTCCGATTTTTGGGTAGGATTATAAAATGCTTCTATGGATAATCCGATCCAAAAATCGTTTCATTTGACTGCAAATCTGCATGCCTGTATAATCAAGCTCCAGAACCTAAACTTCATACGCTAATCAGGCGGACGCTGGACTAAGATACGTTTGCGCATAATGCAGTTCTGATTTTGAAAAAGGCCATTCAGCGCCTCGGAACAATCGTAGCTTTAAGAGAAAGAGCGGCATAAGCGCACCTTTTAGCCATCGGTATATTGACAACTTGCCGCATTGGAAGTATAATATGCGACATCTATACTGATTTGCATATGAAATTTCCTATTTTGGAGCTTGATAGCAAAGCTCTTTTACGTTGCAAATAGGTGCAATTGACTAAAGAATTGGCATATATTCAAGCGAGGTTTTCATATGAAGGACTCACCAAAATGCAAACGAGACTTCAAAAAAGTAAAACCCCGGATATGGAAACTCTTAACCCAGCTTGGGCGGACCGTGTCGTATGCAAAAGCTTACTGTTTTGCATCAGAATGCCAGATTTTGAGGTCGGATTATCCACCTGCAAGGTGGTGAGATTGATATCTGCATTTCCCATTAATTGCATAATCCTGGCTGTAAATCGGAACTTTCCAGTGCAAATAAGCATAAATAAGACAATAATTATGCAATCAGCCTAAGTATTTTCCATCCAATACGCCATCTCTTAAGATGGCTATTTTTGCAGATCGCTCAGAGCCGCCTTGTGCAAAGGCGGCTTTTCGCCGCATACGCAATGATTCATTTAAGACTCGACTTTCGGCTCGAAACAGGCTCGCCCCGCCTCTTTTTAAGCGCCAAAAAGAGGCAAGCCTATTCTAAATAAACGGGTTAATCTTCCCTCTTTTTTGCCTATGCGCCTAGGTTAGCCCGTTTATGCAATGACTGTACAGCGAGCGCATGCCGATATCAATCGCGCTTTAACGTGGACATGCCGATTTGCATGTATGCTGATTGCAGTCAAATGCACCGATTTTTGAGCTTGATTGTCCATTGGGCGGCACGATTGATATCGGCATTTCGCACTCGCTGTACAGTCAATTTCAAAAATCGGAGCTTTCATATGCAATCCATGTAATTGCAACTCACTGCAGAAGCGGCGCCTTTGGCTTCGGCCATGCCCCTTAATCGCCCCTGCCGGCTTTATCCCTTCAAGCTTCCAAGCACCATGCCCTTTACAAAGAATCTCTGAAGGAAAGGATAGACCATGATTATAGGAAGCGCTCCGATTAAAATCTGCGCGTCGGAAAGAGTACGGTTCGATATCTTCATAACCCGCTGTATCTCCTGAAGCTCCATATTGTCAAAGTTGGGCCGCTGCAAAACGTTGTGCAGATATGTTGCAAGCGGGTACTTTTCTATGTTGTCCAGGTAAATCATCCCAGAGAACCAGTCATTCCAATGCCCCACAGTCTGAAAGACTATTAGCGTCGCTATGCACGGCATAGACAGGGGGATTATGATTCTTAAAAATATCCTGAAATCACCTGCTCCGTCAATGACAGCGGACTCTTCCAGCTCTTTGGGAAGCTGCTTGAAGAAGTTGAGCAGGATAACCACGTTGTAAACCGGCACGGCTCCCGGAAGTATCATGGACCAGACAGTATTTCTCAAGCCCGTCCACATTACTATCAAATAAGTCGGTATGGTGCCGCCGCCGATTAGCATGGTTATAACAAAGAACCAGGCGAAGAAGGTCCGGCCTTTAAGCTCTTTTACTGTCTTTGACAGCGGATAGGCTGTGATGATGGTCAGCGCCATATTCACAGCGACTCCCAAAATTACGCGGATTGCGGAATTTTTCATTGATAGCAGGAAGCGGACTTTCTGAAAGGCGAACATGTATGAATCAAGCGAAAACTTGACCGGCCACAATCCTACCATTCCAGCGGTAGCCGCTGAAGAATCGCTGAGGGATACAGCAATGACGTTTATGAAGGGAAGCACGCAGCAGACGGCTAGGAAGCCGAGGAACAATATATTGAAGAAATCAAATATATATTCCGCGCTGAAGCCTCTGCGGCGCATCAGCTTAAACTCGCGCTTATTCTCTTCCATCCTGGAGCCTCCCCCTAAAAGATTTGGTAGTCCGCAAATTTATGCGCCAAGTAGTATGAAGCTGATATGAGCGCAAACGAGACCAGGGATTTGAATAGCCCTATAGATGTGGCTATTTCATACTGCGGTATGCTGTCCCTTACGCCTATGATGCCCACTCTGTACACCAGCGTGTCAAGGATGTCGCCCGACTTGTACACTACAGTGGAGTACATGTTCGTAATCTGATCAAATCCCGCATTCAGTATGTTTCCCAAGCTGAGCGTGCCGTTCAAGACAATTATCGGCACAAGCTCCGGCATGGTTATGTGCCACATGCGGTGGAACCGATTGGCGCCATCCATGCTTGCCGCTTCGTACAGGCTCGGATCTACCCCAGTCAAGGCGGCTAGGTACAATATCGTTCCAAAGCCGAAGCCTTTCCAAACATCAAGCACAATCATCGTAGCCGGAAACACGCTTGCGTTTCCGAGGAAATAGACCCCCTTAAATCCGAGCATCTTGAGAATCCCGTTTAAAAAGCCTGTGGACGGGGACAGCAGATCTCCCATTATTCCGGCCAGGATAACCCAAGAGATGAAAAAAGGGAGGTAGATGAGCGTCTGGATCACACGCTTGAGTCCATTGAAGCGGATCTCATTCAAAAGAAGGGAAACGACTATGGGAAACGCCATGCCAAACACAAGCTTCATTGAAGAGATGCTCAAGGTATTTCCCAAAGCTCTGCGGAAGTCCCGCAGGTTGAATATGTACTTGAAGTTGTCGAATCCGACCCAAGGGGAACCGAAAAGCCCTTTTGTGAAGTCGAATTTCTGAAACGCTATCACAAGCCCCATCAGAGGGCCGTAGGAGTAAATGAGCGTCAGAATGATCCCGGGGACAAGCATCGCGTACAGCCCCCAATGGACGGATCTGGCCCGACGGGTTGACTTTGCCATATGAAGCCCCTCCCGCGCCTTCACGCGCGCGAATTGCGCGCGGGGCGACTATTAAATGCCAAAAAGCGCGGGGCCAAGCATAGAGCTGGACCCCGCCTGATTCTTTCAATTCATTTGATGAGTCAATCCCAGAGCCACGGTCAAGGCCAAAAAAACGCCGGCTTCGCCGCTAAAACGCCAGCATCGCTGCTAAAACGCCAGCATCGCTACTAAAACGCCAGCATCGCTACTGGGCGTTATACCACTCATTGACTTCCTTGATCATCTGTTCGCCGCCGTTAAGCTTCCATTCAGAGACGAATTCATCAAAGTAATCCAGATCTTCCGCGCCTGTAACGATGTTTATTATCATCTCTTCAGCGTTTGACTGAAGCTGCGCCGCATTGTCAAGCATCGCAGGGGTGTCCGGGCCGTAGAAGGCGTCAAGCTTGAAGATTCCGCTTCTATTGTAGTAGTCCAGCAGGCCCATTATCGCCTCAGGCCCATAATGGACGCGGTAGTTGTTGTAGTAGTCCGTATTGTCGTTTAGCTGCTCATCCGTCAAGCCTTCAACAAACGGCGTATTGCCATCCAGATAAGCCATGACTTTCGTGAACTTGTCAATCTGGTCGGCGTTGCCTGGCGCAAGGAGGCTTTGATCCTTTGCGTCTACAGCCTTTGTCACGAAGCCCCAGTCATATACATTGCGATCTACTCCAATTACGGGGGCTATTGGCGCGAGGCCCTGGAAGTCATAGGTTCCGTCGCCCTTGTATATAGTAGTGTCGTAGTTTTGGCTCATTACCCTCTCCTGGAAGAGGTTGTACATCTTAACCAGCGCTTCAGGGTGCTCGTATCCTTTTTTGACTACATAGCGACCTAGAAGCTTCGCCACTCCGCCAAGCTTCTTCTCGGAGTTGGAAGCTGCGAATGGAATAGTGTAGGCTTTCCAGTCCTGCCCCAGCTTCACGCCGTCAGGCAGGGGCCAGGTCTGAACCCACCATTCTCCGAAATGCAGGCCGACTTTTCCGCTAATCGCGTCCGCAGACACAGCCATGGAGTCCTTGGTTACAAATTCCGGATCAATGAGTCCCTCTTCGTAATATTTGTTAAGCTCAGCCAGCGCAAGCTTCATTTCAGGCTGGATGATTCCGTCTTCAAGCACTCCGTTGTTGTTGATCCACTGCTTCATGTACGCGCCGAAGCCGTTGAAGAAGCCTCTGTATGTGAAGAATGTCTCAAACGGCTTGTTGCTTATTCCCAGGCCCCATGTGTCATCTATGCCGTTGCCATCCGGATCCTGCTCGACAAACGCCTTCGCCACGGCATACAGATCGTCCATGGTCTTGGGCACTTCAAGCCCGAGCTTTACGCGCCAGTCTTCACGCATGAAAAGGAACTGGAATGCCCCCGCCCCGACCGAAGCCTGAGGAAGGCCGTAGAGATTTCCATCGATCGTGGCCTGTCTAATGCCTTCTCCTCCGTCAGCCTGCAGGTTCTCCGCCACCAGCGGAATGGCCCATTCTTCCACAACGCTCTCAAGCGGCTCAAGCATTCCTGCGTTTACAAGGCTTGTAAACTGCGCGGAGTTGCAAACGAATATGTCCGGGACATCTCCGGAGACAATGCTCAGCTGAAGCTTCTCATTGTAGGCGTCAGGCCCTTCAGCGGACCATATCGTGTCAAGCTCTATGCCCAATACATCCCTGTATTCCGTAACCCAAATGTTGTTTTCGTAGGACTGCCCCTCTTTGAATTTAGGATCGAGGCTCGCCATTCTGGCGAAGGTCGGCCTTACAATCTCACTGTACTTGCTCAGTCCGACAGGTCCGTCATAGGCTGGCTCTGGCGCCGCCTCTGACGCAACCTCAGAAGGCTCGGCTGCCGTCTCCGGCATCATAGATGCCGTCTCCGGCGCTTCCGTCACAGCCGGAGCGGCACTTCCGCAAGCGGAGCTGGAAAAAAGCATTGCCGCGGCGATGGCTGCCGCAAGGATTTTACTTCGTGCAAGCATGAACATACCTCTTTTCTTCAAATTTGTTGGAACTGCCTGGGAGGCTTGACAAACTTTAGAGAAAGCATTACAGAGTTTAAGTCTGCTTGACAATTCTCCCTGCTATTTTTCTTTGGGTTTTCTTAATCATTATTAGCATAACTCAAGCCCGCAAATTTGTCAACTGGAGATATATAAAATAATGCACAATATTTTAAATTTTCACATGGCATTTTTGGCAATGCATCGTCAGCTGCTTGATTGACCTGTACAAATAATTCAATTTATCGTCAATATTTAATGGGAAATCAGGCTTTTATCTTGCAAATGGCCTTCCGCTCAATCATAGGAAAAAGTCAGTGATTCTGAATATTTTAACTTGACAAACAAATGGAAATCTGATAAATTGTAAAGTGGTGATTGCAATGAGCGAAAGAAACAGAAACCGTAAACCCGGCGATAAGAAGACCACTATGGACGATATCGCCAAGAGCCTGAACATATCCAAGAATTCAGTCTCTCTTGCTTTGGGCGGGAAAGCCGGCGTAAGCGATGAGTTGCGCAGCAAAATCTTTGAAAAAGCCGAAGAGTTGCGCTATGGCGGCTACGCCGCCAAAGCTGAGCCGAAAAACCGTTGCATTTTAGTCATCGTGCCTGAATACCTGCACAACGACAACTTCTTCTATTCTGAGATATTCTGGACAATCGAGACTGAAGCGAAGCGGCATGGCTTCATATCCGTCAACGCCGGAATATCGAAGGAAATGGAGGAGAAGGAGATTTTGCCCGTATTTCCGAAGTCCATAAGCTTGGCGGGACTCATATGCATCGGCGTCCTCTCCGAAAAGTACATGGCCGCGCTTGCGTCAAAGGGATATCCAATGCTGTCAGTCGACATAGCCTACAACAGCATCCCTATCGCCTGCGTCGGTTCCGCAAACCTCAGCGGAGGCTATCTCGCAGCCAACCACCTTATAGGCATGGGGCACAAGAAAATCGGGTTCATCGGACCCATATTCACCGCTCTGTCAGTCTATGAGCGCTGGTGCGGATTCAATCTGGCAATGCGGCACGCCGGCCTTGCGAAGTACGACGGCTACTGTATTACAGGAAGCGGCTTGTCATTCAAGCTCTTTGACATTCCCGAAGCTTTCGAGGCGTCTCTTGATGAGATGAAGGAGTTTCCCACAGCCTGGTTCTGCGCGGGAGACCGCATAGCGGTGGCTCTTATGAACCTGCTTTCGCAGAGAGGGCTGAAAATCCCCGACGACATATCAGTAATAGGCTTTGACGACATACCGCTGGCGCAGATGATCCTTCCCAAACTCACCACCATCCGGATTGATCGCAAGCTTATGGGAAGGCTTGCGGTAAAGACCCTTGTTCAGCTAATCGAAGATCCCGAAGAGGGCGTGGTTAACCTGAACATTTCCGGAAAGCTCATGGAGAGGGATTCCGTAAGGCCGCCAAAACAGCAGCCTTGAATCTAGATTTCAAGGCTTCCAGTAAAACGCAAGGGGGAGTTAGCAGTGTTTGCCGAAGAATTCAGCTTTTCCAAGGTAAGGGAATTAAACATGCCTGTTCCGGGATTTCATCCTTTTCCCAAGTGCTCGGAACGGGAGGCGTGGGAGGCTGCGGCGCCTGAAACGGCGGCTGAATGGATTATAGCCGCAGAGAAGCTTCTGGAGTTCCAATGGCCCGCCGTAACAGCCAAGCTTTGCCTTGAGCCGCGCTTCTCTGGGGAATTCATGCCGCACAACAGGCGTTTCAGGGAGCGCAGAAACGCTTTGGGGACGCTCGCTTTCGCCGAGTGCTTCGAGGGAAGGGGCCGCTTCCTCCTGCAGATAATAAGCGGCATAATATCCATTTGCGAGGAGACCTCATGGATTACGCCGCTTGCTTTCGCAAGCATCGGCTTCGACATAGCAAACCCCGACGACCATGAAGTGGATCTGTCGTCCTCAGAAACCGCGGCACTTCTGGCGCTTACAGACTATCTGCTCGGAAGCGAGCTTGATCAGATAAGCTCCCGCGTCCGGCGCCGCATAAGAAGCGCTGTCAATGAAAGAATCATCCTCCCCTACCTAAACAGGGACGACTACTGGTGGATGGGCTTTGAAAAAGGCCATCGCATTAACAATTGGAATCCATGGTGCAATCTCAACGCTCTCATATGCTTCCTCCTCCTATGCGAAAATGAGACTCTGCGCAGCAGAGGCTTGCACAAAATCTTGATGAGCCTGGATCGCTATCTGGAGACCTACGCGGGCGACGGCTGCTGCGACGAGGGCCCCATGTACTGGGGCGCTGCGGGCGCAGGCCTCTTCGAGTGCCTCGAGCTTGCAAAGTCGGCTTCCGGAGGCGTCCTCGACGCAATGAAACTTGAAAAGCTGCGCCTTATCGGAGAATACATCACCAAGGTATATATAGACGGAAAGTACTATGTCAATTATGCTGACGGAGACGCAATCGTCACTGTCGGCTCCTCTGTCCACCGATTCGGCAAAGCGCTGGAAAATGAAGGCATGATGGCGCTTGGAGCCAAGGGCGAGCCGATTAGGCCGATTGCGCACGACTGGTTCCACGCATACGCTTTCCTAAACGAAATATTCTCTGAAAACGAGCGCGCTGAATGTAGCTTTGCTCTGCCATACCCGATGCACTCCTGGTTCTGGGAGAAGCAAGTGATGATCGCCCGCGAAAATGAGGGAAGCCCCAAAGGACTCTTCCTTTCAGCCAAAGCCGGAAGGAATGACGAATCCCACAACCACAATGACATTGGGAATTTCATCGTTTACACTGACGGCAAGCCGCTTTTCATAGATATCGGGACCGAAGAGTATGTAGCCCAGACATTCAGCCCCAAGCGATACGAATTATGGAACACTCAGTCCCAATACCACAATTGCCCTGGAGTGCGCGGCATTCTCCAGCGCGCTGGAGGAGAGTACAAGGCGACGCGCGCCTTTTGCGAGATTACGGCAGTCGATTCCCGCTTGTCGATGGAGCTTGCGGGGGCTTACCCCGAAGAGGCTGGAATCATATCGCTAAAGCGCGAGGCGCGGCTTATCCGAGGGGAAAATCCCTGCGTCTGCATAGAAGACAGCTTCATCCTCGAAGAAGAGACCGATGACATCCATCAATACTTCATGACCTCGCCAAAGCCGGAAATCAAAGAAAGCGGACTCATATCCCTGGAAGGCTCAGGCGCGTCGCTTAGATTCGACGGAAATCTCCTGCAGGCGTCCGTTTATGAGATTCCTATAACCGAGTCCCGCCTTCACTGGAACTGGGGGGACTTCATATACCGCATAGATCTTAAGGCCAAAGAACCTTCAAAGAGGCTTCTCTCGAAGGTTTCCATATCCTTGGAGGGCAAAAGATGAGAAAGGTTTCAGTCGGGGCGGTACAGCCGCAAGCGCCGCCCTGCCCGCCTGAATGCGACCAGCAATCCAGGGCGTTTTCGGGGGATCCCGACTGCATTCTCCAAAAATGGGCTCTTCCGTGCCTTGAAAAAAGCGTCGCCCTGATAGAGCAGGCGGCTTTGCAGGGCGCGGACATCGTTACTTCTTCTGAAGACATTTGCGGCTTGAGCAGATTCCTCTCATGCCCTGGAGGGCTTTTCCGCGAATTGGCTCGCTTGGCTGCGCCCATTGCCGCGTCGCGCCTTTCAGATGTCGCATCCCGCTTGGGAATATACGCAATCGGAGACTTCTTTTCGCCAGATGGCGGAAAAATCTTCAATGAAGCCGTCGTCTTCGGAAGACGCGGCGAAAAAAGGGGCTCCTACAGAAAAACGCACGTGCCTCCAGATGAGCTCTGGCATGTAGCTCCGGGGGATGAGCTAAATGTCATCGAGCTGGATTTTGGAGTCATCGGCATCTCCATCTGCTATGACATGATGTTTCCAGAAACCGTTTCAGTCCTTTCCCTAAAAGGCGCCGAGGCGATATTCCATCCTACGGGCGGTTACGGCTGGTATGACGCAATCGGCGATGCGACGCTCAGGACTAGGGCCAATGACTGCGGAGTTTACATCATAACCGCCAAGAACTGGGTTCCAAGCCACGCGGGAAACTCCGGAGTCATAGATCATTGGGGCCAGACTCTGGTGAATGCCGGCTTTCGTCCGGATGCAGCCGTATGCGCGGCAATTGATCTGGACGAGTCCAAAAGCCAGCCGGACTGGTTCGTCCCCGTCCAAATGTCCGGCCAGCCAGACGTAGCCTTAAGGAAACTTGGCGAACGGAGGCCTGAGCTTTACTCCCTTCTTTCTAAAAAGCTTCATGAAGCGTTCTCCGCCCCTGGAGAAGAAACGCGTCAAAGAATAATGGAAAAGATAAAGCGCGGCGAGTGCCGCTGGGGGTGAAAAAATGGATAAGCTTGCAACTCTCAGGGCAAAGTACGCGCAGTTCTTCTCCGACAGAACGCCAGGCCAAATACTCGCAACCATTTGCCCGTACACCTTCTCTTTAGACTACAAGTCCTTCGGACTGCCCGACAGGGGATACGACTCTTGGGACTACGGCGCGCAGATGCGCGAGTTCATTGAATACGCAGCCAAACGCCACAGAGTTTTCATGGAGTTTACAAAATCCCTTGACAATGACTACTTTCCAGCTCTAAACCTGAATTTCGGCTACGGGGTCAATTCCGCCTACTTTACCGGCCAGCCAGTCAAGATGGGCGTTGAGACCAGCTGGACCGATCCCTATCTTTCCGACTGGAGCATGCTTGAGAGGCTGGCAGTTGATGAAGGCGCCTACTGGGTCGGAAAGATAATGGAAGGCTACCAAATTCTTAAAGAAATATGCGACGGAAGCTTCGCAATATCAAGCATGGCAAACGCCGGTCCGGGCGACATGGCAAACGCTGTTCGCGGAAATGATCTATTCACAGACATATATGACGAGCCTGAGCTTGTCCGTGAACTCATGGACAAATGCGCCGACGCGGCAATATGGCTTGAGGAAAAGCTTCAGAGGTTCACGCGCTGCGATGCGGCGGGAGACGGCAGCGTCACGGCGAATGTCTGGTTTCCTGGAAATGCGCCTTATATTTCAGAGGATTTCAACGATCTCTGCAGCAGGCAGTCTTATGAGGAATTCGGGCGGGTTTACACGCAAAAGATAATCAGCCATTTCGAAGGCGGCTACATACATCACCACGCAAAGGGCCGGCACATCCATCCCGCCGTCGCTATGATAGACGGGCTGAAGCTTTTGGAAATAAGCCTGGATCCAAAGTGCCCGAGGCCGGTGGATGATCTTCCCAGGCTCTTTGAAGAGCACGACGGGCTGCCGCTGATGATCCGCTGCCATGCCAAGGATCTGCCTGAGAGAATAGGCGACTTAAAGCTGGGACGAGTCGTAATAATGCTGAACATCGATACGCTGGATGAAGGCCGTGAAGCAATGAAGCTGATAAGGAAAAACTCTATCATTTAGCGCAGCGGCTGCAAAGCTGGTTTGCAGCAAACGCGCCATTTTTGGACAAAATCGGAGCTTTGCAAATCATATATTCAATGCGCACTCAAGCGGAAATTTCGCTCGCAGGCTTATGCCTATTAGGATCAAATGCTCTGATTTTGATCTTGAGCGTCCGCTTTAACGCTCCATAAGTCGATTTGCAAGAAAAATCCTAGGCGCATTTTAATGCAAATCGCCGTTATAGAATAGGAGCTTGCGTGCGCGCATCATAATAGAAGCCAATGAAAAAAGAGGCGGGTATATGCCGATTTGCAGTCAAATGCACCTATACTAGCTTGATCATCCATTGAATCTGCATAATCAAGCTGATATAGGAACTTTCAACGCAAATCAGCATGGCTATTCCCGCCTCTTCTTCTTTGCCCCAGCCTTGCTTAAAGACTCAGTAGAGCCTGTTCGTAAGCACAGTCTCAGCGACGCCTGCTTTATCCACGCTTATAACATATATAATGCGCCCCGCGTTTTGAGTAGACTCCACCAAAAGCTCCATGGCCCCATCCAAGTTCACATCAACTGCCATAGACAGCTTGTACTTGCTCATAAAGCCATTGTTGGCATCATTTTCGTTGAGGCTTGCGAAAGCTTCAGAAAATCCCAGGAATCTGTAGCTGTTCTGCTCAAAGCCTACCTGGGTCTTCTCTTCTATATCTTTAAATAGCACGATGGTTTCAATATTTCCCTTTATGATTTTTTCCATAGCCAAAAATGAATACAATCCCTGCTTGGCATCATCAAAGCCCAGATTTGACGACGCTACGATTATCTCGTCAAAGCCGTCGTTCTCTAGATCCGTTTTTATAATCTGCTGGATATGCACATTCTCATCTTCCAGCCCGTTTTCCGAGAGCAGTTTTTTAACCAGGTTTATGTAACTGACCAGATTCGTATTCAAACTCTCATACTTTCCGCACTTCGCCTCTCCTGTCACCGCCAAATCCATAAACCTCGAGCCGTTTGAGGTTATTATTATCCCATCTGCGAAAGAGTTGCCATCCGAAGCGGACAAGGCGCTTCCTTCGCCGGTTCCCTCAGGCCCGGAAGAAGAATAAAGGTTGTAAGTCTCTCCCCCGACAATCCCCTCGGCTGCGTCGTTGGCCGTCACCCACGCTCCGTTCCATCCCCCCAGAAGAACTCCCGCGTAGACCACTACACTCCCCGCGCCCAGTCTTGATGGCTCCAGCGAATAGTATTCGTCTATCAATTCAAGAGTCCGCTTCTTGGTGGCGTTGACCCAAACAATCACATCATCCACAGATGCGTCTGACTTTCTCTCGCCTCTCGATTCCTGCCAGGCTGCTTCTTCTTCGCTGAGCGCCTTCCACTGTTTGGACGGGTGAAGCTTCTCTTTTAGCTTGGAGTAAATGTTCTCCCGCTCCTTCTCCCAAGCATCGCCAGCTTCCGCTGCCGCAGCCTTCATGTCAGCCGGATACGCGGATCTCATTTTCTCCTCCGCTTCCCTGGCGTCTGTCAGGCTTTCCAAATAGGCATCCCTTTCAGCGGTTGAGAATTTTACGGAAGGACTCGGCGAAGGCGCGCCTCCGGGCAGCAACTCGTAGATGCTTGAGCAGGAGGAAGCTACAATGCACAATGCGATCGCCGCAGCTATTTTTCTCAAGTTTTCCATAAGCATATGTTCAGCTCCTTTGTATAAGATTTGCTTCGAATTCAATCGGCATCTATGCTGATTTTTACAAAATTGCCTTTTTTAGAGCTTGACTAAACAGTTAGTGCGATTGATATCGGCATTCCGTACCGCTCAATGGATAATCAAACTCCTAAAAAGGAACATTGAATGAAAAACGGTATAAACCGCGACAGGCTTCATTTTGGAAGCCTCTATTGCTTCAAGCGCATATAAATGCTATACTTCCGAAGGTTGCTCATTTAAGCGGCCGTCTTGCCGGCTGCTCTAAGCGGCGGCATTTGGATCGCGTTCATAAACGTGCAAACTTAATCTAAGTTGTTATGCGGCGGATACCCATGCCTTTAGTCATGGAGAGGAAGCCGCATATCCTCCTTTTCAGTTAGAATAGTAGCTCGTTTCTTTGCGTTGCTAGCGCATAAATCCCTATTTCTAGGGCTGGTTGCCCTTCGCCAATGCTGTTCCAAGGTTTTATACTGATTTTCATATAAACCCCTATGACGCTGCGCTTCACCGCTAAGGATGAAAATATTAAGCCATTTGTGTGTTTGAGTCATGGACAAATGTCCATAAAACGTATTTTCGTACTAAACTGCCTTTTTTGGAGCTTGATTATACAGCGAGCGCAAAATGCCGATATCAGTCGCGCCACTCAATGGACAGTCAAGCTCCAAAAAAGGAGCATTTGATGAAAAGCGGCATATATATTCTTGGACAGCGTAGCCGCTTAAGACTTACAATCAGGACTTGCAGCTGCAAGCCCCTAGCCTTAGCTATGGGGTGATTGACAGGGCCGCGCTTTAAACATATTGGCGCCCTTTCCTAAAAGGCGCAAACGATTCGGTTCAGGGAGGCGCAAACGCTTGATATGAAATTATACGGAAGAAATGGAGAAAAGTTATCTGATTTACTTATATCATCAGGATGTAATATTATTCAGCCCTGCGGCGGCAGAGGCGCCTGCGGGGGATGCGCCATCCGCGCATCCGGAGAGATTGGCGAAGCGTCGGAGGCGGAAAAGGCGCTTATCGCGGGAAAAGGCAAGAGTCCCAATGAATTCAGGCTTGCATGCATGTGCAAAGTCTATGGGCAGGTTGAGGCAATCCTTTTAGAGAGCGACGCCGAGGCGCTTTCAAGTTCCTTCGGGAAGCTGCCCGAATACGACGGCAGCTCAAGCTCTGCGCTCGGCATAGCAGTCGATCTTGGAACCACCACGATAGCGCTCCAGCTTTTCGACATGCGAAATGGCATCCTGCTATCCACGCAAACATCCTTGAACCCTCAAACCGCTTACGGGTCTGACGTCTTAAGCCGCATAGCGCACTCTGACGAAAGAGGCCCGGAAGCCCTTTGCCTGGCGGTGCGCGATGAGATTTGGAAAATGGCGGAGAAGGCTATATCCTTTGCGAAAGCGGATGCAAGCCGGATAGAGCGGCTGTGCATAGCGGGAAACACAACCATGCTTCACTTTCTTCTCGGCCTCGATCCTCATGGGATAGGAGTCGCGCCCTTCACAGCGCAAAGCCTTTTCGGAGAATCGATTAGAGCGGACTCCATTTTTCCCAAGCTATCCTCAGCAGAGCTATACCTGCCGAATTGCATCAGCGCCTACATCGGAGCGGACATAGCCTGCGGCATTGCCGCGATATCCACAGAGCGCGCGGGCAAAGGCCCATGGCTTCTCATAGACGCCGGCACGAACGGAGAAATGGCTCTTATGATGGACGGCAAGATCACTTGCGCCGCAACAGCAGCCGGACCCGCATTTGAAGGCGCTCAGATAAGCATGGGGATGATTGCGAAAAAAGGCGCCGTTTATCAAGCATACGAAGAAAACGGTGAGATCTTGGTCAAAACCATCGGAGGAGCGCAAGCTTTGGGCGTATGCGGAACCGGACTCGTAAGCGCCGCCAAGCTTGCGCTGGAAACGCATGCGCTCGAAGACAGCGGATATTTGAAAGAAGACCCATTTGTCTTGGGAGGCAGCGGCATCTCCTTGACGGGGCGGGATTTCCGCCAGTTGCAGCTGGCAAAGTCCGCAATTGCCGCAGGCATGGAGTCTTTGCTCAGAATTTCCGGATGCGAGCCTTCCGAGTTGAATGAGATGCTGTTTGCGGGAGGATTCGGAAACTTTCTAAATCCGGATGAAAGCGCGCGCATAGGCCTCATTCCAAAAGCCGCCCGGCTCAAGGCGAAAGCTGTGGGAAACACTTCTCTTTTCGGCGCCGCCATGGCGCTCTTCTCCCGCAAAGCGCGCCAGGACATCGCTGCCATAGCTAAAACGGCAGTAGAGGTTAAGCTCTCGTCAAATCCTCTTTTTACGGAGCTTTATATGGATCACATGATGTTCGAGGAATTTTAAGCCCTCCAAGCCGACCTCCATGAAAGCCTAACGCCCGCTGATTGGGCGGGCGTTAAGCTTTCATGCGATGCTGATTTGCAGCCAAATGCAACGATTTTGAGGTCGGATCATCCGCTTTCGCATGTATAATCAGCACTAAAAATAGGAGCTTTCGGGTGCAAATCAGTAGATTTACGAGAGATCCACGTTTATAAGCTCCAAAGTATGGAATCCGCCGTCCGCCAAAATCTGCTCCACTTCATCCGAGCCTTCCAAAAAAGCGTAATTGTAGCGAGCAGGCAGGCCGAAGATATACAGGGAGTTTCTGCCGAGCTCTTTCGGATTCATTGGCGCGGCGCCGATGTGAAAGCTGTCGTCAACTGTCATCCGCTTCCACTGATCATGCGTGAATATCATGACAGGTATGTCCTGGCGCTCTTGCGCCTTGGACCATTGGGGATGCCTGATTAGGAGCATCGGTCCAGTTTCCTTGCCTTCTCCTTCTTGCATATAGCCTTCCCAGGCATCCGTCACCTGCGTGCAGCCTCTCCATGAGGCAGGAAGATCTATTTCAAAGCCGTAGTCGCGGTTGACGAAGGCAATTCCTCCTGCGGGGTGCGTCGCTTTAAGAATCCTCAAGAAAGTGGCGAAAGCCTGCTCTCTGGTATATCCGCCCTTCGGGCTGAAGCTATTGGCGCCGACGCCTACCATTATCTTGTTTCCCGTCACATATTCTACCGCTTCCAGCGCCCAAGGCGATATTTCAGACTCATCCGCATAGGACATCTTGGCGTTGGAGCCTTCGGCGCCTATGGCCAGAGCAGTTTGGCGAAGCATCACCGCCGCTTCTTCGCGGGTTATCGGTGAAAATGGATCGAAAATGCCTTCACCCCTGCCGTGTATTATTTCAAGCGCGGCAGCGCAAAGCACGTACAGATCCTTGCTGTCGTCAAAGATTGAGGCTGCTTTCGTTTTGGATATGAGCTCGGACGGGGTTATCCCTTCAATGGTTGCTACGGTGCATACAGCCGTCTTGGCGAATTCCATCCTGTTTATGCCTTCTTGGTAGTTTTCCCGCAAATCCGACGGCGCAATGCCGAGCTGCACGGCTTCGCTCACTTCCGTCGCCGCCCAGCTGGACGGCGCCGAAGACGCGGCGGCTATCGAGGCATACCCCGCGCTGTGCGCAAACGTTGCGCAGGCTATAAGCGCATGCAGGAATCTGTTCAATAAAATTTTCATGCTTCTCGCGCGCATTTCCCTTGGAGCTGCCCATTTCCGAGAAACGGAATGAAAGTGCTGACGGCTTAGGGGCAGGCGCTAGCCTCCTTTCGTAAATAAAGCGTAAAGGCGTATTATTGCTAAAAGCTCTGCAGGCAACATTTCCAGTTATATTTCGTATTTAGAGAGTGAGATGGTTGACGCCTGCGAATTTTCCCGGCAAAGCGAGCGTCCTTATGGCTTGAGCCTGCTTATCATCCAAAACGTTTTGTCAAAGCGCGATTTATTTTGTCATTCGCCTTCATCCAGCATGCTTTCAAGCGCGGAGTTTATATCCTTCATAACGCCTGTTATAAGCGTATTGAACGCATCCACCGCATTGAAGAATGCTTGAAGTTCAGGTTGAGCATACAGTTTTTCGTACTCTTCAGACAAATTGTCTATGGCATCCTGCAACTTTTCGAATGACGCCTTCGGTTGCACAATCTCATTCTTTTTTCTCTGAAATCCGTTAAAATGCTCCATTGCTTCGGTATTCTCATGCATTTTAAGGACTGAAGCCTTAAGCTCGCTGAATTCTTTTGTGTCAGCTAGAGACTGGATCACGTTCTGCACGGCTTCGTTCAGATCCATATCAAAGCCCCCTTTGAAAATGATGGGTTGTTGAAGGCGGCCATGCGCGCCACGGCGCCAGACTGCTTTCAGGGACGGATTATTCTTATAAATATATGCCGGCTTTCTTGTTCACCGCTCCTTAAGACTTGCACTCAATATACTCTGCCGCAGCCATCCGCACATCATATGCCAAGCCGTCAAGGTTTTGCGGATCTTCCTGAAGCCCTGGGCTGCTTCTCCATGCGAAGAGCTCATCAGGCGGACTTCAATGCATGAAGCGGGCGGCTCTTATGATGTTAGCGCCGCTCGCCTTTAGGACGCAAGCATTGCCGGGCCACCGCCCGGCCAAGCCTCAAGGGCCTGGAGGATAAAAGAAATCAGAGTGATAAAAGACGCTTATATTTTCAGTTATATGCCAAGTCCAAAAAAAGTGTGATTATTTGACGCTAAGCCAAAGGAATTCATGCCAGCGGCCTTTATGATATCGGCTCCCGGCCCTTTAGAAACTCAGGCTTCAGAATGTATGCTATCCCTATGGCCGAGGGGCCTATGTGCGTCCCTATCGTCGCTCCTATGACAGCGCAGCGCGGATCTGGAAATATATTATGCCTTTGCTTGAGTTCATTGCAGACAGCCTGCAGTTCATCCAAACAATCTGCGTGAACGAGCCAAACCGTATATTTTAATGCCTCATCTCCAATGTCTCGCGCCGCCGTCTCCACCATCTCATGAAGGGCTTTATGGCGGCCTCTGACCCTGGAAAAGGGATTCAGCTCCCCATCCCTCATGTATATGAGGGGCTTGATATTTAAAAGCGTCCCCGTGAAAGCCGCGACCTTTCCTATGCGGCCTCCGCGCTGGAGATACTCCAGGGTGTCGACTGTGAATATGATTCTGGACTCTGCCGCCAGAGCTTCAACGATTGAAGCCGCATCTTCGATTGGCAGGCCCTTTTCCCTCAGCTGCGCCGCCTGCATGACCAAGATGCCCTGGCTTATGGTTACGCTTCTTGAATCTACGATTCGGACGACCCTGCCGGGAAACTCGTCCTTCAAGAGATTTACAGCATTGTGCGCGCTCTGGTACGATCCGCTGAACTTCTGCGTCAAGCAGACGCAGAGCACATCCTGCCCATTCTCGAGAGCGGGGCGGAAAGCGTCGATGTAGTCTTGAATCGGCGGAAGGGAGGTCTTCGGCGTTATGGATTTCTGCGTCCTAAGCGCATCGTAGAATGCCTCAGGCATGATCTCCTTATATTCCTTCATGTAGTGAAGTCCGCCGTCCAGCGTAACATAGTAATGAACAAGCGAAATATCATTTTCCTCTAAGACGCTCGCCGGAAGATCGCACGAGCTGTCTGAAATGATTTTAAATTTTGGCATAATTACCTCTCTATTTGGTTTATGAAGCGCTTTATTCTTACATGTGATTTCAGGAGGCTTGGAAGTCAAACTCGGCTCCTAAATTTACGGGGTTGCAAAGAACAATCGCTTGAAAAACTCTTCAGCATCTTTTAGGAGCTTATCCTTATGCCGATTTTCATCCAATGTTCCTTTTTTGGAGTTTTTTCCATTTAAGCCCTGTATAGCCAAGCTCCAAGCAGTTTTCTATGAAAATCAGTATAATTAGGCTGAAAGTTTTATTTCTAGCCAATGTAATCGTAGGAAATCATAAATTTACCGCATTCCGTTTTTTGCGGATAAGCTCTAAATCTCGCAAGCTGCGCTAACAGGATTGCCTGGTTTCTAATGAGTCTCAGAAATACGCCGTGCCTGGCCCGCCCACTCATTATACCCATAGCAGGACTCCCAATTCACGAGCCTGCTTGCAGTTGACTTTTTGATAAGCGTTCATTTCTGGTTGATGGAAGAATTTGCTTTGCCGACCTGTCCTAGGCCTGATCAAGCAATTCACAAAGGGAAACAGCAACTTAATTCTAAACTTTATCAAAACCCCTGTCAACAGTCAACAGCCATGAAAAGAGCTTCGAAGCGGCTTAAGTTTCAACACGGATAGCTCCTTGGCCTATTTTTTCGAGCATTATGATTGCGTTTCTGGCTTTTTCAACATGTTTTTCCCTGCGTAAAAATGGATAATCAAAGTTATATCTAATTGTTTAGTCGAACTGGCTGTGTTTCATAGGCAATTGTAGAAAAATGACGAATTTGAAAAAAATTAAATTTTCATTATATCTTTTTTAACTTCGATGATTCTGTTATAATATGGGACTAAGGATGTAAAGAGGCATGCCATTAAAGAAGACGCAAATTATATATCCTAAACTCCTAATGTGCATTTTTCGATCTAGTAGAAATATTTTCAACAGTCTATGCTTTTCAAGTATATTGACCTGAATTGCAACTAAAATTCAGACTTTGCTGCTTGGATTGTTATACACTTTTCACAATCAATTTAAAGTCTAATTTCAAAAGTCACATTTACATTGTTAGATATTTTGTGATTTTTCAAAATGCACATTAGGAGTCCTAAATTCCGCTTTGCTTCCAAGGCATCGCGGCAAATCACCAATAATGGGAGGTGTGGCATATGGACTACTCGCGAGGCGCAAATGTAAAAAGCAGGCGCCAGCAGGCATCTCCACGGAAAAAGGTTCGAAACCAAGTTGGAGTGATCGTTTTCCGCGTCATGCTCGCTGCAGTGCTGATAGGCGGCTTCGCCGCGTTAGGGGCGGGAGTCGGGCTGTACATGGGAGTCATCAACAGCGCGCCCGCATTGGGAACGCTTCAGGTGCAGCCAGATATATTCACAAGCTTCATATACAATCAAGCCGGGGAAGAAACGGATCGGCTCCAGGGCGACGAAAACAGAGTCTACGTCACATTTGACAAAATCCCGCAAAACTTGAAGGATGCCTTTGTAGCAATCGAGGACGAACGCTTCTACTCCCATGACGGCGTAGATTTCAAGGGCATGGTGCGCGCAGCCTACACCATACTTGAAACCAGGGGCGATGAGATAGAAGGCGCAAGCACCATCACCCAGCAACTGCTTAAGAACAACTTGATGAAGCGCTCTTCCAATACGCTCATCACAAAGCTTCAAGAGCAGTACCTGGCTGTACAGTACGAAAAGATGCTGGAAGAGACGTATCAGAGCAAGGAAAGAGCTAAAGATCACATTCTCGAAGTGTATGCCAACACCATAGCCTTAGGGCATGACTACTACGGAGTGCAGACTGCCGCATGGAACTATTTCGGCAAGGAGGCGAGCGATTTGACGCTTTCAGAATGCGCCGTAATCGCCGCCATAACCCAGAATCCCTCCAAGTATCCGCCGGATAGGTGGCCTGACAACAACAGGGAACGACAGATGCTGGTCTTGGATAAAATGCGCGAACTCAATATGATAACCAGTTCCGAGTACAATGAAGCGGTTGAAGATCCTGTCTACGACAGAGTGCTTAGAGATCAAAACGGCAAGAACGACGAAGGAATATCAATACACAGCTATTTCGTTGACGCGCTTGTCACGCAGGTTTCAAAGGATCTTCAGGACAAATTCTTCATTAAAGCGGCAGAAGCCTCCAACCTTCTCTACAACGGCGGGCTTCAGATCTATTCGACCCAAGACGATAAGATCCAGCAAATAATGGATGACGTCATGCTTGATGATTCATATTATCCCGAGCTCCTTTATGAACTTGACGTGGAATACACGCTGTACTGGAGGGATACGGTCACGGGAGAATCCGGATATGCGGAGAAAAAGGGCACCGTCTCCTCTCAAGAGGAAGTTCAGCCGCTTGTGGACGGCTGGAAGAAAGACATCCTAAAGCAAGAATACGTATATAGCGAAAGTTTATTCGTTGTGCCTCAGCCTCAAGCGGGCATGGTCATAATAGACTACCACACAGGACAAGTCAAAGCCATAAACGGAGGGCGCGGCGAAAAGAAGGCAAACCTCATGTTCAACCGTGCGGTCGGTTCTAGGAGGCAGCCCGGCTCCGTATTTAAAATACTCGCAAGCTATGCTCCGGCTATAAATATGGGCAGGATAAATCAAGACACGATAATTGTAGACGAGCCTTTCACCTATAACAACCACCAATTTAAAAACTGGTGGGGTTCCACGTACAGAGGCCCGCAGACCGTGCGCGACGGCATCGTTCAGTCCATGAACATCCTCGCGGTCAAAAACATGGTCGAAACCGGCATAGAAGACTGCTACCAATACCTCAAGAACTTCGGATTCACCACGCTTGTAGACAGAAGGGTTGAGGACGACGGAGACATAGTAACCGACATAGGCCCCGCCACCGCGCTCGGAGGCCTCACTGACGGAGTGACCGTTCTTGAGACTACCGCCGCCTACGGCACGATTGCAAACGGCGGAGAGTATATCAAACCCTATCTGTACACCAAAGTGCTCAACCACGACGGCGAGGTCATACTCGAGAACAAGCCGGATACAAAGGAAGTGCTGACCAAAGGCTCCGCATATCTTCTGACTGACATGATGAAGGGCGTCATTACCGACCCCAGAGGCACAGGCACATACGCCAGGTTCCAAAATGTCGAGATGCCCATCGCGGGAAAAACCGGAACCACGACAGATTCCAAAGACTTGACATTTGTGGGGTACACGCCTTATTATGTCGCAGGCATCTGGGAAGGCTACGATACGCCAAAGCCCATGGATGTCAAAGGCCAGCACCAGCATTTTCACCTTGACCTCTGGAGAGCCGTCATGGAGAAGGTTCATGAGGGCTTGGAATACAAAGATTTTGAATTTCCCATGGAGGATCTCATCTCTGTCAATGTCTGCATGGATTCTGGCAAGCTGGCGGGCGATCTGTGCAGGTGGGACAGCCGCGGAAGCCGCGTCAAGTCGAGCTACTATTCAAAGGGCAACGAACCCTCTGAATACTGCGATCTTCATGAAACTATAACAATAGACGCGGATACCGCCATGAAGGCCAACGATTACTGCCCAGCTGGCAGCCTGAAGACTATTACCGGCATCGTTGTAAATGATCAGGATGTAACCGACTGGAGCTATCAGATACCATACTCGGTCTTCCACGGCGGAACATGCATCTACCACGGCCCGAATTCAGTATACGTGCCGACAGCGGAGCCTGCGCAAGAAACGCCGGCATACTCCCCGGCAGTCGATGACGGCTGGTTCTACGGCGCCACAGAGCAGCCAAGCGTCGTTACCGACCCAATAGCCTCTTCGCCTCCTGAACCCGCTACCTTCCCTCCGTTTGACGAGCTGCCTGTTCAAGATCCTTGGACTCCGGAGCCTTGGACTCCCGCGCCTATAGAGATTATACCCTATGACCCGTTTGAGACGCCCCTAGGAGTTCCGAATATTGAAGATGAGACGCCTCTTGATGTTCCTCCGGTGGATTCGCCCGAAATCATGGACGACTCGGTTCCGGTCCAGTAAAGCTTATTAAGAACGCGACAGCGCCTTTGGCGCCGCCGCGTTTTTTTGATTTTGGAAGAGCAAACTCGGTTGCATTTGAGGCTTGAGCTCTAAACAAGATTTCCGAAACGCCTCCCGAGGCTGGGAGGCGTTTCGGAAAGGTCTGCGTTTTAGGCGGATGCGCTGGATATTTGAGTTGTTTCACCTTTACAAATAAAGGCATTTCTGTAGTGTCTTTAAAGAACGGCAAGCTGTTTATAGAGTCTATCTTTATAGTAATATACAATGCAAGAGCTATTCTATGAGCTTGAAGGAATTGAACGCATGGGGCTCCCGTGGAGGCCGGGACTGTGCGGCGCCCGCTGCGAGGCATGCGGCCCCGCCTACAGGAGAACGCTTTCAAGAATCGACTCTAATGAGTTGCTGGGAAGCTCGGCGGCTTTTTCGTCAAGATTCAATGTGTCTTTAGAGAAGCAAAAAAAACTTTTACTTGATAAGCAGGATAAAGCCCACCAACATCGAGCTCAAAGAGCAGGTTTTCGAAATAAGGGAGTTCTGCCGGATCTGCGGAATGGACGGGCATAGCGGAGCCAACTACCAATATTTGCGGCGGACGCTTAAGAATAGAGGGTCGAAGCCATCCTCGCAGCCTGCGGATTCTCCGCCAGGGAATCTTTCAATCAAGTTTAAGTTGGGCGAGTTTGGGTGAAGATGAAAAAGCTTGATTAGAGGATGAAGGGCTATACATTCTGGAAGCGCCTTGCATTTTTGATATTTCTGAGTCGTCGGGCGCGAATTCAAGAGAGATCCTGGATATTAAGGCAAAAGTTGATTGAACTGTTCTATTACTGAAGTTGGATTTATACTGCTTTTCAGAAATATATTTCTATTCAAGCATAATTTGATAAGCTCAAGAGTTCCTGTTAGTCAAATCTAAGCAGTTTATATGATTTGTACTCATGTTATTCGTTCAATAAAAGATTTCTTTTTGAAATATTTTCTAGAATAATTTCATGCAATTTAGTTCAATAGCCTTCCATTAATTGTTGCCGCGAAAAAGGGGGCGGATCACTTGTTCTTTGTCGATGCTTTTCATCCATGCTTTCCATTTTGCCTAAGTTTGGTCTAAGAAAAGGGTTTTCATCAAAACCGCAAGCGGAAGGATGCGGTATTAATGTGTTCGGAGCCTTGAATTTCGGCAGCAAAAGCGGGAAAGGGCGAATGCTTTAGGTATAATGAGGTGAATGCGGTTGAATAATCAAAAAAGATGCTCCTGAAGAATCAGGATCATCTTTTTTAGATTCTCATCATTCGGCTCTATAAGCTGGCATACCCAAATGGCTGCAGCCGCTCTTCGCGTATTAGGCGGGCTGCTCAATGCCTTGAAATGTTTCTTTTGTCTTGAACTTTCCCGCCATGTCGCGAAGCATTGCAGCCAGGCTGGACAGTTCTTGCAGGGCGGCAGCTGTCTGCTGCGTCGCCTCCGAATTGGTTGATGCGATCCTTGACAGGCTCTCAATGCTAGAAGTGTTTTCATTGATGCTTTTTGCCTGGTTGTTCGCGTCCTTTGTTATCTGCTGCACTATTAAGGACACGGCCTGGATCTCTTCTGTTATCTTCTCGAACTCAGCGGATGTCTCGGAGGCAAGGGCAACGCCCTCATGGACTTTGGCGCTGGTCTCGCTGATAAGCTCGGATATTTCCTTGCTGGATTCCTGGGATTTAGTTGCCAGCTGCCTGACTTCATCAGCGACTACGGCGAATCCCTTCCCGTGATCCCCAGCCCTGGCGGCTTCCACTGCGGCGTTGAGCGCAAGGAGATTGGTCTGGAATGCAATGTTGTCCATGACTTTTACGATGCTCTCTATGTTCTTTGACACTTCCAGGATATTGTCCATGGCTGTCACCATGGCTAGCATTTTGGTCTTTCCCTTGTCAGCTGAAGCGCTTGTTATTTCAGTCAGCCTTGAGGCTTTTTGTGAATTGCTTAAGGTGAGCTCTGTGCTTTCAGACACGCCTTTCATTGAGTTTTCCAAGGCGCTTGAGGCTTCTCCCTGATCATAAGCGCCATTTGAAAGCATTTCTGTGGATGAGTATATCATCTCAGCTCCTATTGAAATCTGGCTGATTGAGCTTGACAGCTCGGTGATGACTGAGTTGAAGGATTCTGCGATTCTATTCACGGCAAGCCTCATGCCATTGAAATCTCCCGCATAGTCTGACTTGAGTTCCACCCGGTAATTGTTTCTCGCCATTTCTTCCAAAACAGAGCTTATTTCTGAGACATACCCCGAAATTTTGGCTATGCTGTCATTAAAGTCGCGTTTTATTTCTCCATATCCGCCTTTCCAATCAGCGTTTATTCGAGCGCTCAAATTGCCTGCCGCAATGCTTCCAAGGGATGAGGCGATTTCGCTGTAAGGCTCAACAACTGCCTGCATCAATGAATTCAAGCCTCTAATGAGATCCGCCCAGTCACCTGAGAACTTTGTGATGTCAGCCCTTGACGCCAGGCTTCCCTCCAATGCGGCAGACACTAAAGACAATATCTCTGTCTTGACCTCTCTAAGCTCTTCGCCTATGTCTTCAAGAACCTGATTGGCCCTCGCCCTCTCGCCTGGCATCTGGCGCAGTTCAGCATTGAAGCGGCCTTTAGCCAACTCTTCAGCGCAGTTAAGCATATCGTTGAAATCATAGCTCATTGATTCAGACATTGTGTTGATGCCGTTGCCGATGTCGCGGTAGACTCCCTCAAACTCCTCAGCGTTTATTGGATCTACAGAGCCTGCCTCATAATTGCGTATCTTTTCTTGAATATAGGCGTTGAGCCGCTCAATGCTGCTGGACACCCCCTTGACGCTTTTGCCCAACAAGCCGATCTCGTCATTGGAGTTTATTGCTATGTCCTTTGCGATTCTGCCTCTAGCCAGTTCTTTTAGCACATCGGTCAGCCTCGTGATGGGCTTGGCTATTTCTCCTGCGATGAAAACCATTGTGGCGATTGAGACGACTAGTATCAGCGCGCCCATCAGGATGACCGTGGCAAGGAATGCCCCAGTCTCGCTTGCGGCTGTCTTTTCGCTTATCCCTATCATTATCGTGGCAAGTGCGTTGCCGTCTGGCCCTGCCAAGGGAATGTAAACCATTGTGTGCCTCACGTCGTCGATTTCGCCTGTTCCATGGTATTCCCGCATTCCGTCCAGAGTTGATGAGATTGATGGATCATCAAGCTTCTTCAATGCAGGATTGCTGTCCAGCGAAATGGTTGACGCCACTTCTTCCTGCCCCAAGTATATCGCGCATTCAACCCCGTAATAGCCTTTTATCCTCTGGGCGAATTCCTGCGTGTCAAACCTCACGCCAGAAGAGACCACCCCTATGACATTTCCCGCATCATCCTTGATTGGAGCGCCTACCCGAACAGAGACCTTGACTGCGGATCCCTTTTCAAGGAACAGCTTGGTTTCGCCAGCCATGGCCGCTTTGACATTTTGCTGAGTGGCTAGGCTATCGCCGTAATTGTCAGGTTCGTGCAGCCTGGCTATGACATTTCCTTTCTCATCCATGATTGTGATGAAGTCGACCCCATACAGCTCCATTCCGCCTTTTTGAGCCTCCATGGCGGCATTGTGGTCATTGAGCTTCACTGCTTCAATAAGAGCAAGATCTTCGGCTATGTTCACCGAGGCAACCATCGCCTTGCTTTTGTACCCCTCAATGTCACGCTTTATGGCATTGGGATAAGTATTTGCCTTTTCCTCCATGTTCTTGGCGTTAAACAGAGAGAACCTGATAGTAGCCGCAATGCTTACAGCAGTTATTGAAAGCAGCAAAATAGCCGCAATGGGGAAAACGATTTTGTTCCTGAAACTTTTCAATCTAACCAATATGATACCTCCGTATGAACATTTAAGCTGCTCCAATAGCCGGAAATCTCTTCCTCAGCTATACCGCTTTTCAGCAAATGTTCCTTTTTTGGAACTTGACTGTCGATTGAGTGGCGCGATTGATATCTGCATTTTGCGCTCGCTGTATAATCAAGCTCCAAAAAGGTTGTCTTTATACTCGTTTGCGAACATCCAGCTTTAGTCTAGAGATGCGCATGGTTGCTTCACAAAGCTCATTATCCGTCCAGAGCAACGGATTTTGCGGATGAAAAATGTTTAGTGGCATGTTAATTCATGAATAGTTTGCGTCAAACGACAAAAAGGTATACTATAATAGACAGCAAGCCAGAAAGCGCGTTATTTACAATAATAAGGGCAATTTAAGGCAGACGGGAATAATGCTGAAAGAAAATGCCAGGGTTAGGCAAAATACACGCGCTAAATTCTCAGTACTCTCTTCAAGCATTCTGCTATTAATAGACTTGTATACTCATCCGCGCTTTTATTTCTAGTTTTCCGAGCCAAATGTCCCTAAAGCAGGAGAGCCGCCTCGCAGAAGCCCTCGGCGCTCTCCCCCGATCCGCCGTCCTCTCGACTGTCGCAGGCAACGCGGCCTTGCTCGATTTCTTCCCTGCGGCCGAGTCGATCTCCCAATGGCCGGACTCCCCCCAAGCCTCCGCCGCTCCGGGGCGCCCTTCAACGTCCTCCCGTTTTTGAGCTTGCGCCGGACTTTCAGCGCCAGATCGGCATTCTTGGCTGGCATAAGGCCCAGATCCATGCAGTTGCGGGGTGCCTTGGCGCAAAGGTCAGGCTTCCCCGCAAGCCCGGGCTCCAGCTTCGCACGGCCTCGGCCTCCCCGCGCTCAAACGGCGGCAGGCGTTGAAACGTGCCGCCTTCCGCGCTGCGCTTGCGGATCCATAGGGAGCGCCCTTTGGTTGATGAGTTCGCAAACTCAATGACGCTGCATCTCCCTATCAATTTTCAATGGCTGTTTCTGTTGCATTTCATTTTACAATGAACCACTGAATAAAATATCTTGACAAATTATATCCAATATAGTATAACTGCCTTTATAAGTGTTTTATAGCATCAATTTCTCCTCTTATGCCACTGCGCATCGATATCTTGCGGCGGGAGTGATCTGAGCTTCAAGCTTAAAAATCGGAAAAAAACGCTTCCCATCCTACGCTGATTCGCATATGAAACCACCTGTTTTGGAGCTTGATTATGCGGAGAGCGCGAAATGCCGATACAGGCATTTCGCGCCTTGAAAGTGGATAATCATGCTGCAGGGGAATTTGTCTGCAAATCGGCATTCATTCCAATTGCGAGGTGCTAAAGCATGACATTGCCCGGCTGGCATGAAAACCCGAATACCCTGCACATAGGAACCTGTCCCGAGAGATCTTACTACATCCCTTACGGAATAGGAGAAGATCCTGATGAAGCCTCTTCAAGGCTTCTCCTTCTTTCAGGGACTTGGAAATTCGCCCTTTATGAAAGCATTCTGCATGTGCCTGAGGAAATCATTTCCGAAGGCTTCGGGGAAGGCTTTGCAGACATGCCGGTTCCCTCGGCATGGCAAGCCCAAGGGTATGATAACAACCAATATACAAATGTAAGATATCCTTTTCCGTATGATCCTCCATACGTACCTGACGAGAACCCTTGCGGAGCGTACATCCGGGTATTTGAGGCGGCCAAGGCGAAATGCAGCTGCTTCTACCTGCTTGTAAACGGGACTCTGGCTGGATACAGCCAAGTATCCCATTCATCAAGCGAATTTGATGTCACGAACCTAATCAAGGACGGCAAGAATACAGTAGTCGTGCTTGTCCTTAAATGGTGCGACGGAAGCTATCTGGAAGATCAAGACAAGTTTCGAATGTCAGGAATATTCAGGGACATCTGGCTGATAACTCGAACTGATAACCACATTCAGGATCTTTTTCTGCACGCTGATTCAGTAGGGGGAAACGGCGTCATTTCAGTTGACATCTCCTTTTCCGGTGAAATGCCGCCCGCCCTAATGTCTGTCCGCTCTCCTGACGGCCGCCTTGTCGGAAGCTCATACGCAGTAGAGGGAAGAGCTGTTTTAGATATACCAGAGCCTATTTTTTGTGGTGCGGAGAATCCCAAGCTTTACACCGTCTCAATAGAATCCGGCGATGAAGTTATATGGGAGAAGATAGGATTCCGCAAGATTTCAGTTGAAAAAGGCCTGATTTTGATAAACGGCGCCCCGGTTCGCTTCAAAGGAGTCAACAGGCACGACAGCTCTCCCTTTTCCGGATCTGCGGTGACGCGTGAAGACGCCGAAATGGATCTGATGCTGATGAAGCGTCATAATATAAACTCCATAAGGTCCAGCCATTATCCAAATCCCCATGGTTTCCCCAGCTATGCGACGAATACGGCTTTTACCTTATATCCGAGGCGGATATGGAAAGCCGCGGCACCACCACAATCTACAGCGCTTCAGGGCGCGGGCTTGACACCTTCGGCTTGATTGCTGAAGATCCTCTTTTCGAAGAGGCTATAATCGATCGCACCCGCAGAAACGTTATCAGAGATAAGAACAGGACAAGCGTCATATTTTGGTCGCTGGGAAACGAATCCGGATACGGCCCAAGCTTCATCAAAGCGGCTCTATGGATCAAGCAGTATGTACATGTCCACAGATGACATCTCGAGCTTTTTCGAAAGCGGCAGAATGATCAAGCCTTTCATCCTCTGCGAATACATCCACGCAATGGGAAACGGTTCTGGAGACGGCGAGGACTACTTCAAGCCCATTGAGAAATATCCGGGGTTCTGCGGAGGATTCATCTGGGAATGGTGCGATCACGCAATCTTCATAGGAGAAATCAACGGCAAAAAGGCATATGGTTACGGCGGTGATTTTGGAGACTTCCCCTATGACGGCAATTTCTGCGTCGACGGGTTGGTGAATCCCGACAGGACGCCTCACACCGGGCTTTTAGAGTACAAAAATGTAATCCGTCCGATAAGGGCTGAAATCCGCACTGGCGGAATAAGGATCAGGAACATTCTGGACTACGCCGGGTTGAAAGGCTTATTCTTTGCTGAATGGGAGCTGTGAAGGGCAGCCTGCCCTGGAAACAGGGGATTATGCGCCAGCGGCGCATAGGAGGAAAATGTATGGCTTATGTTCTGAACAAGAACGGCAAGCCCCTTATGCCTGCAAAGCGCCGTGGGAAAGCAGGGCGCCTGCTAGAAGATGGCAGGGCTAAGGTTGCAAAAGCTTGAGCCTTCTGCAATCCAGCTATTGTATGAAAGCGCGGAGTATACTCAGCCGATAAGCCTGGGAGTAGATGCGGGAAGCAAAACAATAGGAATTTCCGCGACTGCGGAGAAAGAAGAGTTGTACGCCGCTGAAGCGGAGCTGAGGGCTGATATAGCAGATTTGCTTCGACAAGAAGAGCTTTCAGGCGTTGAAGGCGCAATCGACAAGCGCCCTATCGCAAGGCGCAACAGGAAAACAAGATGCCCTAGTCCGAGATTCAATAATCGAGTTCATTCCAAGCATAAAAGCTGGCTTGCTCCATCTATAGAGAACAAGATCCAGGCTCATATCAAAACAGCATCAAAGGTACATAAGATATTGCCGGCTGCGAAAACGGTTGTAGAGGATGGGGCTTTCGATATTCAGAAAATCAAAAATCCCGGTATATCAGGAACTGACTGCCAACAAGGCGGAAAGCTTGGTTTTTGGAATGCAAGGGAATATGTCTTGTTCCGAGACGGACATGCATGCCATGGATGGAAGAATTGCAAGAACTCCATACTGAATGTCCATCATATAGAAACCCGCAAAATAGGAGGCGACGCTCCGAACAATCCAGCCGCATTATGCGAGGATTGCCACAGCGGCTGTCGGGACGCCCATGGGCATCGGGGCGCCGAAAGCGGTGCCATGCGGGAAAGTTGAAGTTGAACTTAAAAAGAGGACAATCCTTCAGAGGCGCCGCGTTCATGGGGATTATGCGTTGGGCGTTCTGCAACAGGCTGAAGGAAGGGCATCCGAATGTGAATACGGCATACGGCTATACCGCTAAAAACAGAAGAATCAGAAACGGTTTGGAATAAGATCATGCGGCAGGCGCGAGATGCACCGGCGGCAAGCCGTAGTCCATTCGCTTGGATGCAGTCTACATGCGGAATGCAGCGGGGAAGCGCAATCTCCAGATCCATAAAGCTGCTGTCAACAAAGGCGGAAAGAGGAAATTGAATCAATCTCCAAAGTATGCATTTTGCTTCCAGCTATTCGACGGGGTTCTAATGCCTAATGGATCAAAGGCTTCGTTTTCGGAAGGCGTTCAAGCGGAAGCTTCGGCGCGCGCCCGCTGGACGGAGAAAATCAGGCGCAGGCATAAGTTGCAGGAAGCTCAAGCCCTTGATCAAGAGAGCTGCTATTTTAACAGAGAGAAGAAAAAGAAAGGAGGGGCGCATTCCTCTCCCGCCTAATGGAATTTGAGGCGGGAGTCTCCTGCGCCAAATCTGATGAATGAAGACTTCTGCAGGAAGAAAGCCTTGGAATACTTTGACAAGGCTTCCATAGCTCTTTCCCCTGAGGAAAGGGAGGGATTGGAAGTTGCGGACTTCGGATTGGGAAGCCCTGGAATCGGGCTTCAACTTGTGGTATATGTCAACACCGAGCGTTGCTGCGCCAAGGAAATGGTTCTCTTCCCCGGTCAGACATGTCCTGAGCACAGGCATCCCCCGCTTAAGGCAGGCGAGGGAAAGGAAGAGACTTTCCGCTGCCGCTTCGGACAGGCCTTCCTTTATGTAGAGGGTGAAAAAACCAATGGGATAAAGGCTCTAGTGCCTGAAATCGGCAGGGCGCACTACACTGTTTTTCACGAGGTGATCCTAAGCCCCGGGGATCAGTACACTATAGAGCCGAATGTAAGGCACTGGTTCCAAGCAGGCGTAAACGGAGCGATCATTTCAGAATTCAGCACGAAAAGCGTGGACGAGGAAGACATCTTCACCGATCCAGACGTCCGTCGTTAGTAATGGGTGATTATATGCAGTGCTCACAGCTTAAAGTCATATGCGCGGGGCACATTTGCCTGGATATGAAGCCTCAGTTCAGCCGCGCCCAGGCATCTTCGCTCTTGGAGACTCTTACGCCGGGAAAGCTTATTGAGACTCGCGGAATGCGAATTGATTTGGGGGGAAGCTGCTCTAATACAGGCAGAGGTTTCAAGCTCTTTGGAGTTTCGGGAAAAATAATATGCTGCCTGGGAGATGACCGGTTAGGAAAGATCTCAAAGGAACTTCTTGAAGAGATGGGATTGGAAACAAGCGTCCTCCCGTCAACATCAAGCACGTCTCATTCTGTTGTGATTGAAGTTCCCGGTTATGACAGGATATTTCTCCACGATCCTGGCGCTAACAGAGATTTCGACGGCCGAGCGATTGCGAAAGAAGACTTAGCTGGCTTCAAGCACTTCCATTTCGGGTATCCTCCCATGATGCCCAAAATGTATGAAAATTGCGGAAAGGCCTTGGCTGAGATGCTTAAGACCGCAAAGAGCGCAGGTCTTTCCACCTCTGTCGACATGGCATTCATTGATCCGCAAAGCGAAGCCGCAAAGGCGGACTGGAAAGCCGTCCTTTCAAATGCGCTGCCCTATGTAGACTACTTCGTCCCTAGCTTTGAAGAAATCGCAGGCATCCTTGATCCGGACGGGCTTTCTGGCCTTCTTGAAAGCGCCGGCGGCGGAGATGCCATCGCGGCGATGGATGTTGAAAGGGACGCAGCCCCGCTTGCGCGAGAGTTGCTTGAGCTTGGCGCTTCCAATGTGCTCATAAAGTGCGGGGCCAAAGGGATGATTTTTAAAAGCCGAGGCGAAGAGATATTCTCTCCCCCGTTCAAGCCTTGCAGGATTCTATCAGCCACAGGGGCGGGAGACGTCTCCATAGCGGCTTTCCTGGCTAGCGCGCTCCTTGGATGCAAAACATCCAAATGCCTTGATCTAGCTTGCGCCGCAGGCGCGGCGCTTGTTGAAGGGAGCCTTGAAGGCATGGGCGGCCTTGACGGCCTCCGTCAAAGAATTGCAGCCGGCTGGCAGCGGCTTTAAATTTGCCATAATCTCTTGGGGCGCGTTCAACCTGCCCGGGCTATTTTTGAATGCATCCGCAGCAAGGAAAAAAAGAAGTCTGAGGGGAATAAAAATGCTTGTAAGAATGCATGAAATACTTGATGAGGCATATGAAAGAGGATACGGTGTGGGAGCGTTCAACCTCTTGTCCATGGAAGCCGTAAAAGGCGCTTTGCGCGCCGCAGAGGCGCTTCAACTTCCTATCATTTTACAGCTGGCGGAAGTGCAGCTGAACGACTCCCCTTTGGAGCTTATGATCCCCATGTTCCTTGACGCGGCTAGAAGAGCGAGCGTCAAGGTCGCCGTCCACTACGATCACGGCTTGACATTCGGAAACATTCTGAAAGCGATTAAGCTTGGCTGCACTTCGGTCATGTTTGACGGCGCCAGCGAGCCGTTTGAGGACAACGTGAGAAAAACTGCGGAGATCGCAAAAATCGCCCACGCTTTTGGCGCGGACTGCGAAGCCGAACTGGGCACGGTAGGCTCTGAGGGCCAGGAAAGCTTGTTGAGCGCAGGCATGTTCACCGATCCCGCTCAGGCTCTGGATTTTTCCGAGAGGACAGAGTGTGACTTTCTGGCTGTAGCGGTTGGAAACGTTCACGGCAACTACGCCGCGGAGCCTGCTCTTCAAACAGACCTAATAGAGCAGATAAGCGGAAGCGTCAAAAAGCCTCTTGTTCTGCATGGAGGCTCCGGCATATCAGACGCAGAATTCAGAAAAGCAATCTCTTGCGGAATCGCGAAGATTAACGTCTGCACAGCAATTCTCAATGAAACCAACTCAAGGGTGAAAAAGCTAGCTGAAAAGAAATTCAAGTACTCTGAACTTTCCAATGTCCTGGAAGAAGCCGCTTGCTCAACAATAAAAAGACATATGTCCGTCTTTTCCAACAGGTAAAGAGTCCCGCACCGGCCCGCATATGAAATGCCGTTTTTGAGGCAGGACGATACCTCCTCAAAAACGGCATTTTTCAGTGCGGCTGTTAAAGCGCCCCGCTCGCATCACATTCATATCAATAGCCGACTATGGCCTTCGATTCCCTATTCGCATCCGCCAAGACCTTTTCTATGTCCATCGTGAGAAACTCTCCACCTTCAAAAAGTATCCTCCCTTGGCACATAGTCATGAAAACATCCCGGCCAGAGCAGGAATAGACGATATTGGACAGCGGCGAAATGGCTGGCGTCTGCCTGGGGGTATGGAAGTTCAAAACCGCTATGTCCGCGTCAAGCCCGACTTCTATCCGCCCGCATTCATTCTGCCGCCCTTGCGCGGCAGCGCCGTTTGAAGTCGCCATTTTAAGGGCTTTAAGAGCAGGCATGGCCGATGCGTCCCTGCAGAGATTTTTCTGTAGAAGCCCTGCCAGCTTCATCTCCTCAAACAGATCAAGCGAGTTGTTGGAAGCCATCCCATCTGTTCCCAATGCTACATTTATCCCTTTTTCCATCATTTTCACAACTGGCGCAATTCCGCTCGCCAACTTCAGGTTAGATACCGGGCAGTGAATGACTGAAACCCTCTTCTCCCTTAGGATCCCCATGTCGCATTCCTCAACCCATACGCAGTGCGCGGCGGATGTCGGGGCGTCGAAAACATGATGCCTGTCCAAAATTTGAGTCGGCGTCAGAGAATGCCTTTTCTTGCAGTCTTCGTGTTCAAATTTCGTCTCTGATAAATGCACGTGCATATTAAGCGAGTTCTTGAGGGCGAAATCAACCGCCTGCTCCCAAGCTCCGCCGAATGAGGTATACTCGCCATGAATGCCTGCTTCCGCTTTTATCCTTCCGCCAGCGGCGCCGTGATACTCCTTGATGATGGCAGCCGTCTCCGCATAGCTTCTGTCACTGTAAAAATCGTAGCTTTCATCCGACGCGACCACAGCATTTGAAAGATTCGCCTTCATTCCGGTTGATTCCACGGCTCTTGCTATTTTGTCGATTCCGAAGTACATGTCTGTAAATGACGCCGTCCCTGAAGCTATCATCTCGGCCATCGCAAGCATGGCTCCAGCTCTGGGGGCGTCTTCCGAGAACCTGCGCTCGGCTGGCAGGATCCAGTCGAACAGCCACTCTTGAAGCGGCTTGTCCCCGGCATATCCCCGCAGAAGCGTCATAGGCGCATGGGAATGGCAATTAATGAATGCCGGGAGAAGCACTTTCCCTTTTCCATCAATAACCCTATCGGCACGCGGCTCTGAAATGCGTTCGCCGACATAGCATATCTTCCCATTCTCGACTCCTACGGAGACGCTGCGCACGGGATCCTCGCCTTCCATCATAGTGATTGCAGTTATATCCTGAAATAGATAATCCATGCTCCGCCTCATTTTTACAGCATCATTCAACCCTTCTCAAAAACTCTAGCACCAGCTTCGAGAAATAGCCTTTGGCTTTTTCCGCCTCGCTAAGGACCTCTTCCTCAGTCAAAGGCTCATCCAAGATGCCTGCCGCCATATTCGTCACAAGCGAAATTCCTAGCGTTCTCATGCCGCAATGATTTGCCGCCAGGCATTCCGGCGCCGTTGACATCCCGACTACGTCTCCACCCAAAACCCTTATGGCTCTTATCTCAGCGGGAGTCTCATACTGCGGCCCCGTCATATAGAAATATACGCCTTCTTTAAGTAAAAGGCCTTGCTCTGAACCAATCTCCTTCGCAAGCTTCAGATAGCTTGCATCGAATATATGGGACATATCCTTGAAGCGAGGTCCGAATTCATCGATGTTAGGGCCGATCAGCGGGTTCGGATAAGAAAACTTTATAATATCATTGAGCAGTATCAGCTCGCCTACGCTGTAATCTTTATTGACGCCTCCGCAGGCATTTGTGATTATCATCGAACGCGCTCCGAGAAGATGCGCGACTCTTATCGGAAAAGCCACCTCTTCGGGCTGGCATCCTTCATAGATGTGAAGCCTGCCTTGCATTACCAGGATATTTTTTCCAGATAGTTTTCCCGCTACAAACCTTCCAGCGTGGCCTGGCGCCGTAGAAGCCTTGAAGTGCGGGATCTCCCGATAGTTAATATAAATAGGATCCTCCGCCATATAGCCTAAAAATCCTAAGCCAGATCCAAGGATCAGCAAAAACTCCGGCTTGAATCCATTAAGCCGTCTTTCTATGAAGTCGGCGCTTTCTGCATATTCCTTATGCGAAAACAATTGACTGCCCCCTTATAGTTGAGAGATGAATGCTTCAGCATATAGTTTTCTCAATCAAACCAAATTTCAAACCTTAAAAAAGCTGCCTCCTTTGCATATGAAACAGTCTATTGGACTATACCGATTTTCATTCAATGCTCCTTTTTTGGAGCTTGATTATCCATCAATCGCGCATTGAAAGTGGATGATAGAACTCCAAGATATGTGCGTTCGGCTGCAAATCGTATATAAAGCATGCTTCAAACACGCTGTGCAAGCTGCTTTTTAATGCCTGCTTGCAGATTGGCCTGCGAGCATATGAGTTCAGTTCTGCAACTCCAAAATAGGCTCAATAGACTGCGCATCGATCGGTATAATGATATCATACGAGAGCCTCGGAGGCAATCCGATTCTCCCGCCTTCAACAGCCATCCAGCTTTTTTCCGCCATTGACCTGACAGGCTCTTAGAGCTATAATTAACTATACTGCTTTGCATATGAAGCTGCCTATTTTGGAGCATGTATTATACAGCGAGCGCGAAATGCCTGTATCTGGATTTCGCGCCTTGAAAGTGGATAATCATGCTCCAAAATAGGTGCTTCTGACTGTAATCAGCATGCATCTGACTGCAAATCAGAATAGATTAAAAACTGAATAGGGACAAGAATTGCTACAACGACTATCGGGATGCTGCTTTCGGCATCGGGATGCTGCTTTCGGCATCATGCAGGAAAGTTGAAGCTGGATCTAGAAAGAGGACAATCATTCAGAGACGCTGCATTCATGGGAATTATGAGGTGGGCGTTGTTCTACAGAAGGCTAAAGGAAGAATAAGCAAACGTCAGCGTCAATCACCCCATAGCTAAAAGCTAGGGGCTTGCATTAGCAAGTCCTGATTGACTAGCCTAAGCTTCATCGAGAAGCTACGCTGTCCAAGAATATATAGGTACTCCGGAGCGTTCGCTCCAGCTCCGGACACTACGGCCTGTGGCTGAACAGTCCTTTAGGGGAAGAGACAG
>JAISZB010000145.1 GCA_031269465.1 Clostridiales bacterium | reverse complement strand
GGAATCAGCTGCAAGAAGCTCAACCTCTTGTCCAGGAGAACTGCCATCCTAACTGAAAAGGAGGGCATGCGGCTTCCTCCCCATGCCTAAAGGCGGGGGTATCCGCCGCATAACAACTGCGATGACATACGTCTATACCGCAAAGAACACGAGAATCAGAAATGGCTTGGAAAAAGATCATGCAGTAGATGCAAGATGCACCGGCGGCAACCCGAAAGCTATATGCTATTTATATGCAGAAGGCGGCAGGGAAACGCAACCGCCAACTCCATAAAGCTGCTGTCAACAAAGTCGGAAAGAGGAAGCTGAATCAATCTCCAAAGCTTGTATTTGGATATCAGCTGTACGGCAGGGTTCAAGTGCCAGGCGGACATAAAGGATTTATTTTTGGAAGTCGCTTGAGAGGCCGCTTTTGACGGAGCAAAGCTGCCTGCGGGAACCGGCTGCAGAAAACTCAAGCTTTTAGAGAAGCGCAAAGCAATATTGACGGAAAGGAGCATGCGGCTTCCTCCACATGCCTAAAGGCAGGGGGTATCCGCCGCATAATAACTGTGATGAGCATAGTAAGAGACAAGTCGCTTGCTGCAGACGGGGCAAAGAAGATCAATTGGGTCAAGGAGAAAGAATTCATGCCAGTTCTTTCGCAATTGGAGCAGCGCTTTATTGAAGAGCAGCCGTTTTCAGGGCTTAAAATCGCCATATCAATTCATTTGGAGGCTAAAACAGCATACCTGGGTCTGGTTCTTCGCGCCGGCGGGGCTGATGTGGCTATCACCGGCTCTAACGTCCTCTCCACAAAAGATGACGTATGCGCAGCCTTGGACGCTGAAGGCATGAATGTATACGCCTGGCATAATGCCTCGCCGGACGAGTACAAGGAGCATCTGAAAAAAACCCTGGAATTCCGCCCCAATATCATTATCGATGACGGAGGTGATTTAGTCAATCTGCTGCACGGGGAATGCAAGGCCTGCGCCAGTGACATTATAGGAGGCTGCGAAGAGACGACGACAGGAATAATGCGCCTGAAAGCCCGAGCTGACCAAGGGCGGCTGAACTTTCCCATGATGGCGGTAAACGATGCAAACTGCAAGCATCTCTTTGACAACAGGCATGGGACAGGCCAGTCCGTCTGGGATGCTATCATGTATTCGACAAATCTCATGATAACCGGAAAAGTTGTAGTTGTGGCTGGATACGGATTTTGCTCGTCAGGAATAGCAATGAGAGCAAAAGGCCTTGGCGCCAGAGTCATAGTCACAGAAATCAATCCATTCCGCTGCCTGGAAGCTTCAATGGACGGGTTTGAAGTGCTTAAAATGGAAGACGCGGCAAAGGTGGGGGACATCTTCATCAGCGCAACCGGGTGCAAAGACGTTATAACCGAAAAGCACTTCAAAGTGATGAAAAACAATGTGCTTTTGGCCAATGCCGGCCACTTTGACGTTGAAATAAATAAAGTCGACCTGGCGAAGATGTCCGTGAGGATTGAAAACCGCAAGCCGTTCATCGACGGATACTATCTGCCGGATGGAAGAGTTATAAACGTGCTGGCGGACGGAAGGCTGGTAAACATTGTAGCCGGAAACGGCCATCCTGCGGACATCATGGATCTGAGCTTCGCCATACAAGCCTTGTCAGCCTTGTATGTAGCTAAAAACGGGCGAAGCCTCAAGCCCGGCCTGTATGACATACCCGAAGACATTGACCTGGAGGTCGCGATGATGAAGCTTGAGGCAATGGGCCTTGGCATCGATGAGCTGACTTCCGAGCAGAAAGCGTATCTTAAGAGCGAAGGCTGATGCGCTTGATTGCGGCTTAAAGCGTCATAAAAAGCCCATGGATGTCCATGGGCTTTTATTCATATCCTCTTGAATTTATTTCGCTGCTTCTCGGCTTGCTCGTTTTACTGAGTATTCAATTGCGCTTTCTGTCTCGATGGACTTCAGAATATCGAATATTATCTGTATATCGCCGCAGCCTTTCTCAGGAGTTGCGACAATTGGAGCATCATTTTCTATTGCTTCATAAAAGTTTATAAGTTCATTAAAATAACCTTCATTCGGTTTGTACGGAATCGCTTGGTGATCTCCGTTTTTAGTGGTGAAGTTTACAAAGCCGCATTCTTTGTCCTCAAGGAATATTTCTCCTTGAGTCCCATATATTCTAAGGCCTACAGGGGGCATCTGAGTTTCATTTGAAACGCAGCAGTAGGAATACTGCCCGCAAATTCCATTTTTGAAAGTTATCATCGCATTTATGCATGAATACGGGCTTTGGCTGAAGCCCTTCGGTGCTTTGCGCCCAACTGCGTATACTTTAACTATGTCGCCGAATAGAAATCGGCTTCTAGCCATGTGGTGAACGCCGCTGTCCAGGAATATACCGCCTTTGAAATCAGGGTGCTGACGCCATTCAGTTGAAGCAAACTCGCTTTTTGACTGCTTCTCCTGCTGGAAATCAGACATATTTACATCAAGGAATTGAATTGGGCTTCCTATCGCTTTTTCATCAATCAAGTTCTTTATTATTTTGTTCTCTTCGTTGTACCTGTAGTTCTCGGCAACCAGCATCTTCACCTTCTTGCAAAGCTTTGCAAGCTCCTTGGCTCCTGAAAGCGTGGCGGCCACAGGCTTTTCAACTATAAGATGCTTTTTGTGCCCCAATACATCCCTTGCAACCTCATATGTCTCTTCTATCGGAACTAATATATCAACTGCATCCACTTCTACAGAATTAAGCATTATCTGATAGCTGTCATATGCCCTTTCAGGCCCAAGTCCAGCCATATGAGCCGCATTACGGGCTTTTTCCATGTTCTTGTCGCATATAGCCTCTATTGAAAACTGATCGGCAAGACGCTGGAAAGCGGGATGATGCAACTTTTCCCAGGCCATACCGGCTCCAATTATCCCTATTTTCACTCTTTCCATTTACATCCCCCCATAACGGCCTCCGCTTGATGCAGGCGCTTGAACCGATTCCGAGCGACTGGAAGGCGGAGTCCTTTCTTTCGCAAGCTTTACAATTTCAGTTCTACAGACTCTTTGAGAGTGCATGCATCCTTGGATGCTATTTTAATCTTTCTCAAAATGAGGTTTGCTATACGCTTAGTTTTTTGGATGAAATGTAAGAATAGTTCCAGAGCTAAAGATGCTCTGCAATTTCATTGGCAATGATAACTTTCACAATTATTAATTGCTGGCAAAAGGCCATGTAAACGCCAAAGAAAACCTTGAAGCAAACAACAGAAGCGTTTTTGCAACAGACCCGTATTATTCACAAACTGAGGCAGTTTTCTCGAGCTTTGAAAAAGCGTTGGAAACAATCTTTGAACAGCTGTTAATCACACTGTGTTAGATATTTATTAATATCCATGTTTTGCTTCAAGCTATAAAGTTTTTTGCTGTGAGAAATTATCTATAAATTTCTTAATCTCAAATCTATCAAATCTATCAAATCTATTTATGGGCTGCACATATCAAAAAACATTGGATATTATTGAGTTCTCAACGACATAAGCCATCCCGATGGCGCGATAAATATAATGACGGAGTTAGCCTGAAAAAAAGAAGATGTACTGCTTTATATGCAAATATTGTAAAATTTGGATTCAGTGGGAGCCGTATATAAACGTTGCAGATGAAGCGATTCCAACGCAGACGCATGCATGGATCCCTTCCGCGCACATCCAAGCTATGAACGATATTAGAAAAGCTGCCGATTTCTGCTCGAAAGAAGAAGGCGGGAAAGTCAAAAAAAGGATCATATCTCTCCGCGAGCTCTCTTTTCAAGCTTTCAGGCCCAGATCTAGACAGACTGGATTTCTACTTGGCCAAAAGCGAGGTTCTGGCCAATGCGTACTTCTCTTATCAGGAGATTTTGTATTTCTACCAAATTGAATACTATAATGAAGCTTTTGACTGCATAATAAAATTGATTATCTCTGCATCAGAGCTGAACATACCTGCTTTGAACAAAGTAGTTGCTGCAACTGCTAAATGGCTTTTTGAAATATTGAACCGTTTCAAGCATCATATTTCGAACGGCAAGACGGAGGGCAAAAACCGGCTTATAAGAATGATCGAAAGGATGGGCTTCCATAATGGGCATAAAACAATGCAAGCTGCAATCTACGCCCATGATGACAGGCAAGCAAAGTTTCGCAAGCATTCACTTAAAAAAGAATACATTATGGAGGTTGCCAAGGATGCAAGCGAAAGAGTTGCGGCTTAGCAGTAATCACTAATTTAACGCATAAAAAGCTTATGAGGATAGTGCAGTATCTTTGAAATGCCAAGGGGATACTATGCTCTTTTGGAAAATTGCCCGGTTAAGTTGAAAGACCCTATATTTGAGAAGCCAACTAATTTAGTGAGACAGGAATGCAGAGAACCAGCGAAATATAATGCAATAATCAAGGCAATTGCAACAGGCTCGTCAAGGCTTGGGGATATATCTTCAAAGGGCAGCGCTGAAATGTTGGAGCGAGGAGCGATGTCCGGAGCGTTTTTTGAGAGCTGGGTGTTCAGCGGGATTTATAAAAGCTATATAAACGCCGCCATAATGCCGCCGCTTTATTATTACCGCGATAAGGACAAGCGCGTGATAAACATCGTGTTGAATTATGACGGCGCGTTATTTCCTGTCGGGGTCAAGAAATCAGCTTCGCCTAGCAAGGAAGACGTCAAACACTTTCACATTTTGGAGCAGACGGGCTTGCCAGTCGGCGGCGGCGCTGTTGTATGCATGTGCGGAGACGTTCTGCCGATAGACAGTCAAAACTGTTCTTTGTAAATAAGACATTTTGTTCTCGCTTCTTTTTAGAGCCCCGCTCTATATTGGCTCTAAAGCCAGCCGAACTTTGGAATGGCATGGGGCGGACTCAGAGCGCGCTCGGCCGAGACCTTTAGTATTTTGCTCTACGGATTTTTGCTCATCTATTTTGCTGATATACTTGAAAATATTTGGAAAAATCAGTTAGCGGGTTTTTCTGTTTTCTCGATGAACGTATCATTGATTAGGATCAACATTATTATAGGAAAGCTTAAATTTTTCTTGACAATTTTTAAGTCATATTTTATAATTTAAAAGGATTTTATAATTAAAGGATTTTATAATTTAAAGCATTTTATCATTAGCTAAGTAGGTGCAGCACCCTCGCTTCAGGTTGCTCCTATGAAGAAAAATAACGCTCAATTATGATTGTCCGGTATTATCGAATGATATTTCGGTTATATTTATGTGTATTATCAATAATTCAAATAGATGAGAAGGTTAAGTTGGATTATGCCAGTTAACAGAGAATATAGCCAACCTCTCTAAGCGAGGAATAAAAATACTTGCTTCCGCAATACTCAAATGCGCAGGCGCGTTCATATGCCTTTTAGATATTATCAATAAACATCTCATTGTTTAAAGTATAGCGACGCGCCATGCAGGTTCTCGCTGCCGTGCCTCGCGGCGAGGTTTCAGCGGATCCTGCCAGGCTAAGCATGGATATGATCTCTTCTAAGAAGTCAGTTACATATGCATCTGAATTTTACTAAGTGTTCCCTTTGCGATTTTTAGGAACTATTCCCCGACAACTCTATCTGCATTATTTACCAGCCAAAAGAGCATAAACTTCTTGCAGAAAAGTTCAAAATTGAAGAGAATATATGTATAAATTTGCTAAACTTATCAATCCATTTTTATAATTCTTAGATGAAGTATATGTTTTAATAAACTATATGGATAGATATGACAGCATTAACGACAAAATTATTCAAAATGACAGTCACTTTGCAAACCGTCGGAATAGCTATGATTTTTATCCCTATTGGCTTCGAAGACGAAAAGATTGCCAGTTAACTTTATTGTGCTGAATTGCATATGAGAAATTTCAGGCCTCTGCTTAAACGGGCAATTCGAGTGAAAGTGCCGCTAAAACCGGGATTTTCATTGCGTCCTTGCCGCCTTTTCCCGGAGTCACGAAATAGGCCGCATCCCTTTCAACGACGCCTGATATTAGGTGTTTTTTTCGCGATTCGATATTCCTGCAATAATCAAGCTAATATAGGAACTTTCATATGAAAATCAGTATATAAAATAACAAATAACTTATCTGGTTGCATACTCATTTTGTTTATAGCATAAAGCAGAATATTTGGAACTGTTCCGACAGTTTATTACATTATTTACCAGTCAAAAGAGCATGAAATCCTTGCGGAAAAGTTCAAAAGTTAACTCGAATATACATTTAAAAATGTAAAACTTATAAAT
>JAISZB010000144.1 GCA_031269465.1 Clostridiales bacterium | reverse complement strand
AAAGATATAATTAACTGTAATATTATTCTTTAATTTACATGTTTTAGCATAAATTATTGAGTGTAATCTATTAACATTAATTTACTTATAATGTCGATAATAGATTCCAAACAGGTTCTCAATGAAAATTGCCACTTAATTTACTATTAACCTCTTTGGTGATTGCGGCATTTGGCTGGATCGCTCAGGTTGCGCGCAAGTCTCAGGCATGAAGCCGCCTTCAGGCACTCCCGTGCGCACGGCATCGACAGCCGTTGCGCATATTTTATTCCGCTAGCATTGTGCATATGAAGATGCCGTAGAAGAATGGCAGGCACGAATTTCACACGAAGTACCCCATATCCAATCCGCCCTAAAATCTGAATATTCCAATTCATCGCATGGCGCTTGCTCAAGCTTCTATGCTGATTTGCAATTAAATATATCTGCTTTGGCGGCTGATTATCCGTTTAGGGTGCGAAATGCCGACATCGGCACATTTCGCACCCTAAACGGATAATCAGCCGCCAAAGTAGAAGCTTTCAATGCAAACCAGTTTAATATACAGCGTCTTCGCAGCCTTCACAATAAACGCCAAGCTTCTGGCCGTGGAATTTCGGTACCCGGGCGTTTGTCACTTTAACGGATTTCACCTGCTTCAAGAAAAGCCAATAGTTCATGCTCTCAGGCATGATGGCAGTCTGAGAACCCGGTGAAAGGTCGATTATGTTTCCTTTAAGAGGAAGGTTCTCGCTGTCTTTACGAGAGAAAGACACGTGATCGATGAGGACTCCTTCTACGGATCCATTTTCACCTATGATTGCTATGGCATTTTCGCCCGTGCAGATTATATTTTGGATGATGACGTTTCGAATGCAGGCGTCGTAGCTTCTCGCCGGCGGAGAGTCGCGGTAGCGGTCATAATTATGGTAGGTTCCCATCAAGCAGACGGGCTCGCCGTTGCCCCACCAGTTTCCCGCCCTGATGCGGGTATCCAGCCTTAGATTGCCAAGCAATACATTTTCTACAAGCCCTGTACCGGCGCTTGACATCAGAGCTATTGCTCGGTTGCTCTCGTAAATTACGCAGTTGCTTACAGCTATGTCTCTGACAATGCTGTGCATGTATCCGATAGAGATGGCCTTTGAGCAGGATTTGAGGATGCAGTCGGAAACCACTGCCCGCTCGCAGGGCTTGAGCCAGTCAGTGACGCATGTGAAGGCGATGCAGTCGTCTCCTGCGGAAATGCGGCAGCCTCGCACTTGGATGTCTGTAGAGCAGCTAAAATGCATTCCATCGCAGTTGGGGATCGAAAGGTTATTGTCGATTGATAAGTCAAGCACTCGAACATCCGTGCATTCTACAAATGAGAGCGTCCATGAGGGAGCGTTTGAAATTGATATTGACTGCAACTTTACGTGTTTGCACCTAAGAAAAAAAATAGGCTGATTGGGCCGATTTTCATAGGTTGCGGTGCACTCGGCTATCTGTTTTTCAGAAAACGGAACTTTACTCTCAGGAATAGCCCTGTTTGCAAAATCATAAAAAGAGTCTCCGTTAAGATCAATGGCCCCTTCACCGTCTATAGTTATATCGCTATTGTCTATGCTGTAAAGCAGGGATCGAACGCTGCCCATTTCATTATGCGAATAGCCTGTTTCTTCGTAATCCTTGAAGTATCCGGATCCTTTAAGCACTGCGCCCTTCTCAAGCCTGAGGCTTGCTCCGCGCATGTTGATAGTGCCAGTGGAAAAGACTCCTGCCGGAATCAGCACGGTTGCGCTGTCCTCTTGCGCGGCGTCAAAGGCGGATTGGATTGCGGATGTGCAAAGGTCGCCATCTTTCGCTCCGTAGTCAAGAATATTGTAAAACGTCAACTAATCATCTCCCATATTGTTTTTCCATGATTTAACTTGCTGTGTAATTTCCTGTTTTCAGTCACGATTATTCTTTTCTATAAGCCAATGCAGTATTCTAAACTGATTTGCATATTCATATTTTGAGCTTGGATATACAGCGCAAATTGTTATATTGCAGCCTTACATTATATTTGATGCTCATCAGCATGAAGGCAATCAAATCTTTGCGATTTTTGCGCTGTCTGCATCGTCGCCAGTAAAAGAACCGATTTTAGAGCTTGATTATCAGCTGAAATCTGCTGAATCAAGCTCTAAATTCGACTCTTTCAAATGCACATCAGAATGAACTTTTTTACGCCGATTTCCCGTCGAATGCACCATTTCAAATCAGTATAAATTGAAAAGCGCAAAAATCTTCAACACGACTGCGAATTGGGGTATTTCCGCTTCAAATCTGCGCGCATTGCGCCATCCTCTTATTTGGCGCTCGCAACATAGTCATCCAGCTGGCGCTGATATTCCTTGACGACTAAATCAATGCCGGCGGCTTTCATTGTGGAAAGCGCAGCTGGCATATTTTCTTCATAATCCACTACGCCCAGTTTTATTGGAAGAATCACAGCGTCGTATTCTGCGCGCACTTGAGCGTACTCCACCTTTACAGGTTCGCTGTCAAAGGCGAATCCGGTGCTAGGGAGCTTGACAACAGGATTTGTGACGCCTTTCCAGTCGGAGACGATTGATTCTGGAGTTCCCTCTTCAAACTTCAGGTAGCGCAGGTTTGCAACCATCCATTCGTCAAATCTGTGAAGAGGCAGGTTGGTGTCTTCATTGTAGACGGTTTTGATATAATCGCCTTCAACTGCGCTGTAGTGGGTGCCTTCAATGCCGTAAATGACAAGATCATGGTTAGCCTCGTCAGAATATAGCCAATTGAGGAACTTTACTCCGGATTCAGGATGCTTTGCAGAAATGGGTACAGCGTTCATATTCAGCACCGGAGAGTCCTGAACAGCGGGCTTTTCAGGCGCTGTGCGGTAAGGAGCGATGTCCGCTTCCGGAAACTTGTTCTTAAGAGCTGTCTCTCCCTCTTCGCCGAAGGTGTCAAAGCCCGCCAATATGTCTCCGTCAGTAGTTAGCGTATTTTTCGTGTCTTGAGGGACGCTTAGGATATCCGGATGAATCAAGCCCCGGTTGTACATTTCTGCGTATATGGCGCAGTCCTTGGCGAATTCTTCAGTTTCAAAATAAGCTTTGGCTTCTCCTTCAAGATTCACATAGAACAAGCCGTCCAAGCTTGTATAATACGGCCAGGAGTCGTAATAGCGATGAAGGGCGATTGGAGGCCGGGTAGGGGAGTGATCCCATATATAAGGCGTAACATTGCCGCCCCAGCTGTCCTGCAGCTGCTCAAGCGCGTCAAGGAGCTCTTCTATGGTGAAGTTGTCGGAAATCGTCAGTCCGGCGGCATCCAGCTTGTCTTGGCGTATATGGAGATTGCCGTAGAGGTCTCCGGAGTTGTCGCGCCATTCGTCGGGAATGCTGTAAATCTTCCCATCCATGCTGACGCACCTCCAGGCATCCTCATTGAAAAAGCTCAAAAGATCTGGCGCATGCTGCTCAATGACCTCATTCAGAGGCTGTATCGCGCCTCTGCTGTAATAAGCTGAATATGGAACGTAATCTCCCATGATGTGAAACAACTCAAACTCTTCATTGCTTGAAATCATAATGTTGATGCGGTCCACCCATGCATCCCAAGGGATGTATAGAGGCTGAAAGTCAAGCCCTACTTGATCTGAAGCCAATTTTTCATTGACTTTGGCTATGACGGATGGATCGAGATTATTGCCTGTCCCCGGCATGTAGAACCTAAGCGGGAGGACGGAGGCTACGCCGCCTGACGCATCCGACGGCGCCGAGGCGCTCGGCCCCGGCGAGGAGCCGTTTGAACACGCGGCCAAACTGAGGGAAAGCGCAATCGCAATAAGCGCGCTTAATGGAATATGAATTTTCTTCATACTTAAAACCTCCTTATGTTTTTGCTATTCCTTTACTCCTCCGACAACCAACCCTTTTACAAAATATTTCTGCAAAAACGGGTAAAGCAGGATGATGGGGCCGATTGTGACAACTGCGGCGGCCATTTTGAAAGTGTCCTGCGGAGGCGCCTTGACAGGCACGCCTTGAGCGATATACTTGAAGGCTGATATTTCCGACTGCAGGTTGTAGAGGAAGAACTGGAGCGTATACAGCCTCTTGTCGGATACGAGCATGACTGAGTTGAACCAGTCGTTCCAATACCCTATGCCGTAGAATAAAGCTATCGTCGCAAGTACAGGCTTGCTTAGAGGGAAGTAGATGCGAAAGGCGATAAATAGATCGTTTGCTCCGTCCATCTTGGCCGATTCGCCCAGCGCGTCCGGTATGCCAATCATGAAATTCCTTGTGAGGAAAAGATTGAAGGGCGAAAACAGAAGCGTCGGGATTATGAGTGAGAAAATGTTGTTTGTAAGCCCCAGCTCTCGGCATATCATATACCATGGCACCAATCCGGCGTTGAATACCATGGGTATGAAGAAGTACAAAGAAGCGCCTCTGCGGCAGTTGACTTGCCTGTTGGCTAGCGCGTAGCCTGCCGAGGCGGTGATGAGTACGGCAAGGCAGGTTCCGGCCAAGGTCACGATAATTGAAATCAGATAGGAGGATCCTATTGTTGAATTTCCGCGAATAAGCGTCGTGTAGGCGTCCAAGGACAGCGCTTCAGGAAAAAAGCTGTAGCCTTTTTGCGCCAAGGAGCTTTCATCCGTCAAGGAGATTGCAACAACCAATAGCATGGGCAAAAGGCATGCCAGAGCCGCTAAGCTGACGGCGGCATAGATCAGGCTCCGCCACGGGCTGATTTTGTTCATTAGTTTCAAGAGCATCGACCTCCCCGAATGAAATTTCATTCCAACTTTGCTGATTAGCCCTAAAAGAGGGCGCCTTCAGGGTATTTCCTGCGGATCAGCCAGTTGGAGCCGAACACCAAGGCGAATCCCACTAGCGCCTGATAAAGGCCCACAGCCATCGCGGAAGACGGATCGCCGGTAGTTCTAAGCGCGCGATACACATAAGTGTCTATAACATCTGTAACAGGAAGCAATAAACCATTGTCCTGAACAATAGAGTACATCATCTGAAAATCCCCGTAGAAAATCCTTCCTACGCTTAAAAGGGCAAGTATCGTAACAGTAGGAGCAAGAAGCGGAAGCGTTATGCGCGTGGTCTGGCGCCATCTGGAAGCGCCGTCTATGCGCGCCGCCTCATACAGACCGCCATCGATTGCGGCGATAGCCGCCAAGAATATCACCGAATTGATTCCAAGGCCTTTCCATACTTTGATTGACGTAAGTATGGCTCGCCAGTATTGAGGCTTTGAATACCAGCTGACGGCTTCCAAGTCCATTCCTCGCAGGACTGCGTTCAAAAACCCCCTTTCACTGGAAAATATGGAGAAAACAATGTAGCTGACAACAACCCATGAAAGGAAATTCGGGAATATAAGAACAGACTGTGAGACTCGCAAAAAAGCCCCTGCCCGCAACTCATTCATAAGAAGCGCGGCAACTACCGCAAGAAAAGTTCCAAATCCTATTGACAAAGCGTTGAGCGCAATCGTATTCCATGTGACCAGAGCTGCTCGATTGGATCCGAAGAAAAAGCGGAAATTTTTGAACCCTGTCCACTCAGAACCCCATATGCCCTTTTGAACGTTGAAATTCTTGAAGGCTATGACAATGTATGGAAGAGTCAAGTAGCCGAAAATGAATATGTAGACGGCCGCAGGCAGCAGCAGCAAATATGAATATGGATTCTTCCAAATATCTCGCATCAACTTCAAAGCACGATCGCCTCCTCTTTCATCTATTCAGTTATTATAAACAATGAATATTTAAATTTACAACTGCAATTTGTGTATATTTAATATTTAATCTATTTTTAGAGTCGTAGATGTTTAAATTTTATAGTGCGCTCATACTCTTGAACCCTCTGATAGAAGCATCCGTAAAACTCCTGTTTTGTTTAATGGAATTGATTATAATTCAAATTTTAAAGTTGAACTGAATATTTTTGTATGGCATAATAGTTAAGCATCTAGGTTGAAACTCATCGAAATCCATAAAAGTCAACATATGCCGAGTCAATCCGTCCGCTCTTGATTTTGAGCTGATTGTGGAACGCCGCGCGCCAATATAAGGGCTAGGGAGGGGGATGAAGGTGAAATTATACCAGATGCTTCGGCAGTATAAAATCTATAGAAAGCTTGCGGCCATCCTGGCCGTAATTGTAGCGTTTACGGCATTGGCCCTCGGCACTGCGCTGTATGCTTTCTTTTCCAGAACAATGTTTGATGAAATCGGCCGCATGTCAGTCTCGTCCCTGCATCAAGTGGATTTTGTCGTGCAGGATTTGAATGCAAGAACAACGGCCCTTTGCAATCAGCTTATTGGAGACACCGATGTTCTGGCAACGATGCACCGAAGCCCCACGCGCCCGCTTGAAGTCTACAACGCAAGCCAATTGATGAAGCTGACCCGAAATACTCAACCTTATATAAGCTGGCTGGGCGTATACAACAGCAAAACCCGGCGCCTGTACAATACGGCAGGCTTGCGCTCGGCCGACGAAAACGCCATCATTGAAAATCTTTCGGCTGCTACTAGGCTGGACGGCAGAACAGACTTTCTTTTATTGGAGTACGAAGCGGCTGATCATTCAAGTGCAAAGGCCATTGGCTTTGCGAACTTCTCAACGCTAGCTCCCGATGATGACGCGTACGGAGCGGTGGTTGTGGGCGTAAGCCCGAATTATTTAAGCTCTTTGATGCGAAGGGTGAATATACAGACAGAAGACGCCATCATGCTTCTAGATCAAAACGGATATGCGGTTGCGCACTCAGATCCCGAAAAAGCGTTTATGCACTTGGGCGGGCAAGAAAGCCTCTCCAGAGCTTTCAGCTCCAAAGCGGACGGATGCTACAAAACCATTGTGGATGGAACTTACAAGCTTATTTCCCATGTCTACTCCCAAAAATACGGCTGGACAATCATCCATGAACAACCTTATTCAAATTTGCAGAGCAGGCTTGACAGCATTCTGTTCTATGCCCTTTTGTCTTCTGCGGCGCTTATGATCATTGGAATATGGGTTTCATTATGGCTTACGAGCAGGGCATACCGGCCTGTTGCAAGGATTCTTTCACGCAGCGGCTACGCCTCCGACGGCGTAGGGGGCATAGGCGACGAGGCGGAGTATATTGTAGATCAGATGAAGCGCAAGTTGGCGCTGGAAGATGATTCACGCGCATATACCCCGCTTGTGAAGGAGGCGCTCCTTCTGCAGCTTTTTACGGATTGGCAAAGCGATGTTGGAACGGATGCTTTGTCAAGGCTGGGGCTTGATTTGACGGGGCCATTTTATGTGGTTTTGATCTTTTCATTTGACGGCAGCAATCCTTTTGGTCAAAAACGCAACGAGGCCAGAAGCGCCCTGCATATTTTGGCTTCGGATCTGCTTTCTCCACATGCTGCAAGGGTAGACGCTGCCGCTGTAAATTCATCGGATCTTGGCGTTCTACTGCAGCTTGAAAGCGCAGCCTTGCCTGAAAGCCTTCACATCTGCCTTTCAGAGATACGGAGAATTCTTGCGCAGAGCTTTGACGCAAGCATATCTATAGCGGCGGGCTCTATAGAAGCGGATGTAGATTCTGTTGCTGAATCCTATCGGTGTGCTCAAGAGAAGCTCTCATACAGGTTTTTTGAAGGTTTTGGGTGCATTCTAATATCTGATTTGGATGTGGAAGGGCGCTCCGTTTACCAGCCGACGTCAAGTTCGGCTGAAGAGCAGCTTTACGTAGTGCTCAAGGAAGGCGCAAAGAACAAGATTCTGCCGGCGTTGCAACCGTTTTTCGCTCAAATGCGGACTCTCTCGCCTGCAGGCGCAGTTCTCTCAGCGAATCAACTTGTGATAAGCATTCTAAGAAATCTTCCCATCGCCGAGGTGAGCAGGGATGCTCAGGCAGCCAGCGTCAGAGCCATGGAGTCGATAATTCTCTGCTCGACCCAGGACGAGCTCGAGGAGATGCTGGCAGAGACGTGCGTAAAGCTTTCAACTCTAGAAACGAAGAATGATAAGAAAAAGGATATCGATCCGAAGGTTAAGGAGATGATTTTATATTTGGAAAAAAACTACAGGGATGAGTCTATTTCTTTAGCGGCGGCAGCTGAATACCTGGGATACTCTTCCGTCTATTTGGGAAAATTATTTAGAATGAATGTTGGAAAATCCTTCAGTGAAACCTTAACTCAGTACAGACTGGAAAAAGCGGCGGCTTTACTAGCGGGAAGCGCTTCATCAATTACGGAAATCTGCGCTGAAATCGGCCTTTCAAATGTAAATTACTTCTACGCTCAGTTCAAGAAGCGCTACAAATGCACCCCGCAAAGCTACAGGCAGCAGGCGCAAAATACAGGGTGAGATATACTGATTTGCATTGAAAGCTCCAAAATAGGCATTTAGTACGAAAATACATTTTATGGACATTTGTCCATGCCTCAAACACACAAATGGCTTAATATTTTCATCCTTAGTGGTGAAGCGAAGCTTCATAGGGGTTTCTATGAAAATACGTATAGGTTGTTTAAGTTTCCAAATCGGTAAACTCAGTCAATATATTTTCCTGTAGAAAATCCCCCAAAAGCATAACCCCTGAAAACAAAAGGACATCCTTTTTGTTTTCAGGGGTTATGTTTTTGGGGGAAGCAGAATAATTTCTACTTGGCTAGCAGCAAAAATGCCTTGTAAGATTGAGTTCAGAATCCAAGCGGGCGTTGCTGCAGCTTAATTGACTATCGGGACGGCGCGAACCGACCCGTTCGCGGCTATTCGATGGATGCAGGCTGCCAGGGCCCATATGGGATGCCGCCCGAATAATCCGCGTCATATACCCGCCAGTTATACTGCTTTTCATATAAAACTACCTTTTTAGGAGCTTGATTATACAGCGAGTGCGAAATGCCGATTCGGCATTTCGCACTCGCTCAATGGACAGTTAACAAAAAAAGGAACATTTGATGAAAAGCGGTATATCTGCCCGTCCACCAAGCCGTACGCCCATGCCATTTTCAGTGCGCGGCTGTGGAGCCGACATAGAGGGTGGCGCCCTTTGGGATGCCACTTTGAAGGCGGGTCTTTGGGACGTCAGCCTTATCCACTTTCAAGGTGCGAAATGCCGATATCAATCGCACTAATTGTATAATCAGGCCTCAAGATTATAGTTTTCCTGAAAATCAGCATGGCAATGGATAATCAAGCTACAAAATAGGAGCATTGACTGTACATCTGCATAAAGTATGATGAGCTAAAACATATAGCCCTGTTCTTTCCAATAGTGCCAGTCGCTAATCGCTTCTATGGTTTCTTCATCCGCATCCAACGGCTTTAATTGGGCAAGCGGCACTGAAAACACCCTATCGAGCCATGAAATTTCCACGAACATATCTTGGCCGTCAATGCAAGATCCCTCGTCTGCCATTCCAGTTACTGATACTTTTTCCCCCTGCTTTAACGGAGAATGACTATCAGTGGCAATGCATTCGGCGTTAAAGGGAAACTCGATTTTATCTTCTAAATAATAATACCATCCCATCGCCTTTTCTTCTTCATCGTATGCATCGACGATTATTTCCTCATCGCAGTTGTTATGCGGCGGATACCCCCGCCTTTAGGCATGGGGAGGAAGCCGCATGTCCTCCTTTTCAGTTAGGATGGCAGTTCTCCCGGACAAGAGGTTGAGCTTCTTGCAGCTGATTC
>JAISZB010000135.1 GCA_031269465.1 Clostridiales bacterium | reverse complement strand
GTCAGCAAAATCCAGGAATATTAAGAAAAATCCAGGTTCTCCCTAATATTTGACTTCTCTGTTGGAAAAAAAGTCCATTTATGTAATATCAATACATAAAACTCACCACTGTCAAGTAAATTCATAAACCTCTACGAATTATTACCTTGACAAAACGTGTCTTTTGATAGCTACTTGTGGCAGACGGTGGAGGCAAAGCAGAAATTCATAGCGCAGATAATGTCCTCGAAGTCTCCCGTTCGCTCGGCTGACGACGTTGACGAAACGGCTGTGCGCCCAGATAGGGCATAGTGAAAAGTAGAATTAAGGAACTACCGCACAAGACAACGTGTGAAACTACCTGCCCAGCCGAAAGGCGAAAGCTGGCGCGGGAGCATAGCACGGCAGGAAAGAGGCAGGCTGCCCAAAGCAATAAGGCGCGGCTGAACCGCAATGTTAAGCGAATATGAGGATAAAACTGATTTGTTGGAGGCGAGTTTCCAGTTTTATTTATGTCAGGACAGAGGAAAGTGCTTGTTGCCTCTGGAGTGAATCCGCTTGTATTAGTGCAGTGTACGAACGGTTGTCAATAAATCCGCTCAACCCGCAAGAGAGCTTGCGGCAGTGAAGCGAAAGCCTATCTGGCAATTCGCAATTTCCTATTTACTATGCTAACTGGGGATGCCCTAAACGGAAACGCCGGCCAAGGGAGGCGGAAAATCGGCTATGACATTTATCGTCTGAAAATTCCGCAAGGATACGGAGTGTTCGCAGCAGCCGGCGGTTGAAAAAACTGCGGAGAGGGACAGCGGCCCTTACATGGCGAAGGAACACAGCTGTTGTGTACCAGAATCAATAAAGATTAGGGAGGAATGCCTCAATGGCGGAAATGCCTCCAACAATGGAGATTTTGGAGAGAATCAAGCGAAACTACGTCCGCGACTCGGCAAGGTGAAAATACGCTCATCAAGTGGCGACAGCGGGACGCGCAATTTGCCAGCCCGGCTCAGGTCGCCCAGTTTGCGCATAGACATTCAGGCAAAAATCCGCGAGGGCAAAGGCGGGGCTATGAGCAATGGGCAAAGGTATTTAACTTGAAGCAGGCGGCAAAGACTCTTGTGTTTTTGCAGGAGCAAGGCATTGATTCATACGACGACTTGAAGCGTAAAACGGTCGCCGCCGCCGATGAATTTGAAGCGCTCTCCACAAAAAATAAGGACGGAGACAAAAAGCTCAAAGACATCGCCGAACTTCAAAAGCAAATCGGGACTTACGGCAAGACACGGGCGGGGTTTGACGCATATAAAAAGAGCGGCTATGACAGAGCGTACTATGACGCGAATGCCGCCGATATTATCCTACACCGCGCCGCGAAAAAGTTCTTCTACGCGCAGGGTTTCTTAGGCAAGCTGCCGTCCATCAATCAACTAAAACAAGACTATGCGGCGACGCTTGCCGAGAAGAAAAAGCTCTACATTGATTATCACCGACTCCACGATTCCTCGAAAGAACTGGCGGTCGCCAAAGCCAACGCGGACAGGCTCTTGGACATTGCGGAAAACACTACAAATCGCAATGTTTCGCGCACCAATTTGAAGCGCGATTCGCACGAAAGATAGACCGCGAAGCGGTCGCAGTAGACACGCCGCAGGCGTGGCTTAACGACACTCGAAAGATTGTCGAACGGGGCTTGGAGCGGTAGCACCAACGAGCGATTAGATGACTGGGATGGTCATCTAATCATTGCTCGCCACGTCTGTAGCGAGGGTTTTGGCGGTTAGCGCAAAGCGCGTGGAAATGCGAGTTTTCGAGTGTTATACCACTTCGCACACGGGGCGCATTTCAATGTAACCGCGCCAGCCTTGCGGCGATAATTGCATACGCGGCGCGACTTCTGGCGCGTACTCATAGCCGTAGACTTTGGGATTGAAATTTTCAATTCGCTCCCAGAGCTTACCGATTGCATCCTCGAACTGCTCGTCGTCATACGGCTCGCCTTGGAACACAAGCAGTTTGCACGGAGCAAGGTCAATCAAGTCAAAGCCCTCCGGGATTTTCCCCGAATAATCGGCGGACAGCTCTGCGCCGTGGGCGTACTCTCCCGTTCCGGTCAGACGCAAGTTCTCCGGCAGCCACAAGCCGACAGGCTCATAGAGTGCTTCCTTGATTGTTGTTAGGTAATCCCACGGCACAGAATTTCCGCTTTCACCGCACCCGACTTCCTCGCAGTAGTCGAAATAGTTGTCTGCAGATTTACCACGGTACAGGAGAAGTTTCCGAGCCGGACGCTCGACGATTTGCGTGAAAATTAGGAACTGTTCCGACAACTCTATTTGCATTATTCACCTGTCAAAAGAGCATAAAGTTCTTGCAGAAAAGTTCAAGATTGAAGAGAGTATATGTTTAAGTTTGCAAAACTTATCAATTAATTTGTATAATTCTTAGATGATGTATATGTTTTAATAAATTATATGGATAAACATAGCAACATTAACGACAAAATTATCCAAAATGACAGTCCCTTTGCAAACCGTCGGAATAGCTATAAAACTACAGCAGTCTTTTCGATCATTTTGGTTTCCTCCGTTTTTGTTTTTGGAGTGAGAACGCGGTACGGAATCAGCCAGTCGTCGTGTGTTTTCGCGGACGCAAACCGTTTCGGCGCGATGCCGAACGCCTTTGTAAACGCCCGTGTGAAGCCCTCGTGACTATCGAACACATAATCAAGCGCGACATCAATCACGCGGGTCTTTTCTCCGCGCAGAGCGTGAGCCGATTCAAGCAGACGTTCGCGGCGAATGTACTCAAAGGTCGTCAGTCCCGTCGCTTCTTTGAATAATCGTCCTGCGTGAAATTGCGAGTAGCCCGCTGCCCGTGCAATATCAGACGCCGTAATCGGCTCTTGGATATGCTCTGCGATGTATGTCTTAATTCGTTTGACTGCGCTGTTTTCCATATCGTTTCTCACCTCTGGGGCAAAGTATACTACGAAGGAGTTTTATTTTCTTGACCGCGATTGCGGAGTTAGGATTGCTTGCAGAACTCTCTCCAACGACGCAAACGTCCTTGAGCGGTTCGTCAAGATATGTCCACGCTTTGTCCTCTATCAACCCGGGAATTCCGTAAGCGGCTTCGGCGATACTTCCGGTTATTGCCGCGAGTGTGTCGGGGTCACCGCATATTGAAATTGCGTTACGGATAGCGTCCTCAAAATCTGTGCTTTCGAGGAAAGCAGTAATCGCTTGCGGGACGGTTTCTTGACAGCTCTCATTGAACTTGTATGTCGGGCGAATCTCATCAAGAGTACGGTTGAGGTCGTAACCGAAAAGCGCAGGAATCTCCTATAGCCAAACGCCATCATCATTGCATACGCAGTCGCTTCCGCTCCCGCTCCCTTGATTCCCTCTGCGTGATTATGGGTTACGCTCGCTGAGATCGGCGAGCGTGGTCGATGCTTACTTCGGGACAGTCGCCGGGATAAAAACTTTTGAACGCGAACTCAGCACAGGGCGAAACTCTCATAGCCGAGCCGTTCCCCCAAGAATTGTATGGCTCGCGGTCATCTCCGAGTACCCAACTCCCTTCATCGAATCTATGAAATTGTCCGGCTTCCCGCCGTTTATTATTGCGTCCGCCAGTGTCGTCCGTGAAAAAGCAGTCGTCACGGAACAATGGGAACTCTTTCGTTTTTATATTGGCCACTCGTAGACCGAGCCTACGATGTCGCCGACTATTGCTCCAAACATTACTTTCAACCTCCGCGCCGTTTATAGTCGGCTTCGACTTCTTTCTTCCAATCATCTGAGAGCGGCGCTTCGCTCTGACGAAACTCGATTGCCGCGCAAGTCACGGCTTCATACACAACCGCCGAACCTGCGCTGTCATCGTGGTAGTTTTGCGCCCTGCTGCGGTCTATTCCAAACCGCGACGCCGTTTCCACCGCGTCAATGTTCGCGCCGAGAAAGATAAATTCCCAACCATAGCGCGACTTCTGCTGTTCTATTTGGACTTTGACCTTATCGCTCGTGTATTCGCGGCATTGACGATTGCGTCAACGCGGAGTTTTGTGATGTCGGCGCGGATTATATTGAATGGCATTTAGTTCCCCTCCCGCATTTCGCGGTTAATCAAGTCCGCCGCTATCCTTAACGCTTTAATTCGGCGCACAGTCAAAGTCTGTTGCGGCGAATCCTCGCGGAGCTTGGTTAAAGCCTTTTCACACTTGCCGATTGTCGATTCAATGGCGCGGAGTGTAGAGCAAAACTATCCGGAATCGTATAGGTTGATGAAACTTATATTGGCGGCGAAGAACACAGTGGCGGCACAGGCGGGGGAACAGGGAGCAAGGTTCTTGCCGCCATTGCCGTCGGGTTGAAGTCGCTGACGGCAAGTGAAAAAATCGGGCTGCGCCCGTTAGGGCGCGTGCGTCTTCTTGTTGTGTCTGACGCTTCTGCAAAATCACTCAAGCCTTTTATAGAGGGCAATATAGAAAAGGGGAGCGAAGTGATTGCTGACGGCTGGGCAAGCTATTCTTTCGCTGCCAGCAACGGGTATGCGCACACGGTGCGCGTCGGCGGAAAAAAGAGAGGAGGCGAGCAGATGCTGCCGCACGCGCATTTGGCTGTATCGTTGATAAAACGATGGCTGCTTGGTACGCACCAGGGGGCTGTCAGCGACAAGCATATGCAAGCGCATCTCGAAGAATATACTTGCGCCTTCATCGAGGACTGGCTGGTCTGCCACTACGCTACGTCCTCTGCCTACTACGCGCCCGTTATGCGCATAGTGGGGCAGTCGGCGAAGATTGGGCTTCACCTGCGTGTAAGCGTCAACGTCCACAATGTTCGTGCAATTCCGCGCAACGGGTACGCTTTGGTGCATGGGCATTCTGCCAGCACGTTATCGGCGCATATGTCCATGTAGATGCCTGCGAACTCATAGAGCTTTCTGGCGACGCTGTCGAAGATGAGGATGTGCCCCGGTTCACATCGCGCGCGATGCCTGAGACGCTCAACGTGTTCGACTTCGTGCGCAAGGCGCTTTCCTTGCTGAGGCAGAGGCAACAGTCATACTGGCTAAATTCAAGCCAATATAAATCATTTATTTTTGATTTATATCGGCTTAATATTACGCAAAGATATAATATGCTCACATTAGTGCTGTCGCTCTTAATTACGTGACATGCTTTTAGCCTGTAAAATACTTAATTATAGCCAAATAGGACTGTAGCGCATTTAAGACTGTCTGCACTAGACAGGAGGCGAGCACTGTGAAACGCAAGATTACCGAGCGCTAATCGCATGGAAGAACAAAAAGTCCAGATGCCGCTGCTGGGAGAAACACCTGCGGTTGCTTCGTCATGGCGTCGTCGTAGAACAAGAACAGCGAGCGGAGCGTGCCTATCGCCTGTGTCACGTCGAAGTCACAGGCAAATGTCTGGGATGTAGTCTCGTCCTTTTGCTGGTTCAAAAGCTCGTAAAGGTGTACAGTTCAAAATTGCAATTTGCTAAAGATAAGATGAACTTTAGATATTACAGGATAAAAATTAAACGCCGTGCAGGGTGCCGATAGCATATAATGGCAAGGTTGATTAACCAGTCCTCTTTTTTATAATTGGCCATTGAAGTCCTGACAGAAACATTGGGGCTGAATTTATCTCTGTACGCTTTCAGGCTTTTAGCTTGCAAGTTGATCTCAGCCTTAACTTCAATTGGTATAACTCTGCTGCCGTTGTCAATTATAAAATCTATCTCTGCGCTTCCGCAGCCATTCGTCCAATAACAGATTTCAATATTTCTGAGCGTCTTTAGCTGCTGTAAAACATATTGCTCCGTCAATGCGCCCTTGTACTCTCTAAACAATTCATTCCCTTCTAGCAGAGTGTCTGCGCTCAGCTGCGCCATACAGGACAGCAAGCCGACATCAACAATAAACAACTTGAACGATTTTAAGTCTTCATACGTCTTTAAAGGCAGATTCGGAACGGCAGCTCGATGTACTTTATGCACGAGGCCCCAATCAGAAAGCCAAAGCAAAGCAAGCTCATATTCTTTGGCGCGCGCGCCTTCTTTGACAAGCCCATAAACGGATTTTTTGTTTTCCTTTGCAAGCTGTGCAGGAACTCTGTTCCATAACATGCGGATGCGCGGCACAGCCTCATTCGTCGCATGTTTCGAAAAGTCTTGCTTAGGCATCTAGTATTCACGGTAAAGTTCAAAACAATCTCTGGCATGCCGCCTACAAAATAGTAGTATTTAAGCAGGTCTATATATTCGCTCCTGAACATGGATATCATTTCAAAATCGCCCTATTCACTTGACAGTGGTGAGTTTTATGTATTAAAATTACATAAATGGACATTTTCTCCGACAGAGAAGTCAAATATTAGGGAGAACCTGAATTTTTCTTAATATTCCTGGATTTTGCTGACGGGCGCACTATTCCCTTGGAGGGCGCTGCCGATGCATTTCCATATGGATTTAAAGCAATTCAAAAGTCCAGATTATTCCTGATTTTGCCTGTTTTTACGAAACCAGGAAGCCCTCGCCTGAAATGGCGGGCGGTCTCCAGATTTTTTTGAGGAAATTATCTTGAATATAGGCAAACTGGGAAAACGCAATAAAAAGGCCGGGATGTTTTTCCTTAAAAAATAGACTAAGGATTCTGAGGTTGCAAATTGATTATTATTTGGCGTCCTGACATACCTATATAAATAATTTTTGCAATTTGATGAAAATTTGACGGAAACCATTTGAAACAAGCCAAGCGCGACGCCCGAAAAAGCCAAAAACGCCTCTATCGCCCTGAGCGGCTTGAAAATGCCGCTCTTCGCCTTTTCGTCCAAGCCGGCTTCCAAGGCGGCCTGAACGCCTTTATAGCCGAGGCCGCGCATTTTCGGCATGAATTTGCTCCAAATGTGGCGGCTGAAGGCTTGCAATAGATTTTCGGGAGAATCAAGCGCAGCTTCGATTTTGAGGCGCATTCCGTACAGCTACATCATTTGCTTTGCGCCGGGCTGCAAATCGTTCGAAGCGAGGGCTGCTTTCCTTCCATCGGCCCCGGCTGCCGGGATGAATTTCAGCATTGCAGTGTTTTTGCCCCGGAGAAGATTCTTTTCATGATAATGCGTTGCTTCATTCGCTCCATATATGAAGGCTTCCATGCTTTTAAAGGATTCCGGATGGGAGAAAAGCCCGGCGGGCTTGATCTTGGCTCCTCTTATTCCGGGCCCGCCCGGTTTTCCCGCG
>JAISZB010000132.1 GCA_031269465.1 Clostridiales bacterium | reverse complement strand
GTCAGCAAAATCCAGGAATATTAAGAAAAATCCAGGTTCTCCCTAATATTTGACTTCTCTGTTGGAAAAAAAGTCCATTTATGTAATATCAATACATAAAACTCACCACTGTCAAGTAACAAGCAGGCTTAGGGAGAATATCCTGCACGGCATACGGATACACCGCGAAAAACACAAGGATCAAAAACGGCTTGGAAAAGGATCAAACGATGGATGCATGCGTCAGCAGAAATCCGACAGTTGCACCATTAGATGCAATTTATATGCATAAAGCGTGAGGAAGCGCAATCGCCAGCTACACAAGGCGACCATCAATAAAGGCGTGAAAAGGAAGGGCAATCAATCACCAAAACACTTAATTGGCTGTCAATTGTTTGGCAGAGTGTAAATGCCGGACTGGCGCAAAGGCTTCATTTTTGGAAGGCGATCAAGCGGAAGCTTTGACGTCCGCACGCTGGATGGAGAGAAATTAAGCTCAGGCATAAGCCATATGAAGCTCAAGCCATTGGCAGGGCGCACGGCTATTCCAGCAGAGAGAAAAAAGATAGGAGGAGGCGCATTCCTCCCCCGCCTAACGGCATTCGGGGCGAGAGTCTCCTGCGCCAAATCTGAGGAACAGAATTTTTAGCTGGGGCTTTATCGAAAATAACGCAACAACAAGGAGGGTCGTCAATGAGCAATCAAACGCGAGGCAGCCAAGAAGCTCCTGCCTTGACAAACGGCAGCGCCTTTGATAGCGCATCTATAAATTATGCGGACACCGGCGGAAAGGCATTTTTCATCACCGGATCTGCTCTAGCCATGGCAATTCTTTACTCCAACTGCTTCACAGGAATCAATGTTCTACCATGCCTGTCCTCTACGATTTTCATCTTCGCCTCAATGGCAGTCTCAGCCTTTGCGCTGAAACGGCTGGACATGCTCAAAGACGCAAGCGGCTTCAAGTGGTTCATACCCGCCGCCATCCTAGCTTTGATGAATGGAACATTGAGTTATTCGCTTTTCAACTATGCGAATATAGCTGTGTCATACGTCCTTGTCACATTTGCTCTGACCAAGGCCTCCGGTAGAAAGATGCTTCCGTTTTCAGCATCCTTTGTAAGGGAGCTTTGCGAATTCGCGGTATCAGGGTTGACCGAATCTATTCCATTTTTGAAAAAGGCGTCAAAACACTTTAGTTCTAGCAAGACGAAGTCTCTGGGTAAAATACTTGTGGCCGTCCTCGCATCATTTCCCATCCTTCTATTCATAGGCATGCTGCTGATGAGCGCGGATTCAGTATTTTCATATTATATCAAGCGCCTTTTCAGTGAGGTTTCGCAAGGGCGTCTGTTCCCCCACATAATTGCAATTTCCATAGCCTTCATGCTTTTCTGCGGATACTTAAGGCATCTTACGCTGATTAAGGATAGGGCGAACCCGTCCATTCCAATCGCAAAGGCTGACACCCTAATGGCTGGCACGTTTCTGACCCTGCTTAATCTGCTTTTCGCGGCCTTTTGCCTAATCCAGGTCGCGTTCCTCTTCACCGGAGGCTACCGCCAGCTTCCTGAAGGGATAGTATACTCTGAATACGCAAGAAGCGGATTCTTTCAACTGCTCTTTGTCACAATCATAAATTTCGGAGTGCTTGTGATCTTCATGACTATCATTAATGGAGGGCAAACAGGCAAATGGATCACAAGGCTCCTAATACTGCTGAGCTTATTCACGGCAATACTGATAGCATCTTCCTTCTACCGCATGTCTTTGTACATGGATGCCTATCATTTCACCAGCCTTCGAATGCTTGTCATCACTTTTTTGTGCATGGAGTCCGCGCTCATCATCATTACCCTGTCCTATCTCCTGCTCCGGCAAAAGGGCAAAGGCTTCGACTTCATTCAACTGGGAGGGGCGACATGCCTTGCTTTTTTCATAATAGCCAACATAACCGGCTCAGAATGCCTGTCTGACGCGCTAAACATAAGAGCTTTCTACGCTCAAAGAGACAAGACGATATTTGCGTCGTCATATGAAGGCCGCAGGCCGTCGGATGTGATAGACATCTACAACTTCAGCCAGGACAGCGCGCCGATGCTAATTAAAGTGTTGCAAGATCCCGCATTCGAGGGTTCTGAATACGCAGAGCTGCGCGCAAGCATTATGGATCGGCTTGTTATCTGGGAGGATTCATTAAGCCGTAACTCATACTGGCAGAACTGGAGATATATGTCTAAGAGTTCAAGGAAAGCATTGGAAAAGCTATCGTGATTTGCATTTGAACCACGCCTCGGGACGCTTTCCAATGCCCCCAGAAGACCTCCTTGAAGCGAAAGGCGTTCGGAGGATCCCCGGCTTGCATTGCGCATTTCGCTCCGCATCCGCGCCAAGTCGCGACCCGCTAGGCTCACTTCGCAAACCTTTCGACCGGCATAAACTTTGAATCACTCACACCCTCCAGGAAAAAGCCATGAAGTTTTTCATGGCTTTTTCCTGATTCGAGCTCCACCATTATTAAGTGTTGCGCACCAACGTGATTGAAAGCAATTAATTGCAGTCTATGCTTATCTCTTCTTTCATAGTGACGCAAAGGTCGTCTTTCAGGATCATTACTGAAGATGCTGATATGATTGCATTCCCGACTTTTGTTGGAATATTTTCAGAAACAGCAGGAGAAGTTGTATCTGCCGCTTACCTTGTGATTGCTGAAAAACCCGCAAATCCCTCATTCTCGAACGGTAAGACAGGAACAGCCTTATACGTCCTGAACTATTCTGACTTCAGAAAAAAGGAATTGCCTCACAAATAATGCAACTCATTATCGATCGCTCGGAGTATCGTCCATCGATTTGCCAGCTGCCAGAAATGGATTATCACTTTATGAAAACTTGAGTTTAAGCTTTCCGGCTGCACATCTATACTGCTTTTCATATAAACCCCTATGACGTTGCGCTTCACCGCCAAGGGTGAAAATATTAAGTCATTTGTGTATTTGAAACATGGACAAATGTCCATAAAATGTATTTTCGTACTAAACTGCCTTTTTTGGAGCTTGATTATACAGCGAGTGCAAAATGCCGAAATCGGCATTTCGCACCACTCAATGGACAGTCATATGAGGATTACTTTGGTCTTAAATTTTTCAAGTAATAGATTGGAATTTACCGAAAGAGGTGAGATATGATTAAGCGAGCGGATTAACCAATTTTGGAATTTGACGACTGCAAGATTATCAATCCCTCCATGAAAGTTTCAACGAAAGAAAATATACAGGAGCGATGTGTCATAACCTTTTTTGGCTGTGTAATCGCGGATATGCTTAGCAAGGGATTTTTGGAGCAAGTATCCGAGTTTCGCTGTGAAACGGTTGTATTGCCGCTGTATAAAACGATGCGCGGCGAAACGCCGGTTTGCTTGATTCAAGGCTTCGTTGGGGCGGCAAACTCCGCCTCAATGCTAGAAGAACTGATTGGGCTCGGAATTAAGAAGTTTATTGTCTGCGGAGAGGCGGGCGTTTTGCAAAGGGGATTCAGGTCGGACATTTGGTCGTACCATACGCGCCGATACAAGACGAGAGTGTTTCCTATCATTATAATTGCTCCGTCAAGAGAAATCTAGTACGACCCCGCCGTGGTTGAGTCAATTGAACGAGCGTTGACGGTTCGCGGCATACTGCAGAATCCGCTCTATCTGCGCGCTGCCGCTCTCAAGCGGGCATGCGGAGGAGAAGGCGCGCCGATGATTGACTGTTCAGAATGTTTCGCCGACCATCCTTAGCGAAAACGAATCAATTTTGCTGACCGAATACAGGAAAGCAAGTAAAGCGCTTGGCCATGCTTCGAGCAAAGCTTAATGCGTCCGCTGCAAATGCCGATTCATAAAAAGAAATCATCTATGAACAGCAAGCAGAAGATCCCGGCAATCCTTGAATCGCTTGCCTTTAAGTCCACAGTTTTCTTATAAGCGGGTACTGCCCCTGCGACGTGACCAACGCAAACAGCAACAACGCGATTAAAGGTTTTTACATGGCGTCCCTCCTTATTGCAACTGTTCGGCTGGCGGGATTTTTTCATTGTTTTCGTATTCGCCTCGACAGTATCCACAAAAATCATAGCTCTCCTTATTAAACATGTAGTTATAAATTTCGTTTTCAAGTTTGGATCGGTTGATGTTGCGAATGTCAATAAAGTCAATTGATTTATCATATAAAGCATGAACTTGTTGGCAACAAGCAAAAAATTTCCCATCCATAACAGTGGTTGTGCGTGCAAATTTCGTACAACGATTGATAATATCTTTAAGTTCATCGACTGTATAACCTGTTTCTTTTCGGGGGTCGCCCGGGTGAAACCAATAAAAGTCTGGTGGATGAATGCGATAGTCGAGTCCAAATTCTTTTATCTTTGCAATAAATTTATCGGTTTTAACGTTCGGAAGCCCATAATTGCTTATCACGAACCGTTTCGGCAATGAAATCCTGCTGTACGCCGCAAGTTGCTCGTCTGTTGGAACAATGGTCGCATTCGTGAAAACCTCAACTTGCTCACAATTATTGATATTTTTCATTTCTGCAAACAAACCAAAAAAATTAGAAAGGTCAGGGTTTAGAAAGATTTCCCCGCCTTGAATACTTGCCACCTTTGTTTTGCATATACTCAAAAGCTTATCGTAATCTTCCACAGTTTGCTTTGAATCAAACACTTTCCTTGCGGCGTACTGAACACCTGTTGCACAGTATTTGCATCTCAGCGAACATGTTGAATTAGGGATAATCAAAAGTTGGTCAAATAATATGGTTTTGTTTTCAACCGAGAGATATCTAGCTCTGCCATCGGTGAAATTTGATTGCAATATGGTCTTATCATCTTGCCTCGCAAAACTAAATCCCAAATACCCAAAGTTATAAAAATCTTTTCGCTCTACCAAGCCGTGGCTTTCCAACTCTTTTCTGACTTCAAAATACACGTTCATATTCAGTTGGCCGCACACGACGAAGCAATTCTGACTCGACCTGTAAACCGATTCCATGGGTAAAACATTCAATCCAAGAAAGGTGTGTCTGTCGCCTTTTATATCGACGAACGCTGCAACTTTAATTCCGAGATTTTTAAGTTCATTGAATATAAGCAAAGCTCCTTTGCCTGTACCGCGAATATAAACAGGACGCCTGATTTCGTTGCACTTGCGAAGGGTATCGATAACGTCCAATTGTTGCTTCAGCAGCATAGCCAACCTCTCATTCTTTGATGAAATTATATGCCATACTATTTTCATTTGGCATTTCAGCATTTATAAGTCTGAACCCGAGTGATGCAACATACTCTTTTATTTCGCTGTCTGAAATGATGTTTACCCATACGGGGCTTCGCACAGGCGCCAAATCAACAGTAGAGTAGCTCATAATTAGCTGTATGCAATGTTCCCTGCAGTTCCTTAGCACGTCCTTCCAGTTGGCAAGGTATTCAAGCACTCCGGCAATAAAGATAGTATCAACCGTTATGTCGGGGAATTCGCCTCTCGCCAAATCGCAAATTATCGTGTCGTTATCTCGTTTTTTATAATCACAGCCAAAATATTTCACATTAGGCCTAATGTATTTCCTTATGTGCATTTCCCCGCAACCCAAATCCAAAAGAGAGCTGCAGTCACACAATATATACTTCGACATAATCTTTGAACGCTCGGTCCACTGGGGATTGAAGTGCTCAATAAATGACCATTAGTTTCCTTCAGTGGGAATGATGGCCATAATGCGCTTTTGGAGTTCTGCAATGGTATTGTCTTTTTGGGAAATGATTCGGTTTTTTGCGTCTACAACACATTTCAATTGATATACTTTTTCCTGCAACACTTCAATCAACCGGTCTTTGCGCTGTTGATCCGTTGCAGGAGATTTGCTTATAATATTTCCGTTCTCGCAGTTTTTTATAAATTCATTGCACATTGATGTTATTCGCTTCCGCAAAATCAAATAATCAACGGTGTTTTTCGGAGGATTTTCGAAGTCATAGTCAACGCCGCCATTTAGGAAATCATCGTAATGGCAATGATGCAACAGGTTATAGTAACCAGAGAATCGCACATCCATATCTACAATCCCGCTCCTGTCCTTCGGCAAAGTCAGGAGCACGGGGGTTTTCTGCGCAAGGGAAGGCAATGCGGCGTGAAGCCGGCTTGTTATCACACAATGGGCGTCCGCATATGTCCGAATAAGCTTTTCGGCTATCTCAAAACGGTGCTCAATACTTAAATTACAACGTTCCTTGAAGGATATGCTTTCGGAATAATCTGTTTCAAAGCTACGGTCATATGCGAGAGTTTGCCCATCGAGCTTGGGTGTAATATGCGTCATCACTTTGAGGTCGTATTTGTCGCCGACCGTTGCCTTGACACAATCCACCACATAATCAGGTACGTCAACAAGGCAAATGTATTCCTTTTCTTGTTTCTGTTTTGGAAACTCGGGGAGTGTCAATGTGATGCAACCGCTAAAATAGGCATCGATGCCCATATCCCTGAATTTTTCAGCAAGCTTTTCGGAACGTACGCCAAGAGGGGTGTGATTTTTAAGATAGTCGTAAATAAAATTTTTTTCCAAAAACTCAAATAATGTTGGCCCGAAAGCAGAACCGACAAAATAGGGTATGATATTTGGGGGAACACAGAAAGTATACTCATAATTATATGGTGTAACATATGCCGACATTATAACTGCAACAGGTTCGTCATCTGCGGACTTAAATTTATATACACTTGTATTGTCTATCGTATAATCGATGCGTGGATAAAATCTTGACTGAGCGTATGCCCATATGTCGTCGCCGATGTTCCAAGTATTCTTGAAGTACAAAACTCCATATTTCATAGAGTGCTCCCTCCTTTAAGCCACGAATTCATTATACTATTCTTTAACGCCTCATCGCTAAAATGCCTGAAAATCGCTTTTTATCATGGTATTGATCATTGTAATGCAGAAATGAGACAATCAGGCGGCTGGGGGTCTGCAATAATATCTGCAAAAAAATGCAAAAAAAGTGGAAATCACCTATTTTTTTTAGATCTCGAAAGGATAAGGTTGTGAAAAAGTCAATGCTTGATGGCGTCAGGCGGGATTGATTGCGTATTTCGACGCGAATCCGCCAAGAACTCTCAGGGAAGCTGCGCAATAGCTTCAATTCCCTCAGCTTATAGATTTTTGAAGGCAAACGGCGCGGAAAGGCTTAAAGCCGGAAGCTTTCCGTCCAAGACATACCCTCGGGTGCAAGGGGAATTCTTGAATTCAGCCCAGCCCCACCGATGCGGCGAAAAAAGGGGAGGAGCGCTTGTTTTTTGCTGGCGCCCCGCATTTCATCCTGCCTATGCCTGGCCGGGTAAGAGGACTTTCACCGAAACCTCAAGGAAGGATGCGGCATGATGCGCTGGAGCCTTGAATTTCGCAGTGAAGGCCATATCCGCAGCAGGCGGCGGCTCCTGCATAAATGCAGCTTCAACCGTAGATCCGCTCAATAAACTTTTGTCTGAATATCCCGGATCAGCCTTGAATATCGGGCCGGGCAACGCGAAATGCCAAAAATGCAAGGGCGTAAACAGAAATTGCCGCTCTTCATCCACTAATAAAGCTTTTTATCTTCCTAAAGGGAAAACCGGAAATTTATAGAAAATATGTTGTTGTTCTTTATAATATATCGGCACCTGAAGTTGCCGATCAGGTCTGCGTCGAATCGGATGCATACCTGTCGATATAAGTGATAAAACCTCTCCAAAATCCTAATAAAAACATGCTTGATCATCTGCACGGCTTGTGCAGCTTCCTTTCGCGTTTTTCAACATCCTTCGGCATTTATCCATCCAAGCGAAGTTCTTTTTACCCAGCGCTTCGTAACTGCGACAAGTTTCTTAATTCAGGCCCTTTATCGGCTTAAACCCCAGCGCCTGCCAAGAACTCCGCTCAGCGGCGAAATCAACGCCTACATATCTTCCGTCCGTGAGAACCGTCACGACTGAATCCTTCAAATCCGCCGATTCTCGCCCAATTTAAGGCCAATGCCCAAAATCTCGCGATAGGAAGTCAAGCAACAGGATTTAGTAACTCCAATGTCAAGGCTTCATTGCCACAGCGAAGAAAGCATGCCGGCTGAACGAGATTGACGCGGCCATACTGCGGGAGTTTACCGAAAACTTCCGTGCTAATAAGGGTTCAGAGCCGGCGGCAATGTGCAGGAAGCCTAAATCTCTTAGAGATTTATCAATGCTTTTGATTCCAGAAAGGCAATTGAGGAAGCCCAAATCAACCAAAATATAGTGAAAACCGGCATAGCATAATTGCCATGCCGACTTTCGCATTAATATTTTCTCAGCTCACCGACGCTGGCTATGGAGTGTTTTTCTCTTTATTCAACCAACATTGCTGGGAAGCAAGCCCCTTCTTTAGGCGGCGCATTGAATCTGCATGACATTCTTCTTGATAGAACGCAGGCGCTTCATCTTAAGCGGCGGCCTCCTCTGCGACAATGCGCAAGCTTTTACCGGCAATGCTTAACTCCCCTGCAGCATGGATTTTCTATCTCTGCATGCGAATGGCATGGTAAATCTTCTTGCCTTTTTGAATCATCAGAGTTCCATCAGAAAAGTCAGAAAGAGATATGACTCTATTTATGTCTGTTTCTTTTTCTCCATTCACTTTTACCGCGCCCTGAGAAATGAGGGTCCTGCCTTCGCTCCGGCTCTTAAGAAGCCCCGCTCTTTCCATCAAAAGCACAATGTTCATCCCTTGATTCATTTCATCTTCTCTTATCATAGTCTCAGGTACCGAGCCTTCAAGCTCTCCCGATCCAAATAGGGCTTTCGCGGCGCTTTGAGCTTTTAAGGCTTCCTCTTCGCCGTGAATGGTCTTAGTCAGCTCAAAGGCCAGGATTTCCTTCGCTTTGTTTAAATCGCTGCCTTGAAGCTTAGATAGCTCGCTTATCTCCTCAACGGGCACAAATGTAAGGATCTTCAGGTACTTCACGACATCCAGGTCAGTTGTGTTTCTCCAGTATTGGTAGAATTCATAAGGGCTTGTTTTATTCGCATCCAGCCAGATAGCGCCCTTTTGAGATTTTCCCATCTTCTTGCCATCTGAAGTGGTTATGAGAGGATATGTCAAGCATTCCGCCTCAGCGCCATGAACCCTCCGAATCAGATCCGCGCCTGCGAGTATATTTGACCACTGATCGTTTCCTCCGGTCTGCAGCTTGCAGTTGTACCTCCTGAAAAGCTCAAGGTAGTCATAAGCCTGCATCAGCATGTAGTTGAACTCAAAGAATGTCAGGCCTGACTCAAGCCGAGCTTTATACGATTCAGCCGAAAGCATTTTGTTTACGGAGAAATGAACTCCATACTCCCTGATGAATTCAACGTACTTAAGCTCCAAAAGCCAGTCGCTGTTATCCACCATCAACGCCCTGCCGCCGCTAAAATCCAGAAACTTGGAAAGCTGCCTCTTAAAGCAGTTGCAGTTATCGCTTATTTCCTCGCGAGTCATGATTCTGCGCATTTGCGTCTTGTCGGTAGGATCCCCCACCATTCCGGTGCCCCCGCCCACTAGGATTATCGGCCTATGCCCCGCCCTCTGCAAGTGCGCCATGGCCATTATAGGCACGAAGTGCCCGGCTGTAAGGCTGTCGGCAGTCGGGTCGAAACCGCAGTAGAAAGTAATCTTCTCCTCATTAAGGAGCTTCCGGACAGATTCCTCATTTGTAGTCTGCTCTACGAATCCCCGCTCTTTAAGCGTTTCGAATGCGCCCAACAATTTCTCCTCCCGTGTAACCGTTTTTTTCCTCATTGACTTGCCTGCGGGGCGTTGCGCCAATTCATCGGCAAGCGCTCAAGACAAGGCCGTCTATAGATATACTGCTTTTCATATAAAATTGCCTTTTTGGGAGCTTGATTATACAGCGAGTGCAAAATGCCGATATCAATCGCACCACTCAATGGACAGTCAAGCTCCGAAAAAGGAACATATGATGAAAGGCGGTATATTCTTGATTCCCTAGCGCTTAAGGAATATCAGAGCCGCTTGCTGAACAGACTTTAATGGCTCTTAATAAATCCGCATTCAAACAAGCCCTTGACTTTAGCCGACCCTTTATAAACGGATCCTTGTCAATTTACTCGCGCTGCGCCCTTGCAGATATTGATGATGACCTCAACCGCCTTCTCCATGGACTGAAGCGGGATGTACTCATACGGTCCATGAAAATTATGGCCCCCAGTGAATAGATTCGGGCAGGCAAGCCCCTTTTGGGAGAGCATTGCTCCGTCTGTTCCTCCCCTTATGGCTTTTCTCTTGGGCTTTACCCCCGCGTCGTCCATAGCCCTGCACGCCAAGTCAATCACAAGTTCATGGCCTTTTAGAGAATCAGCCATGTTGTAGTACTCGTCATGCATCTCAAGGGATATGCTTTCATGGCCATACTTCCGGCCGATGCTTTCGGCAAGCTCGGTCATGGATTCCTTTCTGGCCCTGAAGCCCTCCACATCGAAATCCCTTATAAGGTATACCAGCTTCGCGCTTTCCACGATCCCTTCGATGCTCACCAGATGAAAGAAGCCATCATAGCCTTCGGTCAATGCCGGCGTCTCATTATACGGCATTTCTTGGGCCAATTCAACCGCAATGAGAGCGGCGTTTTTCATAATGCCCTTTGCGGATCCCGTATGCACGCTCTTTCCTGTTATTTTGAATGTCGCCCTGGCGGCATTGAAGTTTTCAGCCTCCAGCTCGCCTATCTCCCCTCCGTCCAAAGTATAGGCGAAATTCGCCCCGAATTCTTCAACATTGAAGTATATTCCTCCGCGCCCGACTTCTTCGTCAGGGGTGAATCCTATCATTATTTTCCCATGCTCAACCTCGGGGTTTTGGATCAGATATTCGGCCGCAGTCATAATCTCTGCAATGCCCGCCTTGTCATCGGCGCCTAGAAGGGTCGTGCCGTCTGTCGTTACAATGTCTTGCCCGAGGTATCCCGACAATTCGGGAAACTCGCTTGGAGATAGGAGCATGCCGGGCTTTAGCTCTATGGATCCCCCTCCATAGTTCATATGAACTGTGGGATTGACATTTTTTCCTGATGAATCAGGGGAAGTATCCAGATGCGCTATAAATCCGACCACAGGAGCGTCCGCCGAGACAGTTGAAGGAATAGACGCAGTGATGTAAGCCATGTCGTTGAGCTTGACCTCCTCAAGGCCGATGCGCCTGCACTCTTCGGCAAGCGCCTTTGCGAAATCTAGCTGTCCTTGCGTTGAAGGGCATTCAGGCATATCCATCTTAGACTGGGTATCATATTTAACATATTTGATAAATCTCTCTTTTACTCTTTGCAAGATATTTTGCACTTCAAGCATCCTTTCAGCTAATGAATTTCGCATCTAAATTGTTGCATCATACATCAAAATAATGCGATTCCTACTATAGTATACCAAATATTCTCAAGAGTCAAACTTAATAAAAATCAGAATGGCATTAATTCCTATGTTCCTATGCTTATTTGCAAGACTATTCTGGATTGGCAGTCGGATTTCAAGCTGTATAATCATGCGCCAGCCTGTATTTTCATATGCCATCAGTATATTAGAGGCAATATCATATGATGGACTAGTACCAATTTTGGAGATTTGTTTAGCTTTATAAGAGTAATCTTGGGGTTCTCGCATGCACATCAGAATGCATCGATTAGCAGTCAATGCGCTTTGCCGATTGCAGTCAAATGTACCTATACCTATTTTCATCAAATGTTCCTTTTTTGGCGGATGATTATCCATTGAGACCTGTATAACAAGCTAATATAGGCATTTTTATATGCAAATCAGCATAGACTGTTCACTCTCAAGTGCGAAATGCAGATATCGTCATTTCGCGCTCGCTGTACAGAAAGTTCCAAGATTAGAAAAAAGTTGAGCTTATGCAAGTGAGCTAATGACAATATTGCAAATTTCCTGAAAGAGGCTATAATTAGTTTATGGCTTTTTCAGTTTAACGGGCGCTCAAAACTCAAAACCTTCATGCAAGGTCTGATTAAAGAGCAATCGGCGCTAAAGAGCCAAATAAAATATAAGGAGGAATAAAAATGAAAACAAAAAGTTTGCTTGCCTTAATCCTGGCGGCTGCGACGCTTTTCGCCTCAGCCGGATGCGGCGTCTCCGAGCCGCCGGCAGTTGCAACCAATCCGCCGCAAGCTTCGGACAGCGGCTCAACAAGCCCTGCAGGAGAAAACCTTCCCGCAACGGTAGAAACCCCGAATGACAGCGTGCTAGTAGTAGGCATAGAAGCCGCATTCGAAGAAAAATGGAATCCTTTCATCGTTGAAAGCGCATATGATCACGAGGTTATAGACCGAATATTCTCGCCAATCTGCGAGCTGAACGCAAGGGGTGAGCTTTCTCCCAAGGCCGGCTCGATCACGGCTGAAGAACAGGACGGGACAGTCCTCTATACCATCAAGATAAACGAAGGCATGACCTTCTCAGACGGAACGCCCGTCACCATAGACGACTACATATATGGTCTTTATGTTCGGGCTGATCCAAGCTTCGCCGGCAAGCCAGGCTCTCTCCTCGACTCTTTCATCGAAGGAGTTGAGAACTACTTCTATGACGATCCCGGATATGAGGCGGAGATTCAAAGGATTGAAGAGGAAGGAAGCTCCAAGTACAGCTCAGCCAACATCAGCTTTGAAGATTTCTTGACATACGCCGAAGGAACCAGCCTTGACGGCTGGTGGACGGGAGATCCCGCAGGAGACGTCGGAAACGGAAGCACTTGGAGCCAATACGCCGAAAGCGAAGGATTCGGCGAAAAGCTGGCTGCAATTGACGCAACCAACGCCGATCAAATGTTCAAGCTCATTTCTGAGATAGAATACACTAATTACATTGACGCTTACGACACCGAAACTTGGTTTGTAGAAAAGCTCAAAGGCGATTACGCTTCCGGAAACCTCGAAGACGGAGTAGATGTTCCGGAGATCACAGGAATAAAGAAAATAGATGATCTCACCTGCACGGTACGCACAACCAAAATCTTAATCTACTCCGACAGAGGCTTAACAGTAAATCAAGGCTCAGGCAACCTCATTCCCAAGCATTATTACGGGGACTACGAAAAGGGCGATACTTCAGGAATATTGAGCAACATGATCCCCTTGGGCTCCGGGCCTTACATTTGGGCTGGGTTCTCCGACAATATAGCTACAGCCACGGCAAACGTAAACTATTATGAAGGGGTGCCGAAAACCGGAACTGTACGCTGGCAATACATTCCATCCGCAGACATTTTGACCTCTCTCGCCTCTGGAGCGATAGACATTGCAAACCCAAGCGGAAATGTATCTAACATCCAGGAAATGCAAAGCCTCGGAATAACCTATGATTTGATTGACAACGCCGGATATGGGTATATGGGCATGAACACCGCCCGCGTGCCTCTGGATGTGCGGCGCGGACTGTGGAGCCTCATGAACCGCGGCCCTTCAATCGAAGGCTACTACGGCGGGGATGAAATCGGCCTGGCCCACATGATAGAGCGCCCGATGACTACAACTGTAGCCGAATATCCTCTTGACGCGACGGAGTATTACCCATACAGCCGCGACAAGGCCGCCGAGTACTTCGCAAGCGCCGGCTACACGCAAGACGCATCCGGAAAGCTCGTTGACTCGTCCGGAAATCAGCTTGTGCTAAATGTCTATATAGGAAGCGAAGGCACTGGCGATCACCCCGCATACGCCATGCTCATCCAAGCTGCGGAAGATCTCGCCGCTCTGGGCGGAGAGCTTCAAGTTCAGGATGTAGGCTTCAACATACTTCAAGGCGCGATGAACGACGGCACTGCCGACGCATGGGTCATGGCCTGGGGTTCGGTCACCGACTGCGACAAATCATCCCAGTTCCGCTCAACTGGCGGACAGAACCGCTACAATTTCAATGATCCTAAAATGGATAATCTGCTTGACGCCATAAGCTCTGAAATCGACTTGGAGGCAAGGCGCAAACTAGTATCTGAGATGCTTGACTATGCCATGGATCAGGCAATCGAATACCCTCTGTACCAGCGCAAGAACGTCATCGCGTATAATACTCAAAACGTTGTAATGAGTTCAATTCCTGAATCGACCTCAACCTTTGACTATAAAAACGTGCTATGGCAAGTTGAAGTCCTTGGAGCATAACAGGCCTTTGCTAGCGAGCATCGCTTAAATCCCAAAGAGCTCAAGCTTCTGAAAACGCAGCGGGCGCCGGCCAGCCGGCGCCCGGCCCGGCTGCTTTTGCCGGGTTCGCGTGTTTTATGCTGATGGGGCGTTTGAAAGCTTCGATTTTAAGGCATGAACGCATAAGTCGGACTCTAAGTCGATGCTTTTGGAGCCGCATCAGCATAAATCCGCCCTCAGATCCGGCATGAAAGGGAACTTTCAGGCCTTGCACCTCGAATCTCTTTTCATGTGAACCTTGGCATCCTGATGCGCATAGGAAAGTTCCGATTTTAGCTTGACCTCACAGCGGGTGCGATTGATAACGGCATTTCGCACCTTGAAAACGGAAAGCCAAGCTCCAAATCGGCGCATTCGGCTGCGCGTCGGCATATTTCGGATTGGAAGCGCGCCGAGGCTTAAGGCCCGGCGCAATGCGCAAGGAGGTCATCATGAGGCATTATATCTTGAGGCGCCTGGCAATCAGCGCCATCATATTGCTGGGAATCTCATTTCTTATGTACACGCTTGTACGGTCAATGCCTGCCGACTATGTGACGCTTGCGACCAGCAGCTCAACGAAAATCTCTGATTTTCAGCGCGAGCAGCTTCGCAAGGTGTACGGCCTCGATAAATCCGTACTTGGCGGCTATCTTGACTGGCTTTTCTCCGCCCTTCGCGGGGATCTCGGCACTTCCCTGGTTTACGCCCAGCCTGTGACGGAAGTCATTGGCAAATATATGTCCATCACATTCTTCGTAGCTTTGCTGGCCTTGATATTTGAACTCGCAATCGGCATTCCGCTTGGAATCCTCGCCGCCAGGCACCGTAACAGCGCAATCGACTACATCATAACAGCCTTCGTATTCATAGGCCTTTCCATACCCGGCTTCTTTCTGGCAGCGCTCATGAAGCGGCTGTTCGGCTTCGGCGGACTCAATATTCTTCCCACCTCAGGCATGCTCAATCCGCGCGTAGTCTATAAAACGTTCACATTTGCCAAGCTTGCGGACTACGCGGCGCACCTTGCCATGCCGATAGCGGTTTTTACCATCACCAGCTGCGGCGTATGGCTTCGCTATACGAGAGCGAACATGATAGAAGCCCTGGGCTCCGACTACGTGCGCACCGCCAGGGCCAAAGGCGCGCCTGAGCGCGTGGTTGTATACTCCCACGCTTTTCGGAATACCTTGATACCCATCGTCACTTTAATAGGGCAAAGCCTGCCTGGACTCTTCAGCGGCGCAATCATAACCGAAAATTTATTCGGCATACAGGGGCTCGGAAACATAGCCCTAAAAGCGTCGCAAATGTCTGATGTCCCCTACCTCATGGGTTTCAATATGTTCTTGGCGATTTGCACAATTGTCGGCTACCTGATATCCGACATCCTCTACGCTGTGGTTGATCCACGTGTGCGTTTGAGTTAGCGGGAGGAATGGACATGGAAAAAGATTACTTGGAGCCTTTCAGCTTCCAAACTGAAGATATCGCGGAAGTCCAGCTTTTCTTGACGCCGGGCCAGATGATTCTCCGCCGGTTCATGGGAAACAAGCTGGCCGTCTTGGGCGCGACCGTCCTTTTCATTGTGGCTGTCCTATGCTTCGCGGCGCCGCTTTTCTACCCTTACAATCAGACTGAGCAGTTCTATACGGACAAAACTACAGGAGAAGAGCTTCGCACCTTTCAAACGGAGCAAATATCCACGGCAGTGCTCAAGTCTCTCGAGAAGCCCAGCCTCAACCATCTTCTGGGAACCAACAAAATGGGCCAAGACATGCTTTCCCGCCTGATGTACGGAGGCCGCATATCGCTTCTTGTGGGTTTTGTCGTTGTTATAGTCGAGCTTCTGCTCGGAGTCATTCTAGGCGGCGCAGCCGGGTATTACGGAGGCCTCCCGAACGCCGTCATCATGAGGCTGGTAGACATCATATCCTCAATACCCTTTATGCCCCTCATGTTCATCCTTGCCTCCCTTGAAATCAACCTTAACATCTCACCCAAGTACAAGATCTACTACACGATGTTCATGATAGGCCTTATCTGGTGGACCGGCGCGGCGCGCATGGTGAGGGCCACAATCCTCTCGCTTCGCGAAACAGAGTTCATGCAGGCGGCTGACGCGGTCGGCATAAAGACAAGGAATAAAATATTCAGGCACCTCATACCCAACACCCTCCCCAACCTAATTGTCATGGCAACTCTGGATCTGGGAAGCGTCATTCTAATGGAATCCACTATGAGCTACCTGGGCGTCGGCGTAGGCGCGCCATACGCCTCTTGGGGCAACATGGTCCAGGTAGTCAACGACAATGTCATAATGAGGGATTATGTGAACCTTTGGCTTACGCCGGGCCTTTGCATACTCGTGGTCGTTCTGGCCTTCAATTTCGTTGGCGACGGCTTGAGAGACGCAACCGACCCGCGCATGAAGGGGAGGTGAACCCATGAGCGAAGCAGAGCTTAATCGAGGGCAAAAGCTCAGGGACATAAAGCGATTCAACGCTAAGAAGTATAAGGAGCTGGAGCAGAGGTTAAGGCACCGCAGCTCTCCCAGCGAATGGGAAGCCGTCATGAAAGACAGCGAAAACGTTTTGGAGATAGACGGCCTCAAAGTCCATTTCTACACAGACATAGGCACTGTCAAGGCGGTAGACGGAGCTTCAATCTCAATACCCAGGGGAAAGTCGGTAGGCATCGTCGGAGAAAGCGGATGCGGCAAGACTGTTACAAGCCTTTCAATCATGCGCCTGCTGCAAGAGCCTCAAGGCCAAATAGCCGGAGGAGCCATCAGGTTCAACCCAGGCAGCGGGCCGGCCGTAGACTTATCAAAGCTGCCTCAGGAAAAAATGGAGAGAATCAGAGGCGGAGACATCACTATGATTTTCCAGGAGCCTATGACAACTTTGAACCCCGTCCTCACAATTGGCAAGCAGCTGGATGAGGCGGTTAAATTCCACAGTCAAAAGAACTCCAACGGCTCCCGGCGCATCGCCGCGCGAAGCGTGGAGATGCTAAAGGCTGTCGGCATCGCGAACGCCGAGGGAGTTTACAGGATGCACCCTCATGAGCTTTCAGGCGGAATGCGCCAGAGGGTCGTCATCGCCATGGCCCTCATGTGCGATCCTAAGCTTATAATCGCCGATGAGCCAACCACCGCTTTGGATGTGACCATACAGGCGCAGATCCTGGATCTTCTAAGAAGCATAAAAAGCAAAACTGACGCCTCAATTATGCTCATAACGCACGATCTCGGAGTAGTCAGCGAAATGGCGGACATCGTTTTAGTCATGTACGCAGGCCGCGTCGTCGAGCAGGGTCCCGTCAGGGAAATTTTCCATAATCCCTGCCATCCCTATACAATAGGCCTCATGCTTTCGAGGCCCGGCGTCAAGTCAAGCGGCAAGAGGCTTTATTCTATACCCGGCAACGTGCCCAATCCCGTAGAGCTTCCAGATTACTGCTTTTTCCGCAGCCGCTGCGACAGCAGCATCCGTTCCTGCGCGGGAGCTTATCCCCCAATGGCGCGCATCGACGCAAGCGGACACTGCGCGGCTTGCTACAGGCATGTCAACGATGCGGGAGGTGCGTCTCATGGAAAAAAGTGAGCTTATGCTTGAAATCTACGATTTGAAAAAGCATTTTCCTATAAAGAAGGGCCTTATGCAGCGTACAGCCGGCTATGTGAAAGCGGTCGACGGCGTAAGCTTCAGCATAAAGCGCGGGCAGACCATGGGCCTCGTAGGCGAGAGCGGCTGCGGCAAGACAACTGTAGGCCGAACGCTCCTGCGCCTGCTCTCCCCCACTGGAGGCCGCTCCATCGTAGATGGCGTCGACATCTTCTCCTTGTCCAAAAAGGAGCTTCGCCTGATGCGCCCCAAGATGCAGCTGATTTTCCAAGATCCCTACTCCTCTCTGGATCCCAGGCTTCCCATCGGCGCCATTATCGGAGAAGCCGTAGCTGAGCACGGCATCGCCCAAAAAAAGGAGATCCGCGACTATGTGCTAAAGGCGATGCAGGACTGCGAGCTGCGCCCATATCAATACGACCGCTATCCGCATGAATTCAGCGGCGGGCAGCGCCAGCGCGTGTGCATAGCAAGAGCTTTGGCTTTAAACCCCGAACTCGTCGTCGCAGACGAGCCTGTATCCGCGCTGGATGTCTCAGTTCAAGCGCAGATTATAAATTTGCTTCGGGATCTGCAGGAGAAGCGAAGCCTCAGCTATCTTTTCATCTCGCATGATTTATCCGTAGTCGAGTATATTTCAGACACTGTAGGAGTCATGTACTTGGGAAGCCTCGTAGAATTCGCAACAAAGCCAGAGCTGTTCAAGCATCCTCTGCACCCATACACAAAGGCGCTTCTGAGCGCGGCGCCAACGCCTGACCCGGACGCCAAGACGAATCGCATAGTGCTAAAGGGCGACATTCCATCCCCTGCAAATCCGCCGCCTGGATGCAGATTTCACACACGCTGTCCAGAGTGCAAAAAGGTATGCGAAGAAGATGCTCCGGCATTCAAGGAGCATAGTCCCGGGCACTGGGCTTCATGCCATTTTGCGCAGTAGCCGCCAAAGCGGGAGTTTGGGCTTGTCCTGGGGGCAGATATACATACAGATGCGCATTGGAAGGTTCCGATTTTGGAAACGGAAGGTTCCGATTTTGGAAAGGAAAGTCTCCGGTTTTGAAGCTTGAATATAATGACGCGCAGGAAAGTTAGGTTAGGAGCTTGATTATACAGCAAGGCGCGAAATGCCGATATAGGCATTTCGCGCCTTGAAAGCGGACAGTCAAGCTTCAAAAACCGGCTCAGTTGCCTGCGCATCGGCAAAATATATAATTTGCGCTCGTCGCGATAAAAGGGCCTCAACGCTCTAAAAGTCGGCTCAGTTGCGAAAGAAGCGCTATTCGCCGGCATTAAACGCATAAGGCTTTCCCCTACTCAGCCGAATTTGACTGCAATATATGCATGGCTTGAATAATTTACGTTGCAACCGCCTATTCCGTCTGCTATAATTTCCTTGAAGATTTCCGATGCAGAAAAACGCAAAGCATGTCGCAATAATCGTAAATTTGCAAGCGTCTGGATCCTTCTCATGTGAACCAGGGATCGAATCTTCCTCAGGAAAATCGGCGCGCACGTTGAAGAAGGCCCGCGCTGGAGGTGGTGGTTTAAGATTATTGATTTGCATATGAATGTTTATATTTTGGAGCCTGGCTGTACAGCGAGCGCGATTGATATCGGCATATCGCTCCTTTAAAGCGGACAATCAAGCTCCAAAATAGGCATCTGTGACTGCAGGCGCTGAATGCTGGTATGGCATTTAGCACTAATCTGTAAAGCGGGCATTGCCGCCCTTTGATGCAATGTCGTCAAGCGCGCATAATTTCTCTGAAATTTAGGATTCTAATTATACTGAGGATTTATGCCGACAGCTTCGTTTCACAGCCAAATTCAACTCACTAAAGCTTTCCAGGAGGTTCCAATGATGAAATATATAAAGAGAATAGTATCCTGCGCCGCCGTCGTTCTCATAAGCTTTGCGGTTTCAGCGCCAGCTTTCGCCCAGGAGCCCGGAGCTCCTTCCGCGTCAGGCGCCCTTTCTCACCCGCCGCCGGCGCCAGCGCCGGCTTCTGTCCCTTCCTATCCCTCTTCATATGCTCAAGGAGAAGAGTTTCGAGGAGTATGGGTGGCATCTGTAGCCAACACCAACTGGCCCAGCAAAAAGGGCCTTTCCGAGCAGGAGCAGAAGAACGAGTTCATTCACCTGGCTGACGAGGCCAAGGCCATGAACTTGAATGCAATGATAGTCCAAATAAGGCCGACGGCGGATGCCTTCTACCCGTCCGAACTCAATCCTTGGTCTTCTTATCTAAGCGGAAAGCAAGGAGAGGATCCCGGATATGATCCGCTTGAATTCATGATTGAGGAGTCCCATAAGCGAGGGATGGAATTCCACGCCTGGTTCAACCCATTCAGGGTAAGCACGACTTCCGCTGTCTTGGATTGGGACGAAAAGAGCGTCATGATTGAGCATCCAAGCTGGGTTGTTTGGTATGACAATATGCGATGGCTCAATCCCGGGCTTCCTGAAGTCAGAGACTACGCTGTCGCCTCAGTTATGGAAGTTGTTCGCGGCTACGACATTGACGCAGTTCACTTCGACGACTATTTTTACCCTTATCCCTCAGGAGGGAAGTTTCCCGACAAACAGACCTACAATAAATATCAGGACGGCGTTTCTGACATATACGACTGGCGAAGATCCAACATCGACAGCTTCATAAAATCCGTACATGACAGCATAAAAGCTGTAAAGCCCGAAGTCAAGTTCGGAGTCAGCCCGATAGGGGTATGGAGAAGCAAGACAGATGATCCTGAAGGTTCAAACACAACGGCCAAAGGTTCTTATGACACCATTTACGCTGATACCAGGCTTTGGGTTAGAAAAAGCTGGGTGGATTACGTAGCGCCTCAGATTTACTGGGAAATCGGCTACTCTACAGCCGCCTATGAAAAAGTGCTGGATTTCTGGGTTTCTGAATTGTCTGCCAATCCGAACGTCCATCTCTATATAGGCTTGGGAGTCTACCGAGTAGGCGCCAGAGGCGCATGGTCGAATCCGAATGAGATTCCCAATCAGCTGGATCTCAACAGAAAAAGCGGCGTGGTAAAGGGCGTTGTGTTTTACAATATAAATTCATTGATCGCAAACCCGCTTTCCATCAGAAATGTTATAAGAAATGATTTTTATCAGCAAGCAGCCGCCATTCCGAATATGCCGTGGTTGAGACCCATGTCAGAAGCGGTTGCCCAGGCGGAATAGGAGCGCTTCATATGCATCGAAGAAAAGTTTGGTCATCCATTTGGAACGGCATGAGCTTTATTTTAGGCACTACGTTCAACTGGGTGATCCTTGCCGCAACCATTGCGCTAATCTACACTTTCATGATGAGAGGATACGGATACGGCGTGGAAGTGGCTGAAACGTCTTTGAAGGAAAAATCTGAAAAGGAGATAACATTCACGCTAGAAGGCGGAGAAACCTCTGCGGAAGTCGCAAAAAAGCTGGAGGATGAGGGGGTTATAGCAAATGCGTTTCTCTTTCGCCTGGAAAACTTCATAAAGTCTTCCGATACGGATTACAAGGCGGGAACCTATTTGTTGCAGGCAACAATGAGCACTGCTCAAATAAATGGAATCTTGTTGAATATAAGGGAAGAGGATATCATGAATCTGGAGATCCAAGAAGGATTCACAGTTCAAAATATCGCTGATTATCTCGCAAGCAAGAATGCTGTGGAGAATGCGGAAACCTTCATCAATGCGTGCAACACCCACAACTTCAACTACAGTTTCCTAAAATCCGTGCCTCAAAGGGAAAACAGGCTTGAAGGCTATCTGTACCCGGCATCCTACACTTTGGACAGCGACTCCACCCCAGATGATATAATAAACGCGATGCTCACGAAATTCAACCAGGTATACACTCCCGGAGGGGAGTATTCAAAGCTCGAGACAACCATAAGCAAATCTATGGATGAAGTAATAACAATCGCTTCAATAATTGAAAAAGAGATAGATATAGCAGCAGAAAAGCCAAAAGCCTCTGAAGTCATCCATAACAGGCTGAAGGCGGGAATGAACCTGAACATGTGCTCTACCGTCCTCTTCTTCAACACCAGCGCCAGAAGGGATCAAATAGCTCAAGAAGACTTGGCGATGGAGTCCCCCTACAATACATACATCAACGCCGGGCTTCCGCTCGGGCCTATATGCAATCCTGGCAAAGCCAGCATAGAGGCGGCTCTCATGCCCGAAAAGGGGGATTCGCTCTACTTTGTCCTTAAAAGCGAAACGACGGGAGAGCATTTTTTCACCAATAGCGCCGAAGAGTTTGAAATGGCGAAAATTGAATATGGGCAGAACTATTGACGCCTTTAGCGTACGCTGAAAAAAATCGTCGGAATAGCCGCAGAGCCGGCTTTGATATGCTGATTTGCATTTGAAAGTTCATGTTTTGCAGCCTGGCTGTACAGCGAGTGCAGTTGATATCGGCATTTCGAACCTTGAAAGAGGTCAGCCGAGCTTCAAAACAAGCTCAATTAACTGCTAATCAGCATATTTTCAACTAGCCGAAGCGCTTGGCTTGATATACTGTTCTTTCAAGCCAAAGACTCAAATCCATGCTGATGGGAGTTAAAGTGGACAGTCAGCTAAAATCGCCTCATTGACTCGGCATATTTCATTGACAAGTAAGATCTTGTCCGTAAATAGGAGAAAAGGTTATTTCGAGCCGATTGAAATTCAAAGAAGCCTTCATTCTCGGCATCGCGCCTTATTTACGGATAAGCTCTAGGAAAGGATATCGCTTAAGCCGCATGAATCTGAAAAAACCAGAGCTCCTCGCCCCAGCAGGCGATTTTGAAAAGCTTCAATTTGCCATTGCATACGGCGCGGACGCGGTCTATTTAGGCGCAAAGCGCTACAGCCTTCGCGCAATGGCTAAAAACTTCGATGAGGAAACACTCCGTAAAGCCGTCCGCTATGCGCACAATGCCGGATGCAAAGTTTACGCAGCCGCAAACATTTTCGCCCGCAATGACGATCTGACGTCTCTTCCCGAATACTTTTCCCAGATCTCCCAAGCGGGCGTTGACGCATGCATAGTATCCGATCCCGGAGTTTTCAGCATCCTGCGAGATGCCGCCCCTGAGATGAACATACACATCTCTACCCAAGCCAACAACACCAACTACATGTCGGCCGTTTTCTGGCAGCGCCTGGGGGCTAAGCGGATAGTGCTCGCAAGGGAGCTCTCATTCAAGGAGGCGTCTGAAATCAGGGACAAGGCTCCAGGCATTGAGCTGGAGTATTTCGTCCATGGCGCCATGTGCATATCCTACTCCGGAAGATGCCTCCTAAGCAATTTCATGGCCGGACGCGATTCCAACCGCGGCGCATGCGCGCATCCTTGCCGGTACAAGTACTCTTTGGTTGAGGAAACACGCCCGGGCGAATACCTTCCCATTGAAGAGGACTCCAGGGGCTCCTATATCATGAACTCAAAGGATCTTTGCCTGATAGGCTTCATACCGCAGTTGATTGAAGCCGGAATTTCCAGCTTCAAGATCGAAGGCAGGATGAAATCAGCATATTATGTCGCGGCAACTGTCAAGGCTTATCGAGAGGCTATTGACGACTGGTTCTCAAATCGCAGCCTCTATGAATCCAAGAAAGGGCATTACCTGTCTGAGTTGAAGAAAGCCGGCAACAGAGGCTTCTGCTCGGGATTTTTTGAAGGCGGGCCTGATTCTTCGTCTCTGGAGTACAATTTCGACGGCGGAGACGCGGCATGCGATTTTCTGGGCACTGCGCTTTCTTATGACGAAAAATCCGGTTTGGCCGTCATTGAGCAAAGAAACAAATTCAGCCTGGGCGAGGACTTGGAATTCTTCACTCCACATGGAAAAGGTTTTACGCAGAACATTAAGGTTATGCTAGATATGGACGGCTTTCCGATAAAAGACGCGCCTCATCCAAAACAACTCGTGATGGTCGGGGCCTCTCAACCCGTTGCGCCCTTCAGCATTTTGAGACGGCCTAAAAAAATCGATGATTAACGCTCTGCTATACCGATTTTCATCAAATGTTCCTTTATTGGAGCTTGATTATACATTGGCGTTAAAGCAAGGCAATGAAAAATATATCGCTAATACCCTTTTTTCTTTGATGTATCCGGCTTGTTCAGAACAAGTTTCACATTTTCGACTGTAAGGAACCGCACTTCATGATTACTCATATCCTGCAACTTATTTATCTCTAAACTGCCTTCATATCCGAATGAGGCATGAGGCCGCTTTCATTTAAGCCTGAACAAAAGGAGCGGATGCTACCAAGGCGTTGGGTAGCTGTGGCGGCTTCCTTTCCCCGCTTCACCTTAAGCCAGTCATGAAAAGAATGACATCCTTCTGGCTGAAATCAGCAGCGGCAGTTTCCGCAAGAGCTTTTTCTTTTTCTTCTCGCAGGAAAGCGAGGTGCATTTTCATTGTGAGCTTGCAGGAGGCCACTGTATTGTCCGCTTTTACTGCGGACTTGCGGCACATAAACAATCAGGAATTTTGGGTCTTTCAACTTAACCGGGCAATTTTCCAAAAGAGCATCTTTCGCTTGCATACTTGGCAACCTCCATAATATATTATTTTTTAAGTGAATGTTTGCGAAACTTTGCTTGCCTGGCCATCATGGGCGTAGATTGCAACTTGCATTGATTTACGCCCATAATGGAAGCCCATCCTTTCGATCATTCTTATAAGCGTGGTTTGAAGAAAGCGCCTGCCAGGCAGATGGCCCCGCCCCCTTTGATCATTTCGGGCATAGCCCTTATTTCCGCCGGCTTCCCGTTGTTTTTCGCAAGCGCGGCATAGTCATGGCATTTGTCCGGATCAATCCTAGCATTATGCACGTCATTGGCGCCTGGCGCTGCGGCGCGCCGGTCGACCGCGCCTTTGGCCGCGCAATCAATTATGCCGGAGCCTTTTGCTTTTCCTCCCCGGAAAGTTCAGCCATCCTGCCATTGATTTCCGCAAAATATGCATAATATCCTCCTTATTCCACGCCAGGCGGATTTACTAGCGGTTCCCCCAAAGCGCGCTCCATCATGCCTGACGCGGGTGAACTGCGGCATTCGGCTTCGCCGCTGTTATCGCCTGCGCCCGCTTCCGCGATGCCTTCGGCGGCTCGCAGCGCGTCCAATGCTCCAGCAGACGCGGATGGCTCTATTCTTTCCACTCCGGGTTTGGGCGTATGGCAGCCTGCATGGCGGCCATCCAAGCGGATATATCCGCCGCTGGCGATGGCTGCGATATCGGGTTCAGCGTCATAAACGGCCTTCACGGCGTCCATCGCCTCCTCGGCATCGAAATTGCTCTTGCAGGCATGCGCGCTGATTGCGCCCAGCTTTGACTTTGCCGCATGCCCCGCTGTCCAGATCCTTTCCATCGCGGAGTCGGATGCGCGCTCTTTTCGCGGGTCGATTGGCGCATAGGCGCATGCGGCCTGCAGGAGCCGGCCTTCTTCATCAAGCGCAAGGCGGCTTTTCAGAAGGCGTCCGCAACTGGCCCCATACTTGTTTTATAAGCGTTTTCCGTTTATTGGCTTTGGATTTTCAAGTGGATTTTGCAAACCTCCCGTACTTCTAAAATAGGGGGGCGTTCTCAAAACGACCCCCTCAAAGCCACTAAAATCAAGGCCTCCCAGAGGAGTCTGCCAAAGGAAGCGCTTGCCATATGGGTCTTTGAAAAAACAGCGGTTTCGCCACGTTGAGTAAGCATCAAGCTATATTTGCGCTTCCGATGTCGATTTTTGTCCTGGAATCTGCAAACCCCATACCCAGACGAAAAAGCCGGGGGTTTACATGCTGGTAATTGACATTCGACAGCTTATCCTGTAATTCATGTCTGAATTGTACTTGTTTTATAAGCATCAGGAAGCGCTTGCCCTACGGGGCTTTGAAACTTTAGTATTATCGCTGGTACATCTGTTTCAGCTACAGGAGGCGCTTGCCCTACGGGGCTTTGAAACATCGCTAAGACTCCAATAAACATCCATTCCAACCTGTCAAGGAAGTGTTGCCCTACGGGATTTTGAAACCGTCGCCTAATTGCGTGAACCGCGTGGTGCCATCGTCACAGGAAGTCCTATCCTACGGGGCTTTGAAACTTATAGGAGGAGTGTAACCGTCACCAAGTAGTTCGTCACAGGAAGTGCTCACCCTACGGGGCTTTGAAACTGAGCTGGCCATTGCCGCCCACCGTTTTGCTCGTACCGATCACAGGAAGTGCTTGCCCTATGGGGCTTTTAAACGGTTTAGCATCATTGTTGACCTCTGGACTTCCAATTTACAGGAAGAGCTTGCTCCAGGGGCATTAAAAAGCTTCCCCCAAAAAGCCAAAACAAAAAGAGAACCTAACGAAATCATTTGAAATTCGGCAGGTTCTTTTTTATGTTATTTTTCAAGCTTCAACGAGGCTGGATCGGGCGTCCTCATAGCGTTTTCCGGCTGCTGTACGGCATGACGGCCATTTCAGGCAGTGTATATTTTATTGCCCATGCAATGCCGCCTGCATTTACATGATGATCATCAACAGCGCCCATTTGACGGTTGCCGATAAGCCGCTGACGCGACGCCACGCTATTCTGGCCGCCGCCAGCGTCCGCTTTAGGATGGCTGGCGGCCTACCCTCCGCATGCATGGATGTCCGCAATTCTAAATAAATCATAAAAATGAAAGGGGAAATCTATACGGCATTTATCCTTGGGCGCATCGGCGGCGTCGCTTGAAAAGGCCGTTGAAAGGCTGCCAGGCGTTTTTAGGCGGGCATCCTTTTTCCTTTGCCTGAGCGTTTTCCCAGGTTGTCTTTGCGCCGGCCTCTGAGATTCTCCCCTCAGCTTTTCGGCTGTGGGGAACGGCCCGGGGACTCTTCGCATAAGGCTGGCTTCGGCTACCTCCAGTTCATTGCGGCGCAGCCAAAGCTTAAAGCGCCCGTCGAAATCATGCGGCGCTCCGGCGTCAGGATCAGCGGCGCCATTCAATCCATTGCAGCCGCATGCCTGTCTGTTGGTTTTGCCGCCGACAGTCGCTACCGGCCTTGCCTCGGCGCCCTCCGCGATCATCTTCGCGCCGCCCAGCCCCGGCGGCTTGCCGCGGCCGATTTAATGCGGAGGATCGCGCCGCCGGCATGGCCTTGATCTGGCCCCCCCCCCAAGGGCGAGGGGCCAGATCGACCGGCTGAGCCGCCCTTCCGAGATATCTCCAAAAAAACGCGCCGAATGCAAATCGGCTTCCTTTATCAATCAGCTCCATTGATGAGTTCTGGCTGGATCGCCGGCGAGCGGCGCGCAAGCGGGGCGAAGCGTGAATGCGGTTTTGCTGCCGCCTGCTGTACGGTTTTTAGTGCTGCGGCTACGCAAAAGATCCTCCAAGCGGTTCCTCATTGTAAGTACGGTCGCAGGCGCAGTTGAATCTGATCTGCGTGAACTTGCAACATGGCGGGATTCCGTCGGTTTGGCCGACATGGCTGTTTGTAGTTTGTTGGCGGCGAGATTTCCCGCCTTGTCGCTGTCATCGTCATCACGGTTTTTGCACACCCCCTTTCGGTCGAGTAGAGGAAAAATTAAAAGGTTCATTGTCGATGGTTTTGAATGGGCAATGCTATCGGCAATGTAGCCTTTTATGTAAAAGTGATCCTCATTTCACCTGAAAACATGCCTTTTCTCGGCGGTTTGTTATTCTTAGGATTTGAAGCACTAATCAAACAGGCGTCAAGCTTTGCACCAAGGACATCCTTGTAATTCTTCTTAACATATGGGCTGTCTACACTATGCTCTTCATATAGTTCCAAGAAATCAATTGTCCGACCAGCGTATTTTTTCAACAGCATACCTTGCAGCTCATCCAGAGGACGTGAGAGCAAATCAAACAATGTGCCTTGCCTGTAATGTGCGTCACGAGGGTTGTATTCGAAATTTGCAACTCCGTCCTTTATGTCAGAACTCTCTTTTGCCACGATTTCTTTCATTATTTCATAGCCGTGAAAGTTCTTGCTGAGGAATATTAGGTGATGGCTCGTTCTTGCGCCATTATCATTCTTAAATCTGGACGGAAGTACAAATCTACTCCCGTTTTGCCGTAAAGCGTCGCAAAGTTCCTGTACTACAACTACTTCACGCTCGGCGGGAGAGAGACTATCAGGCAACTGCTGGCGTAGTTTTGCGAGCTTATCCTCCCCAAATAATAATGCCATGTGTTGCTTAATGGCATCATTATTTACACCCATATTCACGCGATTGTAGTTGAAGAAGAAGACGCAGTCGCAACCCCAATCTTTAATCATTGATGAAACCAGATTCAAAGACAAGCCTTTATAGCCCAAGGGTCAACGAAGAAGAAAGTCGGGATAATTGTTTTGCTGCTGAACATTTTGGCTATTTCGTCTCCCACTTCTTCGTTGTAGAAGTCAGGAGCGTACTTTAACCCATCAATGCTGGGAATCTGAGCGATTGCCTTTTTCAGGCTTTCAATTTTTCCGCATCCTTATCGTTGAACAATGTCACCATTCGACTCGCCAAATCAGGGTTAGCATGTATAGTCTCCAACACCAACAATGGTGTAGATTTACTTTGGTCATCGTAACGACCGGGTTCGGCGAATATGTCTATATAAGCCATCCGCTGGACGTGCTGAGGATACCTCTTTTGTGTGGCAAGGATAACACTCGCCCATGCAGAAAAGTATTTTGAAACAATCCTTGCCTTGATTAGCGACTGTTCTCGTTGTTCTTGGAAGAACTCGTTGCTCATATTCAGCCCTCCTGCTACACGCTATTCCTCAAACCCCGAACTCCGTACTCGAAGCGTTCGGCAGTTCTCGGAGACTGTCCGCACGGTCTGCTGTGTGAAACCGTTTTCGGCTTCGGATTCAACTTCAAGCGAAACTTTTACGGTTGCGCCGTCTACCGAAGTCAGGTGTTGGATTATCTCCTCGACGTACTTCTGGACATCGCGGTTGATGCGCGTTGTGTCGAGGTCAGCGGACATGAAGAAACGTCTATTCTTCCGCTGTGCGGGCTGCGTTTGCGACTGCTTGTGTACTTCATGCACGCTGCCAGTTTCAGACTGTGTATATGTGTAGCCACCTACACTTGCCGGAACGGTTACGCCGTTTCCTGCCTGCGCGGCTCTTGCCGCCGCATCTGCCTGATGTTTCGCCTCATCATCGGCAAGCTGCTTCTGGGAGATGGGAAGTTTTACTAAGTAGCCAGAACGCTCTACGATTCCAGCATACTGGTTGAACTTCATGTCGAGGTATCGGCAACCGTCAAAGCCGGAAGCAAAAGCGAAATACTCGGTGGAGTTAAGACCCGTCTGGATAGCGTCCATCAGCACGTTTTCATTTGCCAAACGAGGAAGGTAGCAATAGGTGCAGAGGTACTCCCATAGCTTCTTTACGGCGATGTGGTCATCATTCTTCCATAGCACACTGTCCAGTTCCATCAGGAGCAGAGCCGGAGCCCACTTCGTAACGATTTGCTCATTCTGGAGCATCTTCTTGGCGGCTTTACTGATAATGCTGTCGTTGCCGCCGCTGATTCGGACAGTGTCCCAGATGATGGTTTTCATGTCCGTGTTCTTGTCGATGTACGGCACGAGCAGCCAGCAGTAGGCTTCCTTGATTTGGTCGTCAACCGTACGGTTGAAGCGGGTCAGATTGTTGTCAGTCTCGCGGTTTTGCGCCGCGTCAAGATTCAGGTCTTCGCTGTCTTCCCTGATTGACTTCCATGCAAGGTAACGACGCACTGTCTGCTTGAGGGAAGTCATCAGGTCTTGTTCGGGCGCAATGAAAGCGAGCATATTCCGATAGATGCGCGGCTTGTTGCCGCGATTATTCAGAACATCAGTAACCGCCGTCATTGCCGTATTGCTCTGGTTGGACGCCTTGTACTCGTCCGTGGGGCGCAGTATTACAAGGCGGGCAGTCTGCTCGTCCGGCACGTCAAGCGAGGACGACGGGCAGATATGGATGCCCGCAAACGGCTGCTCCCTGCGAATGGCGCGAAGCCGTGTCTCTATTTCATACTCCACGTCGGGGGCGGCCACTTGCGTGGCGCGGTCTTCCACGGTCTTGCGGAGTGTCGGGCGTGTGTCGTACCAGAAGCGGTCGCCTGACGGATTCGTATAAAGGTAAGCAAGCGCGGATGCCAGTGTGTTTAAGGCATCGTTGAAATTCGCTATGTTTTCACCGGGCTGAACCACGCCAAGGCGAATACGGGAAGCCTCGATGCCGCGCACATTTTGGTCGCGGACAGTCGGGGCAGAGCCGAGCATGACAGTTCTCGCCATACGGCGGGAAGCCAGCTTGCTGCCGTAGCGGACGTTTTGCTGGTCCTTCTGATAAGGGATGGAGTTCCTGCCGTCCACCTCGCGGTCGACGAGAGCGTTCCATCCTTCAGAAAGATGGCGTGTGAGTTCGTCGCGCACGTTTGGCACATCCAGCGGCACGGAGCCGGGCATTATCATAAAGCCCGCGTCATTGCCCATCCAAAGTTCGTGGATGACAGCCGCCATCAGGCGCAGAACGCCGCGCGTCCTCTGGAAACGCTCCAAGGTAGCCCAGTCCTCATACAAGCGGTCGAATACTTCAGGGTGGATGGGATAGCAGGAAACCATGCGGTCACGGTATTCCACCTCGCGAGCTTCGAGCGGGAAGTCGCTGGTGTTTTCGTTATACATCTGACTGAACTTAGAGCAGACGGCGTCGCGCCCGTCAGGGTCTTTGCAGTCAAGGAACAGTCTGCGGCGCACAACCTCAAAGCCCTCGTTGGCGGCTACGGGCTTCCAGATGGACTCCATGCGACCGAAGGTATGCTCTATGGTTTCAAGGGCGGTCTTGCCTGCGTCGCCGCCGATTTCTATATCCGATTCGGGAATGGAGGCCACGACAAGGCTGTTCTTGCTTGCCCTTGCCGCCTCTGTCACTTCTTGAACAAAGGAGATAAAGTTATCAAATGTGCCTGCGGGCAGTCCGTTTGCGCCGTATAGTTTCTTGGCATATGCCACCAACTCATCCATCAAAATGAGGCAAGGTGCGGCGGCATCAAAAAGATTCTTCAAGGCTTCCGAACCGGGCGACACGCCTTTTTTGTCCGCCTCTTTTATATAGTCGTAGAGTTTCGCGTTTCCTGCTGATTCCGCAAGCTGCGCCGCCATCTCTCCCCACAAAGTGTTGATGGTGATGCCGGGCATATTTTGGGGACGCTTTGCCTTGGTCGGGTCGAGCGCCGTGCCGACGAGTACAGCCACATTCGCTTTTGGCAGAGACGTTACTTCTGCCCTCTGCAGAACAGGTTTCACATTTGGGATCTTATCGAGTGAAACCCTGCCGCGCATCATGTGATAGAGCGCAAGCATACTGTGGGTCTTGCCACCACCAAACGCAGTCTTAAGCTGAATAACAGGCTCGCCGTCCTTGCCGCAGACACGGCGGAGCGACTGTTCTAAAAGCCCAGTCATGCCCTCGGTCACATAAGTACGGGCAAAGAACTCCACGGGGTCACGGTATTCATATGCGCCTTCGCCGCGAGCAACCTGCGCGAGGTCGGCAGCAAACTCGGCATTCTTGTATCTGCCCTGCGCCACGTCGGGGTGCGGCTCTATGACATCGCGCCAACACGGAAGACCGCTGATAGGCGTGGTGTCCAATATGCCGACTTTCTTACTCTTGGCTGCGGCGGCAGGAGTAGAGGAGGCTACCGTGACTGCAGTGGAGCCGCTCTCGCTGCCGTAACGGGATGTGCGGAGAAGCACGCGTATTTCCTCCGCGCCATCGGGGTCTATCTGTTCGCAGAGCCGTGACATCGTATCCAGCGCTCGCCAAGTGTCATCGGCTGTGAAGTCTTCGCCTCCGAGGTGCGCCAGTTTATTGCGGACACCGACCAATTCCTTTGCCCAAGTGCGGTGTTCAACAGACAACTTCTTGCGAAAGACTTTTTGCCAGTGCAAGTCGAATAACAGCAGGCAACGCGCTATGTCAAGCGAATCCACCAACTTCGCCCAATCGCCTGAAAGCGGCAAGTCACGCTTCTGGTCATCATACAGCGTATCAATTACCGCCGTATTCCACCAATCATTACTGAATTCACTTCCCAGTTCGCGGGCGATATAGGGAGCCAACCCTCCCAGCAGAATCCGAAAACCTTGCGATACCTGCACGTGATTATTTGCCATAACCGTATCCTCCCGTTTAATCGTTCTTTGCTACGTCGATTAGCGTCATTTGCTTCGCGTTGTTTCTATTTGCGGTTATGTCCGCAGCCTTGCTTTGCACTTCCGGCCATGCGATGACGAGCGAGTTGTAAGCGTATGCCTCACTCGCCCAACCTTTGCGCTCTGCTATCTGGAACAGGCGGTACGCCAACGCCTTGGCGTGTTCCGGCTCAGATGTGAAGATGTCAGCTACTATGTTCGCCGCGCCGACTACGCCTTCTTTCTCCATCGCATGGGTGAGCTGCTGCGTAAGGAGCCAGATAATCCGTTCGCCGGAGCGAGCCGTCTTATCGGAGATTTCCTCGCGGGTCAAAAGCCGAACTACGCCTTTTTCGGCATAGAGGATGCCAGCCGCCCGGAGTTTTTCCACCGACGTGTTTTTTGCCCGCGCCAACACGTCCGCTTCACCAAATTTCATGTCGTTGAAGGCGTACTGTGAATAAAGGTCAACGCAGAATCGGCTATTGCGGTCAAGTTCGCCGTCCTGCTCCGTAAAATAAAGGTCGAGTTCCTGATTGATGATTTGCAACGCCGAGCGGACGCTCATTGGCGTTCCGTCCGCTTCCAGCACCTTGGAAAAGCGGGAATACACACCCATACCGGGTCCTATTGCCGATTGCGCCAAGTCTACCGGTGCGATGTTGCTTACCTGTAGCTTTGCCAGTGCCGGTTTCAACTCTCGTTTGAGCGTGTTTATGAAATCTCGGCGAGTACAGACAGGAACACCTGCTGAATGCTTTCGGCAGACGAGAATGATTGAGGATGCGAGAGCATTAGTGCCTGTACCAACTGCTCGGTTTGTGAGTTCTGTCCTCATAGGCCAAGTGCCAGTAATAGTAAACCCTGCCCGAATTATTGCTGAGAGCATTGTTTCCCAACCTGTTGAAGATACAGATTCATTTTCATCAGTTTCTTTTTGTTTGTAGCCATAATAAACGGTTAACGGAAATTCTGCTTGTGTATATTGATAAATATGTTGGAATGCAGTAAACATTCCATGCTCGAAAAATGAGCGTGCTTTATCAACACTCCCTCCGAAACGGTAAGGTGTCGCAATCAGTTCCTCGACTTTAGGAACCATCATTGTTCGGAACAGAGATGGATAAATACACTTTAATGATCTTCTCAACCAAATGTAGAAGAAGTCGCTTAAATCTGCATAACCAATGTTGTCGTAATAAGGTGGGTCTGTAGACACCATAACATTTCGCAAGCCGTTATCTGTCTGCGCTTCGTGTTGCGCCACTATTCCTTGTAAATTAGATGGAAATTTACGGATAGCCTTCTCAACCCATTCGAGCATATTATCAAAGGAGCCAGATGAATTGCTAAATGGGTTGCTTTCAGCATAATCCCACACCATCGGGATGGCTTGCCTTCCAAATGTATTCCGTAAGCTTTCGCGAGTTATATCCCAACCGCAAATGGAAGAACCACGGTCAGATAATTTGCTGACTACGAATGCAGAATAAACGGCAATAGCGTCAGCATACTGCTTGTTGCTACTGCAGAAAAGTACTTGTTCCCTAACGTCAGAAACAAGGTCACTGAATATTGAAAGTGTAGCTAATTGCCGATTTGTGAATAGCTGATTATAATTTGTAAGTCCGTACTGCGGAGGAGTAAACCAACGCGGATTGGTTGGCATCTCACCAGAGGGATAGTCAGAAGGTTTCTCAACCTCGGTTGCTTTTGAGTGTTCCTCATTTGGTGATAAATATAGCCGCCCGTTGCTACTTTCGGCGACAATAGCCATAAGCGCCGCACCCATTCTATCAGCAAGCGCTTCGTTTTTGATATGCTCCGGCGTTGAAGATTCACCACAAGCTACACACTTAAACTTAGCCCCGCGAGCCGTTTTCGTCGGTTCTGGCGCACCTTTTCCATACTTCACTTCATAGCGGATATTAGTACCCTCGATAATCGGCTGAACATATGCCTCTTTACCCTTCTTCTTAGACAACTCAAAACTGCTCGCAAGCGGCATTTCACACCCGCAAGCAGGATTCGGGCATTTGACCATTCTCGCCCAAATCCACGCAATGACGGTGTGCTCCTGCCCATGCTCGTCTTTCACTTTCGGGTAGAGATGACCGATTTTCTCGAAAGCCTTCTTCTTCATCCAATCGCCGTAATAACGCACGTCCTCCGCAAGCCCTTGCGCGCCGCGCCAAACCTTTCCCAATTCCATCTGCTTACTAGGCTCTGGTGGATGAACCGGCGGTTGCCCGGCAAACTTCGGCGGTATCTCTATCATTGCCTTGTTTATCATCACGGCAACGGGGTTCAAGTCGCTTGCGTGAGCTTCCAGTCCAAGCCGCTGTGCTTCAAGCGGTATCGCGCCGCCTCCAGCAAAGGGGTCAAGCAACGCTGGCGGATTGCCATCCGTGGATTTCATGATTTCGGCTTTTGCCGCATCCAAAATATCTTGATTGTTGGAGTTCTCCCATTTCACCAGTTCGGAGAGAATTTTGAACAGACGCTCCCGCTCAGCGTTCTGCGCCTCTTCAGTCGGGAACTGCTCCGGTAGACTTGACGGGTCATCCACAAGCGACGACCAAATCACAGCACGAGCCGTTGCAAGCGGACGCCGCGCCCACCACAGATGCAGCGTGGACGGATGCCCGTGACGGATTGATTTCTCCCGCGCGGATTCCGCGTTTATTGCTTCAAGCGGCAGAGCCACTTCGATGAGTTTCTTTTTCTGTTCCATTATTCTTCACCTCGCTGCAATAGGATTTCCGACCCGCCGACCAGCTCCACGATGTCGTAGTTCACGCTTGTGGCGGCAAAATCCGGGCGTTCGCGGAACGGCTTTTTCAGGTAGACGGTCTTTGTCGCCGTGCCGTCCACTTCCACAATCGCCAATATATATTCGTCGGGCTTGTTGAAAGCCGTGAGTATTTCATTCTTGCTGACGGTCACAGTGTCCGCTCCACGCGTTCGACCTTTGACTTCAATAAAACGAAGAATCGTACCGTCTGCGCCGCGTTTGTCCTGTGGTATCCGGGACTCAACGTCGTATCCGACTTTCGCCGCGCTCACGTCTCGCGGGATATAGCCGAGGGACGTTTCGATGTTCATTATGGCTTGCATAGCGGCAAGTTCTACCGCGCGTCTCGCCATTGCGTCAGCGGCAAAGGTGTCAACCCTGCCTGTCAAAGAGTTCAGCAGACCGAGTGGTATGACTATCGCCCCGCCTACAATCACGGGCGGCATGGCGGAGATGAGTTTTTCCGTTTCCAGTTCAGCAAGCCGCTTCTGCATACGCGCTTCTAGTTCCTCGGCGCGTCTGGACGCCATCTGAGAGTTCTGCTTGGCGTTTGTCTTCCCCGCTGATTCTTTCATCTTCAAATCAGCGGCGCGGAAGTCCCAATACTGAATCTCGGCAGTGAGACGCTCCTTGACTGCTTTCATGGTCTTGTCGATGAGTTTCGTCTTTCTCGCCCTAACCTCGGCAACATGAACAGGGATAACTTCGGATATCGCATAGCCGACTGCTATTTCCTCAACATTCTGCTGCAGCCATTGCTGGCTGTTCAGGAATGCTCGGATTGCCGTCTGTTCCTCTTCATTGGCGGCTCTGTAGTCAAGATACGGCGCGTATCCGGCGTTTGCGGCAGCGCCGTCTTCTCTCAGTTCCACAAAGTGAATGTGTTTGGAGATAATGCGCTTGCTCCCGCTGGGTAGAATAATGCCGTCCTGCACAGAGTCCTCAACATAGAAAAGCAAACGGGCGTCCACGCCATAGTCGTTGTCGTCTATAAAGACCGCGCCGCGTTTCATCACGTCGGCATTGCGCTCACGGATAAGGTCGATGGTCGCTTCAAGCAGAGGATGTCCCGGCGCTATCAACGAGGCTTGCGGCTGTCCCTGTATGTTGCAGTAGGACTTATCGAAACAGACACGTTCGTATCTTTGCAGCACAGGCTCTCCGAAGCCTATCTGCATATCGCGGTTTCGGACTGCGAACGGCACGGATGTTATCTCATGGCGCCCTTTCTCACGGGGCTTTATCTTGCCGCCGACGCTCTGAAACGCCTCTAAGAAGAAAGACTCAAAGAAGTGCGGTTGGAGTTTATGCGCTTCCATGCGCTCCATATCCTCACGAATAGCCATCACCCGATGTACGTCCATTGTGTTTTCGGTTAGAGCGTGTTCGTCAAGAAGACGCGTGAGCGTCTCGCTGTCGAGGGAGTGGTCAACCACCTCGTAGAGCCGTCTACGCACATCTTCCTGATTGTTGTAGCGCACAGCCTCGATAAGCAGTTCGCGCAGTGACTTATTATTAAACGTCAACTTGCCGAGCACGTCAAAAACTTTGCCGTGCAGGGCTTCGCGCTCCTGTTCCAATTTTTCAAAAAGCCGCTGAAACACCATGCCCTCGCGGGTTTCCTGCGACACGAGATTCCACAGATGGCAAACCTCGGTCTGCCCGATGCGGTGGATGCGCCCAAAACGCTGTTCAAGGCGGTTTGGGTTCCACGGCAGGTCGTAGTTGACCATCAAATGCGCTCGCTGAAGGTTGATGCCTTCGCCTGCCGCGTCGGTGGCGATAAGAATTCGCACTTCTTTGTCCTGCTTAAACAGTTCTTCGACCTTGCGCCGCTCGTCGCGCAGCATACCGCCGTGTATAGTGACGGCCGCTTCCTCGCTGCCAAGCAGGGAACGAATTTTATCCGTCAGGTAGCGGAGCGTGTCGCGGTGTTCGGTGAAGATTATCAGTTTTTCCCGTATTCCTTCCTTGCCGAACATATTGCTGTCGTCTTGGAGGAGTTTGGAGAGTTCGTCCCATTTGCGGTCTTCGCCGCTTTGGCGCACGTCGTTTGCCATGCGCTCCAGTCGTTTTAGCGTGCTGATTTCAGCCTCCAGCTCCGCAATGGTCTGCGCCGCAGAGGCTTGGTCAACGACCTTCTCTTCGGCGTCTTCCAGTTCTGCCGAAGGCATATCGTCATCATCGTAGTCATCATATATTTGCGTTGCATAATCAGCCGCTCGTTTGCCAAGCCGTTCTTCTGCAAGCCGGCTTTCCAAACGCTCGCGGCGGCGTTTCAATGATTGGTATATGGCTTCCGGCGAAGAAGCGAGCCTGCGCTGCAAGATGGTCAATGCAAAGCCGACGGTGTTTTTGCGCTCATTCGCAAGGTTGTCTGCGCGGTTGAACTCGTCCTGCACATAATAGGTAACGGCTGTATAGAGCGTGGCTTCCTTGGGCGAGAGGTCGTAATTGACTGTGTATGCCCTGCGTTCCGGGAATAGCGGCGTACCGTCGAATTTCAGCAAATCCTCTTTCACAAGGCGGCGCATTGCGTCGGACACGTCAACAGCCTGATTGCCGCTTCTCGCCACTCCTTCAAACCGGTCTTGGTCGATGAGCGACATGAAAAGTTGGAAGTCCTCCTCTTTGCCGTTGTGCGGCGTGGCGGTTAGGAGCAGGAAGCGCCTCGCAATGGAGGACAGCAATCTCCCAAGTTGAAACCGCTTCGTGTATTTGACTTCGCCGCCCCAAATAGTGGCGGACATCTTATGCGCCTCGTCCACGACAATCAAGTCCCAGTCCGTGACGCGCAGTTTATCCTGTATTTCTTCATTACGAGAAAGTTTGTCCAGGCGGACTATGCAAAGGTTGGCTTCCGTGAACACGTTTCCGGTAACGGCAGATTCAATTCGGTCGTTTGAAAGTATCTCGAACCGCAGGTTAAACTTGCGGTATAGTTCGTCCTGCCACTGTTCAGCCAAGTTGCCCGGCGAAACTATCATGCATCGTTTCAGGTCGCCGCGCACGAGCAGTTCTTTCAAGAACAGGCCCGTCATAATTGTCTTGCCCGCGCCGGGGTCGTCCGCCAAGATATAGCGAAGCGGCAGGCGTGAAAGCATCTCCTGATAAACCGCTGAAATCTGGTGCGGCAGCGGTTCAATCGCCGATGTGTGAACGGCGAGGTACGGGTCAAAAATATGCGCGAGGTTGATGCGGTAGGCTTCCGAGGTCAGCCGCAGCAGATTTGCGTCCGCGTCAAAACTCCAAGGCAGGCTGCCGTCTGCGGCGTCCAGCCTCGGCTCGTCCTCACGGTACAGTATTTGTTCCGCCACGTTGCCTGCGGCGTTCTTGAACGTGACAGTCATGGCGTTCGTGCCGTGCCATTTGGCAGCGACCACGCTCACTGGCGAATTTCCTGCTATACCAATGACGCTTGCCCCTACGGTTATATCTTCAAGTCGAGCCATCCGCGCTCACCCCACTTTCGTTAATTCAGTAATCGTACCGTTCTTGATGTGGTACTGGATGTTATGAGCCTCGCAAAATTCAATGACCGTTTGCGCTTGCTCGTTGTAAAAGTCCCTGTGTGCTGCATAGGCACTTGCTTCTTTGTTATAGTTTGTGCGCCCAAAGATAATTCTATCTGTGAAGGCGATTGCTTCCAGAATCTCACCCAAGTCTTGCTTTATGATGTTCGGCGTAGGATACGGCTCAACGCTCACCCACGTTTTACAGCCAAGATCATGAAGCCGCCTGAGCGAGGCCAATCGAGCCTGATAGGAAGCCGCGCCCGGCTCTACCCGTTCTCTAAAATCCTCATCAAGCGAGATGAGCGTTACGCCGTATTCATTTTTATCTGAAGCCCCGGCGGGGAATTCGGGTAAAATCCCTTTCGTGAGTACCGTGCATTTGATTCCTGCAGCATTAAGCTTGCTGATGGCGGCAAGGCTCACTTCTGCTATTTCGTCATATTCGTACATAAACGGGTCGGTCGTGAAGCATAGTTGAACCGACTCGATTTTCGATTT
>JAISZB010000102.1 GCA_031269465.1 Clostridiales bacterium | reverse complement strand
TTGATTCCTGCAGCATTAAGCTTGCTGATGGCGGCAAGGCTCACTTCTGCTATTTCGTCATATTCGTACATAAACGGGTCGGTCGTGAAGCATAGTTGAACCGACTCGATTTTCGATTTAGCCTCGAAATCTCTTTATCGAGTATTTCCAGTGTGTTGCTGACAAGGTACGGTTCGAGCCAAGCCTCGTAGGAAGCAACCTTGCCGAACCGACGCGCCATCAGAAATGCATAACACGGATACTTGCAGCCGTGAGCGCATCCGAGTACATGATTCATGGTGTAATCACCATATTCCACGCCGGTCTTGTAGAGCATCGTTTTTCGTTCTATATATCCCTTGACTGATTTCATGACCGAAGCCTCCTTATCGTAATCGACTGGTCTCTTTTCTCTTCCCAGAACGTTCGAGGCTTGCCATTCTGAGTAAGCGCTGGGTCTCGAATAATATCTATTGCTCCGTTACCCTTCATGTCTTCTGATAAGTGCTGTCAAGGGGGTTTGAAAAAATATTTTTTTGAAATCTCCACCTTTTTTCATTTTCCCTCTTGATTTATTCGTCAATCCGTTGTATAATGTTATAGAGCTTTTATGGGAGGTGTCGGGTATGGAGCTTGATTGGATAACGCCGCAGCAAGCCGCAGAGAAATGGGGCATCACAGACAGGCGAGTACAGGCATTGTGTTCTAATGGGCAGGTGCAGGATGCCGTTCGATTAGGTCGCGGTTGGCTCATACCAAAGGATGCGCCAAAACCCACAGATGGCAGAACCCGTAACGGACGCAAGCCCGCTAAGGGTAAAATCACAAACGAGGAGCAAGCTGATAATGGCTGATAATAAAAAAGAGCAGGAACGGGCGGAACTGCACAGCACGATTTGGGGTATCGCCAACGACCTGCGCGGAAGCGTAGACGGTTGGGATTTTAAGCAGTATGTTCTCGGTATGATGTTCTATCGCTATATTTCCGAGAACCTTTCCGTATATATAAACGATGGAGAACACGCCTCCGGCGATGCCGCGTTTAATTACGCCGCGCTATCTGATGATGCTGCTGAGCAAGCGCGTGACGACCTTGTAAAGACCAAAGGTTTCTTTGTTTTGCCAAGCGAACTTTTTGAGAATGTGCTTAAACGAGCCGCGAATGATGATAACTTGAATGAAACGCTCGAAAGTGTGTTCAAGAGCATTGAGTCATCGGCGCAGGGTACGGACAGCGAAGATAATTTCAAGGGGCTGTTTGACGATATTGATGTGAACAGCAATAAGCTCGGCGGTACGGTTGCGAGGCGTAACGAAAAACTTGTTAAACTGATGAATGGCGTTGCCGGTATGAATCTCGGCGATTATAAGGATAATACAATAGACGCTTTCGGCGATGCCTATGAATATCTTATGGGAATGTACGCAAGTAATGCCGGGAAAAGCGGCGGAGAGTATTACACGCCGCAGGAAGTTTCCGAACTGCTGACGCGCATTACGATTGTCGGAAAAAGTGAAGTCAATAAAGTTTACGACCCTGCTTGCGGGAGCGGCTCACTGCTTTTGAAATTCGCGAAGATACTCGGAAAAGAAAACGTCCGGCAGGGCTTTTTCGGTCAGGAAATCAACATAACGACGTATAACCTTTTACGCATCAATATGTTTTTGCACGATGTTGATTTCGACAAGTTTGATATTGCGCTCGGAGATACGCTGACTGACGCGCAGCATTGGGACGATGAGCCGTTTGAGGCTATTGTTTCCAATCCTCCGTACTCCATAAAGTGGGCGGGCGACGAGAACCCATTGCTTATTAACGACCCGCGTTTTTCTCCTGCCGGAGTGCTTGCTCCGAAGTCAAAAGCTGACCTTGCTTTCATAATGCACAGCCTTTCGTGGCTTGCGACAAGCGGAACTGCCGCGATTGTTTGTTTTCCCGGAATTATGTACCGTGGCGGCGCGGAGCAGAAAATTCGCAAATATCTTGTGGACAACAACTACATTGATTGCGTGATTCAACTGCCGGATAATCTGTTTTTTGGCACGAGTATTGCGACCTGTATTATGGTGCTGAAAAAGTCAAAATCAGAAAACAGCACCTTGTTTATAGACGCAAGCCGTGAGTGCGTCAAAGTAACGAACAGCAACAAGTTGACTGCGGCAAACATTGAGAAAATCATATCAGCTTATGCCCAGCGGCAGGCTGTGGAATATTTCGTGCGTCCTGTGCCTAATGACGAAATCGCCGCGCAGGATTTTAATCTTTCCGTGAGCACCTATGTTGAGCAGGAGGACAAGCGTGTAGCGGTAAATATTACCGCGCTTAACGCTGAAATTGAGCGTATTGTCGCCCGCGAGGACGTTTTACGCCGAGAGATAGCCGCCATTGTAGCGGAGATTGAGGGAGTGGCACTATGAGCAAGGTTGATGACCAAATCGTTATCTTCAAAACAAAAGATGAGAAGATTTCCGTTGATGTGCGGTTCGATGAGGAAACAGTCTGGCTGACACTCGACCAAATGGCGGCTCTGTTTGACCGCGATAAGTCAACAATTTCGCGCCATATTAAAAACGTCTTTGACGAGGGAGAATTGGAGATGGCAGCAACTGTTGCAAAATTTGCAACAGTTCAAACCGAGGGTGAACGTCAAGTTGAACGGCAACTTGAATACTATAACCTTGATGTGATTATCTCGGTCGGCTACCGGGTGAAGTCGTTGCGCGGCACGCAGTTTCGCCAATGGGCGACAAAGCACCTTAACGAGTATATTCGCAAAGGTTTTACAATGGACGATGAGCGGCTGAAAAATGGCGGCGGGCGCTATTTTAGAGAATTGTTACAGCGTATCCGTGATATTCGCAGCAGCGAACGCAACTTATATCAGCAGGTGACGGACATTTACGCTACTGCGATTGACTATGACCCTAAAGCTACTGTCACGCGTGAGTTTTTTGCCACGGTGCAGAATAAAATGCACTACGCCGCGCACAAACATACAGCGGCGGAAGTTATTTTCGAGCGTGTAGATAACGAAAAGCCTATGGTCGGAATGATGAATTTTAAGGGTGACTATATAACCAAAGAGGATGTGCGTATTGCGAAAAACTACTTGAATGAAAAAGAGCTTCAGGTTTTGAATTTGCTTGTTTCGCAATTCCTCGATTTCGCCGAATTGCAAGCGATAGAAGAAAACGCTATGACAATGGCAAACTGGATAGCGGAACTTGATAGGCAGTTGCTCGGCAACAGGCGCGAGTTACTTAAAGGCAAAGGCAGAGTGACACATAAACAAGCGGTAACAAAAGCCGAAAAGGAATACGAACTCTACCGGGCGCGAGAGATAAAGCAACTCGAAAGCGATTTTGACCGCGCTGTGAAAGAACTAACGCAAAGTAACGACATAGGCGATGAGAATGAATAAACATCATCGCACATTTATTGCTGTTGTTACAGCAACTGTGGGGGAAGGTAATGCGATTGTCTGATGTTTTATCCAAACCGCCGGATTCCGCGTTCGTGCAGGTAGATGGCTTTTTGAAGAAAAAGCTGTCTGTTGGTAGTCAACAAGGATTAAATATCGGCAATGTAGGACTGAATTATTATTGCAAAGGCTGTGATGACACCCGCACGTTTTGGTCGGGAGATAAGCTATACGGCATCGGAGTAAACGAGCGGCAGATAAGTATAACGGTTGACGTTCGTATAATAAAGCGTCGTGAAAAGCTATCCGATATGGTTATTCCAAGCAGGGAGCAGTATGGCGAATTTACCTTCCTGCTTGCAAAGGCGACGCAAGCCTACCGCGACGGACTGGGCGCAGGTTCTGTAATATATCTGAGGAAAATTCTCGAACGCCTTACAGAGCAGACCGCCACCGCGACAGGAATCACAACATTAGGCAGAAACGGTGGACGAAAACCGTTCAAAAATTTACTTGAAGAAGTAGACCGACAACAAGTAATTAACCAGTACGAGGAATCGGGCGGGGTTCACGAAACGCGCTACGACGTGACGGTTCTCGTCAACGGCCTGCCGCTCGTGCATATCGAGTTAAAACGGCGCGGCGTTGCAATCCGTGAGGCGTTCAATCAGATAAAACGCTATCAGCGCGACAGCTTTTGGGCGGCTTCGGGCTTATATGAGTACGTTCAAATTTTCGTGATTTCAAACGGTACGCACACTAAATATTACTCCAACACTACGCGCAACGCGCATATCAAGGAAATGGGCGACGGCGAACGCAAAAAGAGCAAAAAGACGAGCAACAGTTTTGAATTTACGAGCTTTTGGGCAGACGGAAACAACAAGGTGATTGCTGACCTTGTGGATTTCACAAAAACCTTTTTCGCCAAACACGCCATACTTAATATTCTGACGCGTTACTGCGTGTTCACAAGCGAGGAACTTCTGCTTGTTATGCGTCCGTATCAAATCGCAGCAACCGAGCGGATTTTATCACGTATAGTGGTTTCGACCAATTATAAGAACACGGGTAAACTTGAAGCGGGCGGCTATATCTGGCACACGACCGGCAGCGGCAAAACGCTGACAAGTTTCAAGACCGCGCAGCTTGCAACCGCGCTTGACGGTATAGACAAGGTGCTATTCGCCGTTGACCGCAAAGACATTGACTATCAAACAATGAAAGAGTATGACCGTTTTGAAAAAGGCGCGGCGAACAGCAACACCTCGACAGCGGTTCTGAAAAAGCAGTTAGAAAACCCGGACGCCCGAATAATCATCACGACCATTCAAAAACTTGATGTTTTCGTGAGCAAGAATAAGGCGCACGACATCTACAAAAAGCACGTTGTAATCATCTTTGACGAGTGCCACCGTTCGCAATTCGGCGATATGCACCAAAAGATTACAAAGGCGTTTAAGAACTATCATTTATTTGGGTTTACAGGTACTCCGATATTCGCGGTCAATGCCGGGAGCGGTGGTAATCCGCTTTTGCGGACAACCCCGCAGGCATTCGGCGATAAGCTCCACACCTATACGATTGTGGACGCTATCAACGACGGAAATGTTCTGCCGTTCCGCATTGATTTTATCAATACGATTAAGCAAAAGGACAATATTTTAGACAAAGACGTTCGCACGATTGACGTTGAAAAAGCGATGAGTGCGCCGGAGCGCGTCCACGAAGTTGTTACCTACATTCTTGAACACTTCGACCAAAAGACGAAGCGTAATTCTCTCTACACGCTGAAAGGTCAGCGTGTAGCGGGATTTAACTCTATTTTTGCCGTTGCCTCTATCCCAATGGCAAAGCTGTATTACACAGAATTTCAGACGCAACTTGCTGAAAAGAACCGCAATTTTACCGTAGCAACAATATTCAGTTACAGCCCGAATGAATCAGACCCGGAGGACGCACTGCCGGACGAAGATTTTGACAACAGCAAACTTGATAAAAGTTCCCGTGATTTTCTCGAAGCGGCGATAGCTGATTACAATAACGCGTTCAGCACGAACTTCGATACATCGTCGGATAAGTTTCAGAATTACTACAAAGACCTTTCCTCGCGAGTAAAAAATCGCGAGGTGGATTTGTTGATTGTCGTCAATATGTTTCTCACGGGTTTTGACGCGACCACCCTCAATACGCTGTGGGTTGATAAAAATCTGAAACAGCACGGGTTGATACAAGCGTTTTCGCGTACTAACCGCATACTGAACTCGGTTAAGACGTTCGGGAATATCGTCTGTTTCCGAGATTTGAAACAAGCGACCGATGATGCCATTGCGCTGTTCGGCGACAAGGATGCAAGCGGCATTGTGCTTCTGAAAACATACGGCGATTATTATGACGGCTATGACCAAAACGGCGAACATAAGCAGGGTTACGCCGAGTTGGTTGCGGAACTATTGGAGCGTTTTCCTTTGGGCGAACCTATCATCGGAGAAGAATCCCTAAAGGACTTTATCCGTTTATACGGAGCGATATTGCGACTAAGAAATATTCTAACGGCTTTTGACGATTTTGCCGGAAATGAAATCCTGAAAGTTGGAGATTTTCAGAATTATCAAAGCGTTTACATTGACCTCTATCAAGACCTGCGACCTGACCCGCACGGTGATAAAGAAAACATCAACGACGATATTGTTTTCGAGTTGGAGCTAATCAAGCAGATTGAGGTAAATATCGACTATATACTTATACTTGTTGAGAAGTATCACGATTCTAACTGCGAGGACAAGAGCATACTTGCGGCGATTGATAAAGCTATCAATTCAAGCATCGAATTACGGAGCAAAAAAGAATTGATAGAACACTTTGTCGAGCGTGTCAACGTGTCCACCAAAGTTGACGAGGACTGGCGACGGTTCGTGCAGGAGCGAAAAGAGGAAGATTTGTCCGCGCTGATTGCCGATGAAAAGCTGAAAGAGGAAGAAGCCCGCCGTTTTATCGACAGCGCGTTCCGCGACGGTGCTTTGAAAACAACAGGGACGGACATAGATAAAATCCTGCCGCCCGTGTCGCGCTTCGGAGGCGGCAATCGCGCCGAAAAGAAACAAAGCATAATAGAGAAACTTCTTAAATTTTTCGAGAAATATTTGGGACTGGTATAGTGATTTTGTATCTCCGCACCGTTTCTAAAGGCTGATAAGATTAGCCTTTAACCAAATGCCGATATAGTGTTCCGACTAAAGAGGCAAGCAAGGCGCTCGTATATACTTTTGCTCCGCAAAAGCATATCGAGCGCAGCTTGTTGGGGGCGTTGCCGCCCCCAAACCCCCACTAAAATCGGCGGCAGTGCCGCCGATTTTTTAAGCCCGCGTTGCGGTCTGCTGCGACGGCTTCGCCGTCTATTACCTGCGGAGAAAAGTTGAGACTATCTCGCGCCGTGGTCGTGAGATTTTTTCGGAACCTGCCGCTCTTGCTCTTGTAGATTGTACCCGCGCAAAAGGTTGTCGGCGTTCATCAGCGCGGTCTGCAATTCTTTGTGCCGGGGCTTGACCGCGTAGTAATCTTTGTACAGAAGTTTTTTCTCCGACTCTAACGTCGCCCACTCCTGTTTCAACGTGGCAATCGGAGGCAATTTTCCTTTCAGCCCCTGCGCGTCGAAATACTTTTTCGCGGCGCGGTGAAGCGTAATATCGGCGCGGTTCGCTTCATAAAAACTGCTGTCCCAACCCGACTTGCGATAGGTTTCATAGACCTTGCGGGTTTTGCCGTAAGTCCCGATTTGTTTTTGCAAGTCCGCGATGTCTTTTTGTTTGGTTTCAATCTCGCGGATTTCGCTTGTCAGGCGGCGAACCTCGCCGGACACGGACGACGCCCGAGCTTTCAAATCGTCGTAGCTGTCGATGCCGTTTTCTTGCAGCCATAACAGGGTTTTGGCCGCCTGCTTCAAATTAAAAATTTTCGCTCACTGCTCGTATCCCGCGCCCTTCCCCTCGCGAATTTTTGCTTGTATGTCGATGAGCAAATTTGGCGCGTTGGACTTGCGCGTGGCGGCGGCATACTCGGCGGCTTTGCGCTCCGCGTCCTCGTCAGACTTGACGCGCGGAGCGACGTCGCGCACACCACGGAGCCGCTCGTCAATCGCGGCGTCGGTGTAATCCTCGCCGCAGGAATCGAAGCGGATATTTTTCTTCCCGCCCGGTAATCTGACCGCCGTATGCTTGCCGATTTTGACCTCGCACCCGGCGCGTTTCAGCTTGGCGAGAAATTCGCCGAACGATTGTCCGACGATAAGATTTTCGTCAATCAGAGCGCAGATTTTTTGTCTTTCGTTCGGAGGCTTTTTGCCGAGCCAGTCGGCGTAACTTCCGCGTGAGTTTTTTGGCTCCGCTATCACGCTCAACCCGTTTTGCAAGCAGAGCAAATCTGAAATTTTGCGGAGAGCGAACGCCGAGCCTTTGAAATTTCGGAACTTGCGGGAGCAGTCAAGATTGACCGCGCTCAGCAGGATATGCGAATGAATATGTTGGATCGGTTATAATAAACTGGACAAGTTTTTGTCGAACTGTGGTATAATAAAATCAAAAAAATTTTTCCCTTTGTAAATAAAAGTAGGTTGGTGCCCCGTGGGGCACCAACCTACTTTTATTTTAGGGACGCAAAAAGACGCCTACGATTTTCGCAAGCGTCAAACTGTGGGACACATACCCTGTGGTCCGTGGGGCACAGGGTATGTGGTGCTTCCTCCCTCCTGCCAACCGCAATTTGTTTTGCGGCAGTCTCGGGGTACCCTGTGGACGGTCGGCCACAGGGTTCGGGCTGTCTCCTCCTTCCTGCGGCGGTTCCCGCCGCTTGCAGTCTTACCGAATCGCTACAGACGGAGCGGCTGCATACTGATTTTTAGTGAGTTCTTTCAAACTCCTTTCACAGTATACAGCTTCAAGGATGTCGTGAATCATGCTAAAATCGCACAGAAGGCCATAATCATTCACGAAAGTTGCCAGAAGTTTGGTCAGTCCCACTTCTTTGGGAAGCCTCGCTATATGTCCTTTTAGCTTCACAGAGATTTCACCCTTACTTAAAAGTTCATTCTCAACAGACGATGCCACATCAGGCATAATATCCACCAGCGACAATTGCCCGCCTTGTTGGACATTGATGAACAAATCGTCTTTGCGTTTTTGCATATTCTGTGCCATGAGGAAGCAACCGTCCTCATGGTCGCACACATGAATCATGCGGTACTTCGGTCGCTGTCCGGCTTTCAATCGAATCGGCATATCAAGGACATATGCATACCGTTTCCGCAGCCGTTGCTTATACTCTGCCGAGAGTCTTTTTTCGGCTTGGTATCCGTTAATCTTGCCTGCCTTATAGTCGGTAACAATGGACTTCCAGTAGTCGCCGCCGGCTATACTGATAAGTAAATCCTCCGATTGCTTTGTCGCGTTTATCGGCGTTGGGTCGTATTCCACAAGGTCGTCCAAATCCCACAGCGCCTCGTCGCTCTTATAGTCAACGCTCATCACGCGGCAGGCATCCCGGAAAAAGCCGAACGAGTTGAAATTAATCAGCATCTCAAGCGACGCGAATCCGTAGGTGTCAAATTTGTCAAAGAGTGCGGAGTCAAGCGCCTTTATCCCGTAAGGGTCGATATAGAGAAACACGTTGTTCCCTTTCTTGCCTGACAGAAGCCCTTCTATCTGTTCTTCATACTTGCCTGCGATAACTTTCGGCTGTCCGTTGCCGTTATTGAAAGCGGCAAGGTTCGCGCCCAATTCCTGCGCATAGTTGAGATCTATGAAGCAAGCCTCAATTCGGCTCCTTTGCTTCGATGTCCTGCTTAAGCAACCGTCCCTCGCTTGAAGGGCGATAATTGGGGAGCCGGGTTCGCCATCGTCAAATTTTCCCTATCCGGCAAAGCAGTCCACATAAAAGAGAGGCTTGCCGGTCACCAGCACTTTCTGGAAATATGGTGTCAGATAACAGCCAAGAAGCTGGTCTTTGATTACCGACGAGCTGTTTTTCGTCTTGAAGAAATCGCTATTGTTCTTTGGCATACCTATCTTCCTCCATATTATGGTGTGTTCAAATTTTTAGTATGTCCTCGTCGGGCAATAGTTCCATAATGTCTCCGATGTCACATTCGAGCGTTTTGCAAATCTTAATCAGGATGTCCATGCTGACGGTTTCGCCTTTTGACAGTTTCGTAACCGATGCCCAACTGACACCTGCTGCCTTTTGCAAGTCTTTCTTCTTCATATCCTTATCAATCAATATCTTCCACAATTTTTTGTAGCTGACGGCCATCGTAGTCACCTCTCATTCCTTCGCTCATTGAGAATATATTTCATTATATCACCGACAGACAAGAATTGCAAGATATAACTTCAGATACAGGAGAATGAATCGATTATATGGTTGAAATTTCTTTCTGGATGTGATAGAATGTAAACGTATCCAACAATCCAGAGTATTCATGATTCATTTGCTGGCTTTTTTAATGGGAAAGGACGGGTAACGACACATGGGCGAATATCAAAACGAGCTGGAACAGTTCATATATCAGATTTGCTACGACCGTATTTGGAATGCGGTCTCCGAATATGTCTCCGCTCATCCCAGCTCGCTTGAGTTGGGTTACTCCCGCGTCGAGTATCCAGACTCCGCTACCCTTGAAGATATGGTTTTGGAGTTCCCGACCAATATCAGCGTCGATGAAGACACGCTGTCTTTCGCTGCGGTGGTTAGCTGTACGATTGAACTGGAGCAGGAAACCTACCATGATGTAGAAACCGCAGAAGTCAGCCAATGGTTCAAGGTATCTTGCTCCGCTCTCATCGAGGACAGCTTGAAAAAGTTTACTGTCCACGACATCGAGACCTACTCCAAAGGCAAACGTTCGATAGTCTCCGGCGTAGCAGCTACGAAGAACATCGTCCCAATTATCCACAAAGACCAACTGGACAATGAAGCTACGCAATTTCTGGAGAGATATTGTCCTGAAGCTTTGGCAACCCCGATGGCAGTGCCAATAGAACATATTATTCTTGAAAAATGGGGCTTACCTTGTTGCAGGGAAACCGCCTGACTGATGATTTCAGTTTGTTCGGTCAAATCTGCTTCTCCAAGGGTAAGGTACAAGTCTACGATATATTTGGAAACAACTATACCGAAGTTGATGTCGACCGCGGCACCATCATCATCGACGCCTACACTTATTGGGAGCGGAATCTTGGCTGCGTCAATAACACTATCGCCCACGAAGCCTTCCACTGGCACCGGCATCGTCTTTTTGCTGCCATCAGGAGCCTTTTGCGCGGCGAGAAACTAATCGCTTGCCGTTGCCCCATCAATACTCCGAACGACGAGAAGAACGCGGTATGGACTGACGAGCGGAGCATGGAGTGGCAAGCGGATAAAATCTCCCCACGCATCCTGATGCCGATTGAGACATTCAAGGTCAAAATTGAAGAGTTGTACGAGAAATACAGCCACAGCGCCCATTCTGCTTTGAGAACTGAAATCTTGGAGTGTGTTATCGATGAGTTGGCTGCGTTTTACAATGTTTCGAAGCAATCAGCTAAAATCAGAATGATTGACCTGGGGTACAAGGTAGCTGCTGGCGTTTACAACTACGAAGACAGTTACGCGCCGTACTTCTCAAATATCAGTCCTCGCGACGCTTTCTATGAATACAGCGATAACGAGGAGTTTCGCAAGGTAGTCGATTCAGGGCTGTTTGTGTACGCCGACGGTTACTTCACCACTAACGATGAGAAATATGTGACCGAAAACGCAGACGGCGCTTATTCCCTGACAACCTATGCTTGGGACAATCTCGCTGAATGCACGCTCCAATTTACATATCGCCGTGTGAATATGCAGGAGCATGGGCGATTTCATTCGGATGCATTCCATAGGGCAAATCGCAATGCTTACGAGAAGCTTCCCCGCTACGACGCTGACAGGAACATCTCTGTTGTCGGCAATGCGGAAGAACTGCAAAAGAAGCGAGAGGAATTCGAGGCTCAGTATACTCAGCATAAGGCTCTCACAAAGACATTCTGGCAACGCGCCTATGAAATTATGGAAATGAAACATTGGAACAGTTCAGTATTTTGTGAGAGGACTCAGTTAAACGAAATCACCTACAGCCGTGCGAAAAATAATAATGAGTCCTTGCCGGATGTCCGAACCGTGATAGCGATGTGCGCCGGCTTGGATTTGGATATGCCCCTCACTACGGAACTGCTCTCCCTTGCAGGGCATACGCTCAGTAATTCCCGTGAGCATCAAGCCCTCGGTTTTGTCATCACCGGTTTCAAGGGGAAAGGAATATACGAGAGAAACGCCTTTTTGGAATCACTTGACTTGCAACCGCTTGGCTCAAAACAGCGACTATAAAAACGGCGACAGAATGATGCCACACACTCAAAACCGAGTGTGTGGTTATTTTTTTGCCCTTTTTCAGAAATTCTCTAACTTTCAAAGTTAGAATTTGCGCCTGCCATACCCCGGCTCTTCCGGGTTTCTATAGACCACATCATATTACACATGGGTTAGGAATCTTCAAAAACCGCTGTTCTGCAGCAGTTTTCTGCACTCTTTCACCTAACTCTCAAAGATTTCAAATCACTTCGCCTACTCAATAGAATTGTTTTATGCGATATGGACAACCCCATTCGTTGACTGCTTTTCGAGGAGGTGATGAGGATGCAAGAGGTCAGAAACAGCGATGGGCGGCTTGTGTGTAGGATTGATGATGCCACCGGCACCGTCGAAATCAGAATTAAAGACTGCACCACGCTGATTACAAGAACTCCTGACGGCAAGACCGAAGTCATCAACACCAAGAACTCCGTCGCTTAATAGCGGCAAACCAGTAAACCGAAATCCGCGAGACCGCTGAGACGGCAGTGCGGAACATCTGAAAAGGTGTTCCACCTGCCGTCTCTTTCTGTCTTACGGATAACAGTCGGCTCCTGCGGATTTCAGAAATCTCTGAAAACAAAGGAGCTAATTTTATGAGTCAAAAGAATAGTTTCAAAGCCACTCCCATCCCACACCGTTCAACGCTCGGCGAGCCGATGGAGTATTTCATCCTCTCAGAGGATGGCAAGCAGACCAAGGCAACTCGCGCAGAGTGCATCGGGCGCAATGACAAGTCGGAACAGCCCCACCTGCTCTTCGTGGATGAGGAAGGCGGTCGCGTCTACCAACTGCCTCGCACCGCCCAAAATGAACGTCTCGTCCGCGACAATATGCGCGATATCTGGTGTGAAGCCAAGCATCAGGAACGCTGGGCGTGTAGAACAGCTACCGTAACCGTAACCGACGAAGGCGATGAGGTTGTGTTTGAACCCGTCGACACCTCCAAGGATGCCGACATTATCGGCGTTATGGAGGAGAAAGCCATCCTCGACACGCTCTATAAAGCCCTCGCAACCCTTACCCAAGAAGACCTTGACCTTATCAATGACATTTTTTGGCACGGCAAGACAGAGCGGCAGTTGGCACCGGAACTGGGACTCAAGGAGCCGAAGAGCGTCAACAAGCGCAAGCATCGCATCCTTGAAATCCTGCGGAACAACGCAGACCTCAGAAGTTTTTTCAAGTAAAAGCCGCCTTCCGGTACGCAAGCCGTCCCTTCCTGTCTGTAGAGAGTGAGGGGCGGTGAAGCCCCATAGAAACGGAGGTAGCTTATGGCAACAAAAACAACAACTGCATTACCGCCCGAAGATGACACCGCCGAGGAGATTATCGGAATCCTCACGGCAATATCAGTCGTCTCCAAACGGCTCGCAAAGAAACTGCGGCTGGAACAGGCGGCAGAACCAGAGGAAGGAGGTAAACCAGATGAGCAAGATGAGTGAACTCGACCTGACGGTCAAAGAACTGCGGAACGCAGCACAAGCGATAACAGCGGCGGCTAATAGCTTGGTGACTCTGTTCACGACGAGCGACGGACAGAGAGTAAGCGATAACGCAACTGTTTCAAAAACGGAAAAGGTCACCCAAAAGCCGAAGCCCGTCACGCTGGAGCAGGTTCGGGCTGTGTTGGCTGAAAAGTCCAGAAGCGGCCACACCGCCGACGTGCGGGAACTGCTACAGCGTCACGGCGTGGCGAAGCTGTCGGAGATTGACTCCGGCGAATATGGCGCTCTACTTGCGGAAGCCGCCAAAATCGGCTTGATGGAGGGCCGCGCAAATGGGTAAACACGCTCTGCTCTCCGCGTCCAGTTCGCACCGCTGGATTAGCTGCCCTCCAAGTGCGCGACTTGGAACGACCTACGAGGACAAGGGCAGCGGCTACGCCGCCGAAGGAACGGACGCCCACGCTCTTTGCGAGTACAAGCTGCGCTTCGCCCTTGGCAAGGATATGTCAGCGGCGGACATCCGTGAACACCTCGACTATTACTCAGACGAGATGGAGGACTGCGCAGGCGGTTATGCCGCCTACATTATCGAACTGGTGGAGACCGCCAAGCAGACCTGCTCCGACCCGCAAGTGCTTATCGAGCAAAAACTGGACTTCTCCAAATACGTCGAGGACGGCTTCGGTACGGGCGACTGTGTGGTCATAGCCGACGGGACGCTCCACATCGTGGACTACAAGCACGGTCAGGGAGTTCTGGTTGAAGCGGCCGACAATCCGCAGATGAAACTGTACGCACTCGGCGCGCTTGAGTTGTTTGACGGCATCTACGACATCGATACGGTGTCCATGACCATCTACCAGCCGCGCCGCGACAACGTCAGCACCCACACGGTTTTCAAAGAATCGCTCTACCAGTGGGCGGAGGAAGTCCTGAAGCCCGCTGCCGAACTCGCCTTTGCCGGCGGCGGTGAATACCAATGCGGCGAATGGTGCCAGTTCTGCAAGGCAAAGTACGACTGCCGCAAGCGTGCCGAGACGAATATGGAACTTGCCTGCCACGACTTCAAACGACCGCCGCTTCTGGAGGACGATGAAATCGAAAGCATTCTCGGCAAGATTGACGCCCTTGTTTCGTGGGCATCGGACATCAAGGACTACACACTGCAAGCCGCTCTCAGCGGTAAGAAGTGGCAAGGTTGGAAACTGGTCGAAGGCAGAAGCAACCGCAAGTATGTAAGCGAAGAAGCGGTCGCCCAGACCGTGACCACTGCGGGTTACGACCCTTACGAACACAAGGTGATGGGAATCACCACTATGGAGAAAACGCTTGGAAAAGCGAAGTTCTCCGAACTGCTCGGCGGTCTCGTCGAGAAGCCGCAAGGCAAACCAACGCTTGTGCCGGAGGGCGATAAACGTCCGGCAATACACACGGCGGCGGACGATTTCGCCGACCAAGAAAATTTATAGGAGGACACTAATATGTCAAACTAAGTCAAGAAAGAAAACCTCACGAAGGTCATCACCGGCTAAACGCGCCTGAGTTACGTCAATCTGTGGGAACCCAAGTCAATCAACGGCGGCACTCCGAAATACTCGGTGTCGCTCATTATCCCGAAGACCGACAAGCGCACCCTCGACAAAATCAAGGCGGCCATTCAGGCGGCATATACCGAGGGCGAGAGCAAGCTGAAGGGCAACGGCAAAACCGACCCCGCCCTGTCGGTTCTCAAGACCCCGCTGCGCGGCGGAGACGCTGAACGCCCGGACGACGAAGCCTATGCCAACGCCTACTTCATCAACGCCAACAGCGGCACGGCGCCCGGCATAGTGGACAACCAGCAGGAGCCTCAGCCCATCACCGTCCGCTCCGAGATTTACAGCGGCGTGTATGCGAGAGCCAGCGTGAATTTCTACGCTTTCAACTCGAACGGCAATAAGGGCATCGCCTGCGGACTGAACAACATTCAGAAGCTGCGCGGCGGCGAGCCGCTCGGTGGGAAATCCCGTGCCGAGGACGATTTTGCCACGGCGGACGAGGATGATTTCCTCAGCTAAATGGCGAGGACACAATTCAGCGGAGGGCGGCGGGAGACTGCCGCTCTTTCGCCATAGGAGGGCTTATGAAAACAATCAGCACTGATATTGAAACCTATAGCGGCTACGACCTCTCCAAGTGCGGCGTATACAAATACTGCGAAAGCCCCGACGTTGAGATTCTTCTGTTTGGCTACTCCGTGGACGGTGGCGAGGTTCAGGTTATTTCTCTCGCCGATGGTGAGAGTATTCCATTTGAAATCCTCGGCGCTCTCACAGACGATGCTGTCCAGAAGTGGGCGTTCAACGCAAACTTCGAGCGGGTATGCCTGTCGTGCTATCTGCGTGATAAAGGAATCAGTCTTGACCCATTCGCTGACAACCACTTTCAAGCAAAAACTCATTGACGAAAACGAGCAAGAATATGGAGCTGAAATCCGCGCAAAATATGGCGACGCCGCAATCGACGAGTCGAACGCCTACTTGAAAGGATTAACACAAGAACAATATGATGAGGGCGAGCGTCTGCGCATCAAAATTGAGGAGACACTTGCAACCGGAGACCCGTCCGGGGTCTTGGCTTAAAAAGCCTGTAATTTCCATAAGCAATGGCTGTGCGTTTATTATCCCAAGTACAGCAAGGAATATCACAAGGGATTGGGCGAAATGTATGTCGCTGATGAGCGATTTCGCGCGAACTACGATAAAATTGCTCCCGGCTGCACAGAGTTCTTGCGTGACGCAATAAGCATCTACTGCAATTAACGACCAATTAACAGAGCAATATTGAAAAGGCTGCTTCGGCGGTCTTTTTTGTTGCCCTTGAGGAGGTGAATCGGCAATGGTCATCAACAACTTCATCCGCTTTGCGGAGGTGATAAAACTCAAAAGTGAGAGGCGGGTCGTATCCGTTACCGTGAAGCCTACCGTGTCCGATTGCACAGGCTCGGTGTACTTTGCTGATATTCAGCTACAGGACGGCGACAAGCTGACTGGCTATGCCCAACGCACCGAGACGATGCTCGTCAATTCAGGCAACGCGCCGCGATACCAAAACGGCGTGGTGCGCGGCGGCGAAACAGTCGTGCTGTTCAACACGGGCGGCACGGATGCCGGGCTTGACCTCTATATCTACCCGAAACAGTCAATGGCTGCTGGCAGTATCGAGGTCGGTCAGGGTATGGGAAGCCACAAGTGCAGGTTCGCGGCGGCGGCTTCGGCGGGCGACGAGTTCGCCTTAAAAGCGACCACCCGCGAGTGTCTGCGAAACGGAAGCCCTACCGCGAAAAAGGGCTTCTTCCAATACACCGCCGCCTATGACAGCAAGCACCAAATCAAGGTCGAGGACAAGAAGTCGGCGCGTGTGTATCTGGAATACACGGAAATGAACGAAAGCGGGGTGAAGCAATGAGCCGTGACTACCTGAAAGGCAAGCGGAATATGGTCTTGACTTTTATGGGCAACACACGTATGTATCAGGCTTTGAACGACTACGGCGACAGGCTCGACACCATCGGAATGTTCAGTTTCAACATCAACGCCGACGGCACGATAAACGAAACGGGCGTCACGGTTTCAAGCCTTGCCCCGTACCGCGCGAAGTGGCCGCATATCAAGTGGCTGCTCACCTGCATGAACAACGGCACGGAAAGCATCTTCACCGCCCTGCGCAACAACACGAACGGCGCGAGGGACACCTTCCTCTCCGAACTGGTGCGGATTATGAACAAATACCCGTGGTGCGCGGGCGTGGATATCGACTTGGAGCGCGGCGGCGGTTTTGAGAACCGAAGCGCGGCGAACGCACTCTTTGAGGCGATTTATTCCACGGTAAAAACATATAACCCCGCTAAACTCGTGAACATCTGCCTGCCGGGTATGACGGGCGTGGAAGGTTCGGTCGGCGGCGAGAACTGGTGCGTTTACGCCGACCTCAACGCCTACTGCGACACGGCGGCGATTAACTAAGGCAACTTTTCTACTCTAGCAGTAATCACATTAATCTCCTTTGACTGCGCAATCCCTGCTCAAGCATCCCACGCCAAAGCAAGCAACATCATAGCCTTGCATCATCAGGTTTTTAGGATAATCAAGCCCATGTATTTGCCGAAGGGCCCTTTGAGCTGTATCTTCAAGCGTTTTATCCCCCTTAGAACCGTCAAATACTTTAAACTCGAAAATTACTGCGAGCTTCACAATCTCATCAAGAAGAACTTGAACGTCTGAGAAGCCATACCCGGCTTGCTCGTTTGTAGTCATTTTGAGATTAAGTAAAAGCCCGAAAAAATAAACATGATATACTTGCTCATGGCTACCAGCGGTATCCTTGGGGTTCAGGAGCAACAGGAGGCTTCCGAGCTTCTTCTCAATTTTGCCAGGATCCAAGCTGAAAACAGCCTCCTTTAGCTCCTCTATCTTTTCATTGCCGACTGACTTCCTTATTGCTCGCGCATAATTCTGCTCGAACAATCCTCTTATCTCGTTGTTTGGTATTCTCCAAACTCCAGTCTTGCCTGAGGCGCTTGTGATATATCCTGTGTGGTATAAAATATTCCAAACGGAATCCAACATCCCTATGTCATCAAAGGCTATATTGTCGTCAAAGGAGCCAACTGCCACATCCTCCCCCGCAATAAGCTTGTAAATGCTGAGTGAGGAATGCGGACTCTCAAACGATTTCATCAGAATGTCATTGCTACTTGTTTGAGCCCAATAATTTTCAGGCCTTGATGTGGGATCTCCCGCCAAAGCGCTCGCATAGCACAGCACATCTGAAATATTGTAAACCATCGTTTTTCCAAAATTGTAGCCGTTGTACCATTCCTTTGCCTCATCCAGCTTTTCGGGATGCCCCACATCTATGAGAACCTGCTTGACCTCGCATTCAGAAAGCCCGAAGCAAGATGACAATGCAACATCCTTCACAGTAAAGACGCCAGGGTTGTTGGCTCCTGTAAATATGCTCTCATTGGCTATGCGCAAGCAACCTGTCACTATCACTCTCTCCACATTCGGATTGCCCTTGAAAGCGCCTCCGAAGAAGGCGCTCAAGTCGCTTAGCAGAGCTTTGCGAAATGAGCGCTGATCATCATGGTTGACCGGAGCGTCGTACTCGTCTATTAGTACCACAACTTTTTTGTCGTAGTAAAATCGCAAAGCAGAAGTCAATGTTTTTAGACTGCGCAAAAGTTTTGAATAAGGAACGGGATGGATTTCTGTTCCTTCGAAAAGACTCAAGTTTTCTAAGGTTGAAAGCTCTCTCGCTATTGACTTTGAAATTTTTTCGCTTTGCTGAAGAAATTCCAATTTTCTGCATTCTTCCGAGATTATTTCAGAAAGTTGCACTAGTGAACTTTCATAAGACTTCGCAGCAGCCATTTCGGAAAGCGAAAGATGAATGACAGGTACCTTTTTGTACCATTTTTCCATTATGTCTCTTTCGTTTTCTATTAAAAGCCCAGAAAAAAGGTCTTGATTCTTATCGCTTATATCCATAAATGACTTAAGCATGGACATGTTTGTTGATTTTCCAAATCTTCTTGGCCTTGTTATAAGAACAACTTGATATTCGATTGAAAGGATGTCTTTAATGAAAAGCGATTTATCAACAAAGTAGCAATTGTTTTTACGAATATTTTCGAAAACATCTGAGCCAATGCGAAATGGTTTTCGCTGCATATGAATACTCCTTTTTATAGATATTACTTCAAAAATGCCATGACTTGTTTCAAAACTCTTTATTAGCATTTAATATAAGTTTTTGCGTTCTAAATTGTTTTATGCCGCAAAAAACTTAGGTTCCCCCACTGTTTGGTTAAATGCAAGCGTTCCATCATGGGAAGGCGGTCTGCAAGCCGACCTTCTCGTCCCTGTAACTGAAAAGCGCCTAACCTCGTGCTTTCCTCCAGGCTGGTCGCTTAAGCGTCAAGGACGCAAACGTCGAGTTTAGTTTTGAGGCAAAAACACTATTGACGATATTCGACACCCATAAAATTTGATCAATGACGGAAAAATGCATATTTACACAGAAATTTTTGGGGCACCCTTGCTGAGTATTTCAATTATAACACCAGAGATATAGAAAGGAAACATTTATATACATGACACCTGTCAATTTCTGATGCTATAATTGACTCAGCGCTCAGAGTTTATCGCTGAAAAAATCCTTGCGAGCCTTATAATGGCAAAGATTTTCTTGGATAAGCAGTGGTATAAAGACCAGGTGTATAAACAATTCGTTATTTCAGGAATTATCAAATCCATAGTAAAACTCGCAACTAAACAAGGGCTATAGGGTGAGCCAAAGCATTGAAAATCTAATATACCGATTTTCAAATGTTCCTTTTTTGGAGCTTGATTATCCATTGAGTGGTGCGACTAATATCGGCATTTCGCACTCTCTATATAATCAAGCTCCAAAAAAGGTAATTTTATATAAAAAGCAGTATAGGTGCATACAAATGAAAGTGTTGCAGAAGATGTAGAATTGGGGACACTAGGCTTACGCATGAAGGATGTTTACCAACAGTGGGTGTTCTGACCTTTTTTATGTTCAAGAAAAATAATGGGATTGAAAACTAATTGCCTTTTTTAGAGCTTGATTATACAGCGAGTGCAAAATGCCTATATAGGCATTTCGCACCGCTCAATGAATAATCAAGCTCCAAAAAAGGAACATTGTATGAGAATGAGTATATCTTATCAGATGGCCTATTCTGCAAGATGATTCCTCAGTAGCAAAACGTGAATAAAGCCTGTGCGGAGATAAAATTGAAGGGTCAGGGTTTTTAAAATATATGTAGACATAGTGTCGCTATGAGGCTATTCTTTTAATCGATTATGGTTACGGCCTTTCTTTTGGCGAGCGCGGCAGGGCGTAGATCCCTATAGATCGGATAGCACGAGTTTTCATAACATTCAAATTCGGGAATTGCGGCTTTAAAACTCCTAAATCCAGCATTAAGCCAGTACTTCCTGGCGGGCGAAAGCCCCTTCTCCTTCAACAGCTTCTTTGCAGCCCTCAATTTATGTCGTTTATAGAACAACTATATGATATCGCGGCAGGCGAAATCAGAGGCGCCCTCTTCGGCCTGCCTGGCTTGATCCATGATCTCCATCGTGTTTTCGGCTCCTCGGCGCAACTTTATCTGGAACGGCGGAAATCTGCAATGCAAATTAAAATATAGGAATTTTTGGCCAAATTGCAAACTTATAAATTGCAATATCAAATGCAAAAGATGCCATAGGGATTTTTTTCCTCTTCTCAAGCGGAAATAGAGGGGACGAGTGGCGGCGAAGCGCGCTTTGCGCTGTTTTGAGGATCTCTCTCAAACATTTCCGCAGGAGTCCTGCAACCCAGTATTTACCTGGGAAGGTTGTTGCTCCAGTCCGCCGCCTTGGCGATCAGCGCCGCCGGCATGCCGCCCGCGCTCCCCCTCTTTTCCGCGAAGCGGCGCGGAAGCCCGCTGCGGCGCTCGCCGGCCCCCTTCTCAAAGCTTGAGTGGGGATGGCGGAAATAGACGGCGCGCCCCCGCCCCGCGAACTCCCGGCCGTCGCCGCCTGGGCGCTTTTGAAGGCGCCGCCGGCCGCCTCGCCGAAGCTTCCGGCAACCCTCCCAGCCGCCAGGCTCCGCGGCGATCTGGCTGCGCGCCTTCCTCTCGACTGTCGCCGGAACTGCGGGCTTGCCTGATTTCTTTCCTGCGGCCGAGCCGATTTCCCAATGGACGGACTCCTCGCGAGCCCCCGCCGCTCCAGGCCGCCCTTCGACGCCCGCCCCCAAAGCCCTCCCGCTTCGGCGGGCTTTCTCGCTTTTGGGCTTGCGCCGAGCCTTCAGCGCCAAATCTATATTCTTAATCGGCATAACGCCCGGATCTATGCAGTTGCATGGCACCTTGGCGCAAAGGGCGGGCTTCCCCGAAAGCTCCGGCTCCAGCTTCTCGCGCCCCGCCGCCGCGTCGGGCGGCCGCCCCTCCCCCGGCTTCTCGCCGGCGAACGCCATAAAATCGGGGCGTTCAGCAATTTTCAGGGGCTTGCGGCAATTCTTGCGGCTTTTTTCATGCGCCGATACGCCGGGCCCCTCCCTCAGAAGCGCCTTGATCTCCCCGCGCTCGAACGGCGAGAGCCGTTGAAACGTGCGGCCTTCTGCGCTGACTTGCATTGATCCACAGGGATCCGCCCCTTCATTTTTGTTTTCGCAAACTAAATGATGCCGTGTTTCCCTATGGATTTCTACTGGCTGCATCTGTTGCATTTCATTTTACAATGAACCCCAAATTGCAGACTCTTGTGGCATTCAAATCAGTGTCGATTTTTCTTAACCTTATAATATTGCTGAATAGCCTGGCAGGATTGCAGTGATCATGGATTAATCTGCATGTAAATAATGCTCGAAAAAATCACAGGAATAAGTTTTATCGATATTACCTTTGCTTTAATGTGAAATTCTTTTTATTAAGGCCATCTCTAAACCTGAATTAAGGATTCTTAGGAATTTCACGCATATTTATATATAAACTCTTAATCTCATCATCCAATTTCTCATCTCTGAAATAAAATTCTTCATCCCGCTCTCCAATGTCCCGTACGACTTTGCAAGGCACGCCAAATGCGACCGCATTCTCAGGCACGTCCTTTGTAACAACGCTGCCCGCCCCGATCACAGAGTTATCTCCAATTCTTACTCCAGGCATGATTTGAACGCCCGACCCAATCCAAACATTTCTTCCGATATGCACAGAGCGGTTATATACATAATTGCGTTCTCTCAGAATTGGCAGTATTGGGTGCCCCGATGTGGCTATCACCACATTGGGCGCAATTAGACAGTTATCGCCTACATATATATCTGCGTCATCTACAAAGGTAACATTTGAATTGCAATAGATCCCCCTTCCAAAATGCACATGCTTGCAACCCCAGTTCGCATTGACTGGAGTTTCCACGCAGCAATCCTCTCCGATCTCCGCGAACATTTCATTCAGCAACTTCTCTCGCAGCGATTTGTCTGACGGATGAGAATGATTGAAGCTATGCAATTTCTCCTGATAGATATGCTGATCGCCCAAAAGAGAGGGGTCATCGTATCTATATGGCAGCCCATTTTCTTTTCGCTCTTTATTTGTCATGTCAGTCTCCTTTGCTGAACTAATTTGCGCTCAAAAGTTCCGACTTTCATATGAAAATCAGTATAATCAACATCCATTCAGGACTTTCCTATGCTGTTCATTATAATTTTACTATTGCCTCTGTTTTTGTCAATATCCAATATACCCTAAGTCGATATCATTTCCATATGATAGTTCAGGTCTTTGGGCTTAATTGTCCATTGAGCGGTGCGAAGGCGGGAAATTTTCCTGTCTGAGTTCATGCCTTGCAGGCATTTGCAATGCTTCTGCAACGCCCCACAACACGTTCAGCGGCATGTTTTTGCTTTCAAGGCATTATATTGTAGAGCACGCGCAGCCGCTTAAATTAACGCGTGTCTATAGAGGCGAACGCTATGGACTCCGCCCTTGCATCCCACCTTGGAAAATTCGCCGCTTTGGATCTTGCCTTTAACGGACAACCGCGCTTTGCCGCATGGGTTTCACTTTTGGGAGCAGGCTCGCATCATCCCGGTTTTCCGCCATGCCTCCCCGGGCAGACAAGGCAGGAGCGCTCCGGCAACTCCAAGCAGCTCCCCTTTCAGCCTGATTTCAGGCATTGCTCTTATTCGCGTCTTGCAAATCATTATTAAAGCAAATGCAAGATCGCCGCTTCTTGCGACTATACCGATTTGCGGCCGCATATACCTTTATATGCCAATAAAAGCGGCGATTGTTGCGGGTAATCCGCAGCAATCGCCGCCCTCTGCTTTCTTGAAACCCTAGAACTTAGCGAAGCGCTTGCCAAAGCCAGCGCAATCGTCTGCATCCGGAGCATCCTGTACAGTCAGTCCCTCTTCAAAGAGCAGGGCGCCATCCGCGCCAACGCGATCCTGCCAGTCTCTCATCCACTGCCCGTCTCCCCAACCGTAGGATCCGAACAAAGCTACCTTTTTGCCCTGAAGCTTATTTTCAATCGAAGAAAAGAATGGTTCGAACTCGCTTTCCTCCAGTACTTCAGAACCCATCGATGGGCATCCGAAAGCGAATTTGCCGTACTTGCCGACATCGGAAGGGCTGGCCTTGCCGACTGGAATAAGAACCGCCTTATCCCCTCCCGCGTTAAGACCCGCTTCAATGGCCTTAGCCATAGCTTCTGTGTTTCCTGTTCCGCTCCAATAGATGACAGCTGTCTCTGACATGCAATTTTCCTCCTAATTAGTCTTTAATCTGATTGCCGATCTGCAGTCAAATGCACCTAGCGTAAATCATGCGCAAATCAGCATGTCAAATGCTTTCAGCCAGCATAGCCGGCTGCTCCGCATCCCAAATGCTGCCTCCGCGACGAATTCGCGCCAGGAGGCGTTGAGTGCATCTGGAATACTCTTCAAACATAACGATGGCTTTATCAACATCGCCGTAGACCTTCCACTGGCCGCAGAACTTGTATCTTTCTCCTCTGTGCTTTATGAACCCGCATACATCCTCTGGAGGATAGCCAAGGAAAAATCCTATTTCATGAGGGAACCCGTCTTCAGAAGCAAATCTTTCTCTCAGCAGCGAAAGCCAATAATCAAGGCTTACGCATGCACTGTAGCCCAAACTCTTAAGATAGCTTAAATGTGCGCAGCTTGCGAGCGTCTTGGCCAGCAAAAACGGCGAATAAACAAATATCAGCTTGTGAGTATCACGTCGCGTTAGCGTAAGAAACTTTACTTCGCAGTTCTTTGGCGCATCAATGGACGCTTCATCCCACCACTTGGGCCTGGCAAATAGAGCCCCAGGCTTTTTCCCGAGAAGTACAGGGCTGCATCGCATAGCAAGTAAAGTTTCAAAATCATCCCCCAAGGCCATCTTCCCCTCTATGTATATCGATATGAGCACATAGTTTAAGGACAAGTCATTGCTTGATTGCAAGCCCCTAGTCACGCTTAGAACGTTGCTTGAATCAAGCGCTTCATCCTCTCGCAAAGTTTGCGCGATATTTAGTTAGTATGCGCTAACTATTTGGAAAACCTCTAATTCCTGTTGAATGAGGACAGGCATATGCAGATTAGCATCAAACACTCCTTTTTGGAGCTTGGCCGCCCACTTTCCGTCTGTATTAATTAATAGGCAGTTTCATATGCAAATCAGCATCTATTTTCAAGGAATATACAGTTAGCGGCAACTAACTAAAGTATATCATAGAACAATGTCGAGATGGTATACCGAAAAGCCAAGATTTATTCCGTTTAGACATTAAAATGCGTATGGGTTGTCTGAATGCAGTGTTGTGCGGGCTCGAATGAAACATGCAACGCCAAAATCAGCTCAGTCGCAAGGCATACTGGATAAATCCTCTTTCAATCAAAGCAGTTGCCAAGGAATAAGATATAGCAGAGCTTTTTGATGAATTCAACTAAGCGCGGTTTTATTTCTGTTAAAGGGAGAAGCTGAAATGCCCGGCCATTCGCAGAGACATTCTTGAAGGTTTCCTTGCGCAGGCCAGCAGTCCCCCGCATATGAAATCATCCGCTGAGCATTGGGAGCTTTGCCTGCCGCCTTGGAAGCCGCCAATTCCACTGACGTTGGCATTGACTTTCACAATATCGGACTGCTTATGTTCTCAGCGCGTCCTGAAAAGCTCACGTCAGCGCCAAGCAGAAGGCTCGGATGATTTTACCGAGAAGATTCTTACGTTGGAGATTGAAGACTGAAGCGCAAAGGTTTATAGATGCTTAATTCCATAATTTTTTCATTTCATAGCATACAGGCTCAATTGCAGGGCAGGCGATCCCGCTCACATACTGATTCGCATATGAAAGCACTTCTATTAGCTTAGCTACACCGCTTTGCAGTCAAATGAACCGATATTTGTCCTGCCTCAAACACACAATCGACTTAGTATTTTCACTCTTGGCGGTGAAGCGTAGCGTCATAGGGGGTTTATATGAAAATCAGTTAATATCCAAACTAAGCGATTTTGACTTTAAATCGGCGTAAAGGCTTCTCGCTGGCGTTTTGGCAAAATGAAAACCCTAGATCGCTTTATTATCAAGCAAACTAGGGTTTCATACTAATGGAGGCGCCGGGAATTGAACCCGGGTCCGAAAATCTGCAAACGAAAACTTCTCCCATCACAGTTGGTTATTCAAAATTCCCATCCAGCGAGGCAAGCCAACACGACTCGCTTTCAAGTAGCTTCATGGATCTTCACGCGCCTCAAAGCTTTGGCGCGCAAGTTCCCCGCCTAGTCGACGCCGATACCTAAAGCAGCAGGTTACTTATAGGTCGACGGCCGCATTACGCGGCGACTAAAGAATAATCGTTGTCGATTAAATTTATTGTCGGTTTTTATTCGCAGGCACCGTCTGCGGATGGCTATTCCCGCATGCGCAATCCCCGTCGAAGCCATTGCGCCCCCGAAAATCTTTGGCAAAGCCAAAGTAAACTTTACGAATTCCTATTTCTCGCTTTGAACTCCTTCTCTATTTCTCTGCGAGCATCCTTTTTAGCGATGTCATCACGCTTGTCGTATAGCTTCTTGCCTTTAGCCAAAGCTATGTCAACCTTCACAAGGCTTTTTTGAAAGTAGATGCGAATGGGGACTATGGTGTATCCATCCGCAGTAGAAGCCCTTCTGAGCTTGTTTATCTCAAATTTGTGAAGCAAAAGCCTTCGCTTTCTGAGAGGATCTTTGTTGAAGATGTTTCCGAACTCGTACGGGCTTATATGCAACCCTTCAAGCATGGCCTCTCCGCCTTCTACAAGCACGAAGCTATCCTTCAGGTTGCACTTTCCCGCGCGAAGGCTCTTCACTTCCGTACCTAGAAGCTCTATCCCGGCTTGGTAAGTTTCCTCAATGAAATAGTCGTGCTGAGCCTTCTTATTTTGAGCGATGAGCTTGGAGCCTTTGCTGTCTTTGGGCATTTAATCACCTTTTAAATAGACATTCATATCACTAGTATGGGAGTTTCTCGCATAGCTAACTTTATAAACCCGCACTTGGAATTATAGATCAAATCTGGATTCAAGTCAACTTTGCCTAGAGAACTGCGTTATCCAGCCTCGGCCATCTCAAGAGCGAAGTTTACTATATCATCGCCTGCATAGTAAACATCCGGCTCTATGCCGATGCCGTGTATGGTATTATCCTGAGGGCCTGACACCAGAAGAACTGTAGCTTTGACAGCGTATCCGCCCGTAAGCGGCAAGGTCACCTGGCCGATGCCTTTTCCGAATGTCTTCTCTCCGATGGCAGTTACATTGTCCAGATTGCCTTTTAGAGATAAAATCAAGCCTTCTGCTGCGCTAGCAGTGTTTTCATCTTGAAGGATCAGAATTTTCCTGTACTCGAGCTCTTCTTTTCCTTTGCTTTTAACAGCATGGGTTAGAAAAGGAATCCTTGTCTTCTCATAGCCTAAAATAGCTCCCCTTTTAGTGAACTGCTCTGATATTTTATAGAAATCAGCCAGCAACCCTCCATAGTTTCCCCTTAAATCCAAGATCAGATTTTCATAACCTTTGTTCTGATCCATGCAGCTTAAAAAGAAATCCTTGGTTCCGCTGGATATATTCGTAAGGCTGACCATAATCGTCTTTTCAGACAATATCTCAAATTTGGAAGCAGCCGCGTCAACCTTTTCCACATCCCGTGACAGGCGGTACTGCGCAGGAGTATACAGATATGTGTACCGATCCTTGTTTATAGAGCTTATCTTCTCAGTCACAGCCGCTATGACCGCCCTGTCGAAGTCCTGATGATACCCTTTAAAATTGCCCTCGCCAAGGCTCTGCTCATACCATTCATCCAATGCGTCGGTGAAGATGTAATTGTCCGCTATCAGCAACTTGAAAACCATGTAGTCGTAGTTTGCGTAGATTAGTCCCGCCAAAGACAGCAGCAATGCGAAGAAGCCGAACTTGTAAAACAGATGCTTTTTCCTGGATATCCGCTTCAATTCAAAATACCCCCTTAGCAGGGGCGCCTTCACTACACGCTTTCCTTGAAATTTCGCCTGCGCTTTTTCGCCCCGCCTTTGGATATTCTGGAATTAGACCTTGATTCCTTGGGCTTTTCCAGAATCCTGAAATTTATCTCCCTCATCACAGGCTTTACATCCTCCACCATAACCCTGACAATGTCTCCTAGCGTATACACCTTTTTCGTATACTCGCCCCTGAGCTGGCAGGAACTTTCGATGTATTCGAAGTGATCAGCCATATCGCGAATCGGAGCCATTCCTTCTACAGTATTGGGAAGCTCTATGAATATGCCGAATTTTGTAATTCCGGTTATTACTCCGGTAAATTCGCGCCCGATGAACTTGACCATGTAGCTGGCTTTCTTAAGCTTCGCAACCTCGCGCTCCAACTCCTCCGCTACGCGTTCAGTTCTGGAGCAGCTTTCGCTGACAAAAGCCATGCGGCTCTTAAGATCGATTTTCCTTTCACTGCTCATGCCATGTATATGCTCTTTTATTATCCTGTGTATTTGAAGATCCGGGTACCGCCTGATTGGAGAAGTGAAATGGCAGTAGTAGTCAGCGGCCAATCCGAAATGCCCGTCGTTTACAGGAGAGTATTTAGCCTGCTTGAAGGATCTCAGAGTCAGCCTCGCTATGATTGACGCCTCCGGCGTTTCGTTGGATTTATTGAGAAGTCCTTGTATGGCATCCGGAAGATCCTCTCCGCCTTTTAGCTTATAGCCGAAATACGAGATAACCTGCTTGAGGCGCGTTATCTTTTCATTGTCAGGCTTTTCATGCACCCTGTAAACAAACGGCGCGCCCAGGCTCTGGAAAGTTTTAGCCACCGTCTCGTTGCACACGAGCATGAACTCCTCAATCATCATCGCGGCTATGGTTCTATCCTCGACTAAAACATCAACTGCCTCCCCGTCTTCACCGACTATAATCTTGGCCTCGGGCATATCGAAAAATATAGCGCCGCGCTCCACTCTCTTTTTCGCAAGGATTAAGCAGAGCTCTTTCATCCGAGAAAGCATTGGGATAAATTCTTCATAGCCGACGCTTTTTCCTTCAAGCGCGGCAGTGACGGCTTTATAATTCATCCTTTTGTCCACGCGCAGAACAGTTTCCTCAATCCGCTTGTCTACTACCTCCCCTTGCCTGTCAATTTCCATCCAACAGCTAAGGGCAAGCCTATCCACCCCCTCATTCAAAGAGCATATGCCGTTTGAAAGCCTTGCGGGAAGCATCGGTATCACCCTGTCGGCAAGATATACGCTGACGCCCCTTTTAGCCGCCTCAGAATCCAAGCTAGACCCTTCCGCGACATAATTCGCTACATCAGCTATATGGACGCCGAGGAGGAAATTTCCCTTCTCATTTATCCGCAGAGTAACCGCGTCATCTACATCCTTTGTATCCTCTCCGTCTATAGTGACAGCCTGGCCTTGAACCCTTGGACGAGCGGCAGCCTGCGCGCAATCCACAGTTTCAGGGATTTCAAGGCTTTCTCCAATCACATTCTCATCAAACTCATATGAAATGCCGCTTGTCAAGACAAGGCTCATAACCTCGGCGTTCGGCTCCCCCGCCTTTCCCAATATGGATTTCAGCCTCACAGCAGGCGGATTTGCGCGGCTTATCGAAAACAAGGCTTTATCAGACTTTTCAAGTCCTGAAGCTCTCAGCTGCTTCGCCTGCTTCTTTGTCAGAAAAATTACTCCATTATGCCGAATGTCAGATGGAACAAGGCAGCATACGCCGCCTATCTTGCTGTAAGTGCAAACCATTTCCTTGTCTTCAGGCTCCAGCACCTCCAGTATAACCCCTTGCGCGTGAGAAGATCCAACATGCTCCTCCAGCACCTGGCATTTGACCCTGTCGCGATGAAATGCGTACCGGCTGCAACTTTTGTATACGAATATGCTCTCCAAGCTCGGATCCTCCGGCTTGACGAACGCGAATTCCCTTGAGGTCCCCTCGTATGTTCCAATGATAATTCTATTTTTTACTTTCTTCAATTTGTCCTCCTGTTTTACTTCCATGTTATGCTGATTTGCGTAGGTATCTTTGGTTGCAAACCAGTATAAAAAGCAACGCGCAAGGATGCGGGATCATGCCCGCGCCCTAGGTGCGGGATCATGCCCGCACCCTAGGGCCGGCGAAATCCCGCGCCACGCATGCTTGCCTGAAATCTTCAGGCGATTTTTCTCTTCCTGCCTGAACTTCTATTCACGCCAATGCTTGCAATTTCTCCGCTCATTGGGGAGCTTTCAAATCAAAGAGCTTATGCCGATGCGCGGATAATGAGCCCAGATGGATATGCAAATCATTATATGCCAATTCGCAATAAAATGCGCCTAGGAACTCACATATGCAAATAAGCGCGCCTATGCCATTTCTTTCATTTGACCACGCACATGGCCAGAGAAAAGATAAATAGCACTACTCCTCCGATTTTCGTGTACTTTTCCAAAGTGCCTTCCAGAGATCTGTTCCGGTTCCTGTCCCAATAGGTGTCGGCGGAATTTCCCATGCCTGCTATTGATCCTAGGCCTTGAGAGCTTTTCTTCTGAAGAAGGATGCAAACCACCAATCCGCCGCATACCAAAATGAACAGTACGCTTAAAATGATGTATAGAATGCTCATTTATCCAACTCCTATTTTTTCAAGTTGAAGAATGCGTCTATGCCGGGATATTCAGCAACTTCTCCGAGTTCTTCCTCTATGCGCAGCAACTGGTTGTACTTCGCTACGCGATCGCTTCTTGCGGGCGCTCCGGTTTTTATTTGCCCCGCATTTACAGCCACTGATATGTCAGCGATGATGGCGTCTTCCGTTTCCCCGGAGCGGTGGGAAACTACCGCTGTCATATTGTTCTTGTTCGCAAGCGCAATGGCGTTGAACGTTTCCGTGAGAGTGCCTATCTGATTGACTTTAACGAGTATTGAGTTCGCAACGCCGAGATCTATGCCCTTTTGAAGCCTTTCGGTGTTTGTAACGAACAAATCGTCGCCGACGAGCTGGATCTTTTTACCCAGGCGCTCCGTCAGAAGCTTCCATCCATCCCAGTCATCTTCAGCCAAACCATCTTCAATGGAAATGATGGGATACTTCTCGACAAGAGCCTCATAAAGCGCAACCATTTCCTCTGATGTACGAATGATTTCCTGCTGCCTCATGCGGCTTTCGCCCGGGAAGTGGTACTTGCCGTCTGTGATGTCGTAGAGTTCGGTCGACGCAACGTCCATGGCTATCTTGATGTCGCTTCCGGGCTTGTATCCGGCCTTTTTCACCGCTTCAAGGATGACCTCTACAACCTCTTCCGGCGTCGCCAGATCAGGAGCGAAGCCGCCTTCATCCCCCACAGCCGTAGCCAGGCCTTTGGCGCCCAGCACTTTCTTCAGGTTGTGGTATACCTCTGAGCACATGCGAAGGCCTTCCTTGAAATCTGGGGCGCCTACAGGCATGATCATGAACTCCTGGAAGTCCACAGTGTTGTCCGCATGCTTTCCGCCGTTTAGGATATTCATCATAGGTACAGGCAGCCGCTTGGCGTTGAAGCCTCCCAAATACTGATACAGAGGCAGGGAAAGCGATTCGGCCGCCGCCTTGGCGCAAGCCATTGAAACGCCGAGAATGGCGTTCGCGCCGAATTTCGCTTTATTCGGCGTCCCGTCAAGCTCAATGAGCTTTTTGTCGATGGCTGCTTGATCATATACGTTATAACCAGTGATTTCGTCTGCAATTTTTTCAATTACATTGGATACAGCCGTCTGAACTCCCAGGCCGTTGTAGCGGGTTCCGCCGTCTCGAAGCTCAACAGCCTCAAAAGCGCCGGTGGAAGCTCCCGAGGGCACTGCGGCGCGGCCCATGAAGCTCTCAATCCCGTCCCCTGCGATAACCTCAACCTCTACAGTCGGATTTCCGCGGGAATCAAGAATTTCGCGTGCGTGTACATCCTCAATCGCAAGTGATCCTTTCATCTACAATTACCCCTTTTCTATAATAGTGGCTGTTATGCCGCTCGGTATTGCTTAGGGCGGCATATGTCGCTTATGTGCGAGCCGGCTGAATTCAAGCCATGCCCCGCAAAATTGAATGCCATGGCAAACCTTGGCGGCGTTCATTTTACAATCAGCAGGCTATGGCCTGTCATTTCCTTCGGCTGCGGAATGCCCATCATATCCAATAGCGTAGGAGTTATATCTGAAAGCTTCCCGTCTTTTTTAATCCCCGCCGCCTTGCGGCAATTCGCGATAATGAACGGCACCGGATTGGTGGTGTGGGCAGTGAACGGCTCTTTTGTTATCTCATCTATCATTTTGTCCGAGTTTCCGTGATCCGCGCATATGAATAGCTGGCCGTCCACCGCGCAAATCGCCTCGTAAGCCCGCCCGACGCATGCATCGACCGTCTCCACAGCTTTTATAGCGGCTTCAAGCACTCCTGTATGCCCTACCATATCCGAGTTAGCGTAATTTATTATAATAACGTCGTAGCGCTGCGACAATATGCTTTCCACAAGTGTGTCAGTTACTGGAATCGCGCTCATCTCAGGCTGAAGATCATATGTCGCGACCTTGGGGCTAGGGATTAAGATCCTTTCTTCCCCGGGATTAGGCGTTTCAACGCCCCCATTGAAAAAGAAAGTGACGTGGGCGTACTTCTCCGTTTCAGCCAGCCTCAGCTGCTTAAGGCCCAGGGAAGAAATATACTGGCCGAAAGTGTTCTCAAGGGATTGGCTGTGGAAAGCAACAATTTTGTTAGGGATTTTTACATCATACTCCGTAAAGCATACATACGTCAAGGGGAAGAACCCTTTTTCCCTTGCAAATCCCGCAAAATCAGGCTCGCAGAAAGCACGGCTGATCTCTCTCGCCCTGTCCGGCCTGAAGTTGAAGAAGATTACTGAATCATTTGGCTTTACAAGGGCTACAGGCTTTCCGCCCTTTACTATATTTGAAGGCAGCACGAACTCGTCGTTCAATCCATTGGCATACGTCTCATCCATCAGGACCTCGGCGGATTCCGCGCAATTGCCCTTGCCGCTTACCAAAGCGTCGTAAGCCTGCTTTACCCTCTCCCAGCGGTTGTCCCTATCCATCACGTAGTACCTTCCCATGACGGTTGCGACTTTCCCCGCTCCAATCTGATCCATCTTGGCCTCAAGCTCCATCAGGTAGCCCTTGCCTGATGTCGGGGGAGTGTCCCGCCCGTCAAGGAAAGCGTGGACATATACTCTTTCCAGGCCTTTCTTCTTTGCAAGCTCTACTAGAGCGTATAAATGAGTATTGTGGCTGTGCACGCCGCCGTCTGACAAAAGGCCGAATAGATGCAAATCCGTTCCCTTGTCCAAGCAGTTTTCAATGGCTGCGGCAAAAGCCTCGTTATCGAAGAAATCTCCGTCGTCAATGGCCTTTGATATCCGGGTAAGCTCTTGATAGACGACTCGCCCCGCTCCAATATTCAAATGGTAGAGTAGGAAGCCTGCGCCTTACTATATTACTATAGCAGGTTTCAGACAACCCCTCCCCGAACCGTACGTACATCTCTCGATGTATACGGCTCTCCGTCCAACAAGCTAACTATGGTGTATTGAGTTGCGGCACTCAATGCACAAGACAAGTGTTTTGCGCTGCCATTTTATCATCAATCGTTCCCAATATTCTTTTCCTTTTAGGTCTTTGGCCTTTTGAACGTGATTGATATTAAACGCTACATTTTCTTTCCCGCATGTTTCACACTTGTTCCAGTTCAGTTCTACCCGCGTATTGGTTTTATGTTTACTATGTTATCTATTTTCGGGTCGGTGCTGGGGGTTTGTTTTCTGGTAAACCCTTGGTTGTAGAAGAACCTGACTTTGTTCTTCTCTTTCTTGGTGTCATATCGTACACCCCAATCCTCACCCACTTGGAGCTTAGACCTTATCTGGTAGACACTGGTTTTGTGTTTTCCCGCAAGGGTCTTTAGACAGCTATATTCCATCATGTGGTATATCATATTCATTCGAGCAGCGACATTTTCAGCCATAGCATAGTAGTTGTACAGTCCTCTTATTTCGGCGTTGCAGGTAGTTACAATCTCTAAGTCGCTAAGACTTTGAAGAATTGTTCTTGCCTTGCCGCGCCACTGCTTTGCGTTGATGTCTTGGACTATATCTTTTTTGTTAATGTAGTCGAACATGGCGTCTTCAGGCATGAATAGTGCAATCCCTCTGTTGCCTGTTCTCTTCTTAACGCCGTTAACGTCCTCGAAGAAGCGGTTATTTTCTCGTACCTGAATTTCATAGTCGAGGAAGCGCGCTTTATTGGTACTGTGTGTTGTAAGTGTCTTTTCCTCTGATAATTCAAGGTTGAGTGCGCCAAGCAAAAAATCTTTTACCTGTTGTTTGACTGTTTGGCAATCGTCCTTGCTTGTGCATATTCCTATTATGAAATCGTCTGCATATCGGACGTATTGCAAGTTGCGGCAGTTAGTATGACCTATGCTTTCATGTTCCTTGTTTCTTTGTTTTCTTAGGTCTTTGTGCCGTGATATGAGCTGTTTCCTTTCTTCCTCATTCTCACATGCTTCTATCCTGTTGCTTATCATTTTCATGTCGTTGGTCAACTTTACGTATACAGGGTTTCTGTTCCTGTTTTTCTTGGCTTTACCTTTATTAGCGTTGGCAGACGAAATGTCTTTCTGTAAGGTTTCCAAGACGTATGTGTCCAGTTCGTGCATATAAATGTTCGCTAGGATAGGGCTAACTATGCCGCCTTGTGGTGTGCCACTAAACGTATTGTTATACTTGAAGTCTTCCATATATCCTGCTTTTAGGAATTTCCATATCAGACGTATGAATCTCTCGTCGTCAATTCTTTTCCGCAAGATGGCTATTAACGTTTGGTGGTTGATGTTATCAAAACAGCCTTTAATGTCACCTTCAATGAACCAGTTTACACCTTTGAAAGTACGGACTATTTCTTTTAATGCCGTGTGACAGCTTTTATCTGGTCTGAATCCATGTGAGTTTACATAAAATACTGGCTCGTAAATAGCTTCCAGTACCATTCTGCACACTTCCTGTATCAGTCTGTCGTCAAAGCTTGGTATCCCCAGAGGTCTGGTTTTGCCGTTTTTCTTGGGTGTATAAGTCCGTCTAACAGGTTTTGCTTGATAGCTTTCGTCTTTTAGCGTCTGGATTATGCGGTTTATTCTTTCTTCGCTGAACCCGTCTGCTGTTGTGTTGTCCGTGCCACATGTTGAACTGCCTTTGTTGCTGTAGATGTTGCTATACGCTTTGATATACATATCCGGATTACATAGAATCCTGTATATTCGGTTGAACTGATAGTCTTTGTTGCTCGCCTGTCTTGTTAGCTCGTTTAATACCTTTTGGGAATCTCTCATGGGGAACAACCTCCATTCTTCTTGGTATTAAACAGTTATGACTGCTTCCCTTCGCCGTGTAGCAGGCTTTCCCTGCCTCTGACTACTACGGAAGCTCCGTTGCCATGCTAAGTTTTCAAGTGTCTGCACGCTATAGCTTAATTCGTTTCTACAGTGGATGCACCTCGCTTGCTTATTTCGGCGTGTTATCTGTGTATCACTTACGCTCTAGCCCCATATTGTCATTTCCTATTCGTCGTGCATCTACGACCACGGGCGTTTTGGCGACTGAATCCGTATCAAGCGTCTTAGTTTAGGCAATCCCCGTTTAGTACAGTAATTGCAAGCATGCGATTATTGCCGGATAATTCTTTAGCGATTTTATATCTTCTGATATATGCCCTGAGTCTTTTGGCACCTTGCGGTGTGAGAACAACCGATTGTACTCACTAAGGTTACAATCAGCGCGGTCGTGGAAGCAGGACAGTTCCTTGACCAGACTATAGACCACCGTTACAACTGGTTTCGGCAGTGTCTCACGATAGGACGGCTCACGCTCGAATTTTAAGCAGAACAGCTTTTATCCTCATATAATCTTTATACCTTGCTACTCAGTCGTGACATTCCAGTTTGCCAACTCGTAGCTTTCCAACCATGCTACACTCCCCGTCTGGTTTCCCTTCCGGATAAGGTTGGTGGTATTGTCCCCGTTCCCTGGGGATAGCAACACTCATTATTGCAACAATTACTGCCCTTACGGGCGCACCCCTACCTCGGAATTTCCCATCTGCCCTTCGGGAAGGCCTACGGCCAGCCCGCTGGCGTAGCCCTTCTCCCACGGGCAGGTCAAAGTTATATTGTCCAGATTCGGAGTGTCAGCCAGAAGAACGGCATTGCCCTCCAACTGATCCGACAGGCCGAAGCCATCCAGAATCATTAGCACCGTTGGTTTTTGAGCCATAAAAGCCTCCTGCCTCCGCCTCAGCGCGGGGCGTAATTTACAATCTTCTCAAATTCGGGCTTAAGGCTCGCCCCTCCTACAAGACCTCCATCGATATTAGGCATTTCGAAGAGCTCTCGCGCATTTGCTCCGCTTACGCTGCCGCCATATTGAATCCTTATCTTTGAAGCAGTCTCTTCATCGTATATTTCAGCCAAGAACCGCCTAATTCCGGCGCACACTTCCTCCGCCTGCCCGCTCGTCGCCGTAAGGCCCGTACCGATTGCCCATATAGGCTCATACGCTATCACAAGCCTTTGAGCGTCCTCAGCCGGTACGCCTAAAAGGGCGATCCTAGTCTGAACCCTGACGAAATCTATGGTGACGCCTTGCTTTCTCTGGACTATAGACTCGCCTACGCAAATGATCGGGATAAGGCCGACTGAAAGAGACTTCTTTACCTTTTCATTCACCGACTCGTCAGTCTCCCCAAAATACTGCCGCCTCTCAGAGTGGCCGATTATAACGTATTTTACTCCAATCTCCTTGAGCATGAGGGCTGAAATCTCTCCGGTATACGCGCCTTTGTCCATGGCATGCACATTCTGCGCGCCAACCGCTATGCTTGTTCCCTCAAGAAGCTCCACCGCGAGCTTAAGATCGACATAGGGCACGCAGAATACCACATCAGAATCCACGCTGTCCACTTTGCCTTTGAGATCTTTTATCAGCGCCTCAGCCTCTTTGGGCGTCTGGTTCATCTTCCAATTGCCGGCTATGATTTTCCTTCGCATATCGCGCTCCCCCTTTAAGGCTTTCTATTTATCCTGAACAGCCGCAACTCCCGGCAACTCTATGCCTTCAAGAAATTCTAGGGAAGCCCCGCCTCCTGTGGAGATGTGGGTCATTTTGCCTGCGAATCCCAGCTGGTTGACAGCTGCGGCGCTGTCTCCCCCGCCTATTATAGTCGTTCCGTCCACTTCCGCCAAAGCGCTCGCAACAGCTATCGTGCCCTTGGCGAAATTGCTGAATTCGAATACGCCCATCGGGCCGTTCCATACTGCGGTCTTGACGCCTTTTAAAGCATCTATGAACAGATCGCGGGTCTTTTCCCCTATATCGACTCCCATCCAGCCATCTTCAATCTTATCGGAGCCTACAGTCTTAAACTCAGCGTCATTCTTGAATTCCTTAACAACTACCGTATCTATGGGCAGAAGGAACTTGACGCCCTTTTCCTTGGCCTTTTCTATCATCTGCTTCGCATATTCAACCTTGTCCTCTTCAAGGAGGGAGTTGCCCACGCCGAAGCCCTGAGCCTTTAAGAATGTGTATGCCATGCCGCCGCCGATGATAAGCATGTCTACTTTCTCAAGAAGATTGTTTATCACATTTATCTTGTCAGAAACTTTCGCGCCTCCCAAAACCGCGGCGAACGGGCGGATTGGGTTGTTAACGGCGTTTCCAAGGAATTTTATCTCCTTTTCCATCAGATATCCCACAGCAGACTCTTTTACGAACTCTGTGACGCCTACAGTGGAGCAGTGCGCCCTATGAGATGATCCAAACGCGTCGTCGACGTAAATATCTGCAAGGCTAGCCAGATCTTTGGAAAACGCCTCGCCGTTCTTGCTTTCCTCCTTGCGAAAGCGAGTATTTTCCAGAAGAACCGCTTCGCCGTCCTTTAGGGCTTCCACCGCTTTTTTCGCGTTTTCTCCGACGACTGCGTCGTCAGCCGCAAATGCCACATTTTGGCCTAAAAGCTCGGAGAGCCTTTTAGCGACGGGCTTAAGCGTGGCCGAAGCATCCGGACCTTTGGGCTTTCCAAGGTGGGAGCAAAGTATTACGCGCCCTCCATCTCCAAGGAGCTTCTTGATAGTGGGAAGAGCTGCAGAAATTCTGCTGTTGTCAGTGATTTCCCCATCTTTCAGAGGAACGTTGAAGTCGCATCTTACCAGTACTTTCTTCCCTTTCACGTTCAAGTCGTCTACTGTTTTTTTATTGAGCATTTGCAATCCCCTTTCTTTAATTAGCACTTTCCAGAGTGCGGCGCTGCGGGGTCCGCCCGCCCGGGGAAATGAAAGCATCTTCTCCCATTTCCCATTTATTTAAAGCGCAACTGCTTCCGGCGCGCGGCGCGTTGTCCTATTGCGGGCTTGGCTATACTGATTTGCATATGAAAGTTCCGATTTTGGCGCCTGATTATACAGCGAGTGTGATTGATATCTGCATTTCGCACCTTGAAAGCGCTGAATTCATGCATTTAAGAATTTCAGCGCCAGTGGACAGTCAAGCTAAAATCGGTGCATTCAAATGTGGATATAGTCATTTCGCATCTTTCAATGAACAGTCAGGCAACAAAATCGGTACATTTGTCTGCAATGCGGTATAATAAATATTGCAAGACTGAAACGGAGCTCTGCTGCACGCCGGCGTAAAACGCGCTTTAGACGATGGATGGGATCAAAGACACATAAAAAATATCGCGATTTTTATAAAATTTCTGTTAAAATCCGCAAGATTTTTCTGCCCGCCGCCCGAAAATGGCCAAACGCCTGGATGAACCCCGCAAGGAGAAATTCTTGTCTATATTGATGCGAATAGGAAAGCTCAAATTTCGCCTTCAGGTAAAATTGGCGCATTTTCCAGCGCATCGGCATATCCCCAAGCGATAAGTTATCAATAACATTGTATCATGATGAAAAAAGGAAAACAAGGACAATCTTTGATATGTTGTCTAGAGAATTAAATTATATAATCTTTGAGAGCCTGCGTCATTGTTATTGCATCGATTCACAGTTAGGACAGATGCGCGTCGAGGGATATATACTGCGATTCATACGAAAAATTTCTGCAGAAGCTAAAGTTCAAGTGAAAATCGCCATATTTTAAGGTGATGCGAAAAAAGCGGGATAAGGCCTCTAAAGAAAGGGTTCGCAAGAGAAAAGAGCCTGCCGCGCATGCTCCCGAAGATGAGTGGAGACGCGCGGCAAGCTCTAAGAAAGCGACTGAGATTAAGAAGCGTCCGCGCATGATTAGATGCAATTGCGCGAAAAAGCGTCTTACCTCTTGCCATATATCGAAACTGTAAGCTTTTGATTGTTGTAGTCCAAAGTCATGTACATATTGCTTGATGTAATGTTCTGGAATTTAAAATCCAAGCTTCCGTAGCTGACTGTCGCGTCTCTTCCGGCAGGAACGTAGCCTACCGCAGCCGAGTGGGCGTGGCGCTCAACGATTTTCTGCTTAGCCGCCAGCACCGCGTTGTACATGGTGCTGGACACTTGGCAGATGCCTCCCCCGAGGCCGGTGTCCGGCTTGCCGTTAACTAGTATGCCCGCTTCTTTGTAGCCTTTATCCTTGGATGTAAATCCCAGCGTTCCGTTGAAGGAGAATGTAGTGCCCGGGCTCAAGCGAGTTCCGTTTAGGGATTCGCTTGCAATCCTTATGTTGGTATTCCTGTTTGCGACATTTGTTGTGTATGTAGTATATGAACCCAGCAGTCCGTATCCTTCCGTGCTCTTTGCCGTGCTGTAGATAGGATCCGCTTTTATGTTGAGCGCGGAGGAATGAGTCTCCGTGTTTTCAATGGCTTCGTTTATCTTCTGATAAACCTGCTTGGACAACGAGTCCCTGGTCAAATTATAGCCGATTATAACGGCCGGCGCGGTGCTCTTGGAGAATGTGCGGCTGGACAAGTTGAATACGGGCTCGCCTGTCGCAGCTTTGTTGGCGCTGGAAACATAGGTTGTTTCAGAATAAATCTTGTCGATTATCTGTTCAATCAGCCCTGCGTCATACGTGTATTTGCTTTGAAAGCTTCCTTCTGTCAATAGATCTGATTTTTGAAGTATCCAGAGCTCCTGCAGCTGCTCCAGGGTATCCGCGCTTATAGACAAGTCTTCTGCATGAATATTGTATTCATTGCCGTTTACATTTACTTTGACTTGAAAATCCTGTATGAATTTCTGGTATTCAAGATTGAATTTCATGTAGGCTACGGGGTATGTATACTCTGAGAGCGCGACTCCGTCCAGAATGAAATTCGCGCCGAACCTGCGCGGCACCAAGGACATGAAAGACGCGCTTGACGGCGGAACTCCCGGAGCCGCCTCGGCGCCGAACGCTTCAAGCGGCGCGAAGCCAAGCGAAACGATGCAGACAATTACTACAGCCAGCCTGAACTTTTTCATAAACCTTCCTCCCTCTAACTTGCGTCATCCAAGCGGCATTAAGATAGCAGCTTTATTTATATGCCGATGCGCGGCGATTTAAAGACGCGCGAAGATACGCACCGGGACGCCTTGCTTGGACGGCGCGACAAAAGCCTGTTGACTATGGACGCGCAATGCTATAGCTGTGAGCTTTTTCGTGTTTGGAATAGCGGCTCCAGCTCTAGGCATCCACTTGCAACTTCAAGCGGGGCTTTAAGGCTTTTGCTTTTTCATGCGTGAAAAGTACGAATGCAGATAGCGGGCATCGGCAACTTCCAGATCTCTTTCACCAGCCAGCGATTCCAAGTGATGGGTGAACTCATGGTGAAGGGTGTCTCTGAGCTTCTCTCTAAGCTGCTCTTTTCCGATGTCGCCGTAAGCGGCGCCAAAGGATCCGAAGAACAGCACTATAGTCCGTCCCAGGCTGTTTACTTGATACTCCCCTAAAATGAAAAGCTGGCCAGCCGGATCCATCGGATTTCGCTTGGTTTCCGGAAGAAAGACTATGCCTCCGTTCAGGCGGTTGAAAATCTCTTCAGGCAAGCTTTCCGCTATTTCATCCAACATTTCCCCTGCTTCTTCAAATGTCACCATCATCTTCACTTCCGGCTGTTTTTATGAGCGGGTCGAAATGCCAATCGCAACTGCAAATATCTGTCCCCTATTATCAATTATATAATATAGTGGCATTTATGCAAGGCTTTTTCCAGGGAACTTTGAAATGTAACATAATCAGTTGAATCTAAACTGATCTGTTTTCGAAGCTTCATGAAGTTCAAAATTCAAGGCTTGGCAGTTGCAATGCCTTAAAATAAAGGATTTTATCGAATCCCAAGCATTCTTCACGTTTTTGAAGCGTCCTAATTCTACGCTTATATGCTTGAAGGCGTTTAAAAGTTAAACAGTTTCCAATTACGCCCGTATAAGAGCTTACGCAATCAAGCTCTATTACAGGCGCTTTAATATGCAAATGAGTATCCTGCCTGAAAGTATATCGCTTTTCATCAAATGTTCCTTTCTTGGAGCTTGACTGTCCATTGAGTGCTGCGACTGATATCGGCATTTTGCACTCGCCGTATAATCAAGCTAAAAAAGGTAATTTTATATGAAAAGCATTATACATATACTGCTTTTCATATAAAATTATCTTTTTTGGAGCTTGATTATACAGGCTTCAATGGATAATCAAGCTCCAAAAAAGAAACATTTGATGAAAAGCGGTATATAATGTATAGAGAATACTTAGATTTACACTCAAATGCAACTATTTTGGATAAAATAGGAAATAAAGGCCCTGCAGTATAACCTCGCCAGCCATGGCGCACGCTTAAAAAGGCGGGACGCTCATTATGTCCGCCTTTTTTAAGCAGGCGACCCCTGCGATTACATCTTGATTTTCAGTCATATATCCAAAAAAAGTCTTTTTCACATGGAGATAAGCATATCTCGCATCATTCGCCTTCATCCCCGTCAACGCCCTCATCACTGCCTGCGGAATCAATGGACGGCTCCTCTTGCGCGCTTTCATCCGCTAAGCCCGGGATCTCTTCATTCTCTAAAGCGTCTATTGCCTGCGCGTCGATTACGCTAAAATCATCTTGCGCCTCTTCCAGCTCATCCGAATCATCTCCAGCCAAGCCTTCAAGCTGCTCCATCTGATCCTCCGCGATTTTAGCTATGCTCACCACGGTTATCTCAGGCTCCAAGCCAATGAGCTTGACGCCTGTCGTATACCTGCCCATCATGGATATGTCCGACACCCGTATCCTTATTATCACGCCTTCTGAATTTATGAGCATAAGCTCTTCCCGATCATTGACCGGACAAACGCCCACTACTTCTCCGCTTTTTGGAGTTACTTTGTACACGTGCAACCCCACTCCGTTGCGGCTCTGCAATTTGAACTCGCTGACGCGAGTGCGTTTTCCGTATCCGCCCTTTGAAACAAACAGAAGATTCCCATCTTCAGATACGACGCCGGCGCTGACTACGCTGTCACTATCCTTAAGCTTCATGGCCTTGATTCCAAAGGACTGCCTGCCTGACGCCCTTATCTGGCTTTCGCTGAACCGGATGCCCATGCCATGCGCTGTAGCGATGAACAGATCCTTTGCTCCGTCTGTTCGAAGAACTGAGATAAGCTCATCGCCCTCTTTGATGGCTAGCATGATGCGTCCTGAAGCCAGAATGTTCTTGCTGTGCAAAACCGACATTTTCTTGATGATGCCCCGCTTTGTGAGGAGCACGAAAAATCCGCTCGCCTCAGTCTTTTTAAGGGGAATTACGGCTGCTATCTTCTCATTCTCATTTAGCTTCAACATGTTCACGATTGCCATGCCTCTGGCTGTTCTTCCGCTTTCGGGAATTTCAAAGGCTTTCATGCGGTACACCCTGCCCATGTTTGTAAAGAAGAGGATCCTGTCGTGAGTATTGGCGACGAAAATATCGTTTACGAGGTCTTCATCCCTGGTCTGCATGCCAATGATGCCTTTGCCCCCCCTATTCTGGCTTTTGTAGGCGTTTAAGGCAATGCGCTTGATGTAGCCCAGGTGCGTCATCGTAATGACGCAGCTCTCATCGCTTATGAGATCCTCTGTAACTATTTCGCCTGGATCATTTAAAATTTGGGTTCTTCTCTCATCTCCGTACTTTTTTCTCATGATGATGAGCTCATCCCGCATGACTTGAAAAAGCTTGGCATCATCCTGCAGAATATCGTTAAGCCTGGATATGTCAAGCTGAATTTCACTGAATTCAGCTTCAATTTTGCCCCTTTCTAGTCCGGTCAGTGATCTCAGCCGCATCTCAACAATTGCGTTCGACTGCTCATCCGAGAGCTCGAAGCGTTCCGTCAGCTTCGCTCTGGCCGAGGGACCGTCTTGGGATCCTCTAATGATGGCAAGAACTTCGTCAAGATGATCAAGGGCTATTAAATACCCCTGAAGAATATGCGCCCTTTTTTCAGCCTTCGCCAATTCGAAACGGGTTCTGCGAAGGATGACGTCTTTTTGATGCTCAATGTAAAATTCCAATATCTGCTTGATATTTAGTATCCTAGCCTCGTTTTTGACAAGGGCCAGCATGATTATTCCAAAGCTTTCCTGCAAGGAGGAAAATTTGTACAGATTGTTCAGCACAACATTAGAGTTTGCGTCTTTGCGAAGATCTATTACGATGCGCACGCCGTTTCTGTCGCTTTCATCCCTTATATCGGTTATCCCTTCAACCTTCTTGTCCTTGACAAGATCAGCTATCCTTGCGACAAGCCTGGATTTATTGACTTGATACGGGATCTCCGTAACAACTATCATATCTCTTCCTGAAGCTCCCGGCATCGGCTCTATGGCTGCCGTCGCCCTCACAGTCAGCTTTCCTCTGCCGGTTCTGTACGCCTGCCTTATGCCGGCAGTTCCAAGTATGGACGCTCCCGTTGGAAAATCCGGTCCGTGTATTATTTCAATCAGCTCGGACAAATCCGCTTCGGGCGTTTGCTCTATGCGCTTATTAAGCATCAGGACCAAGGCGTCTATGCATTCTGCAAGGTTGTGCGGCGGAATGTTCGTAGCCATACCCACCGCTATTCCTGAAGAGCCGTTTACCAGGAGATTAGGAAACCTGGAAGGAAGCACCGACGGCTCCTTGAACTCCCCGTCATAGTTCGAAACGAAATCGACAGTATCCTTTTCTATGTCAGCCAGCATATCCATGGCTATCCTTGAGAGCCTGGCCTCGGTATACCTTGGCGCTGCGGCGCTGTCCCCATCCATGGAGCCGAAGTTTCCGTGCCCGTCCACAAGGGGGTACCTTATGGAAAAATCCTGCGCCATGCGCACCATCGCGTCGTATATGGAAGAATCTCCGTGCGGATGGTACTTGCCCATGGTATCTCCGACTATGCGGGCGGATTTTTTGTAAGCCTTTGAAGGATCCAGATTCAATTCGTTCATTGCGTAGAGTATGCGCCTGTGAACCGGCTTCAGCCCATCCCTGACATCAGGCAGGGCTCGGGCCACGATGACGCTCATTGCGTAGTTGATGTAGGAAGTTTTCATTTCCTCTTCCAGATTCACATCAACTACCTTATCGACTTGATTCAAACCATCCATTGAAAAAACCTCTCCAGTTTCATTCCCAGCTGAATTCAGCGGCTTGCGCCGTTTATATACAGATTTGCAGTCAAATGCGCCTATTTTGGCGCTTGATATAGTCAAGCTCCGCATTCTTGACTTTCATGCTCGCCTTTATATTAGACGTCCAAGTTTTGCACGGTCTTTCCGTATTCTTTTATAAACTCGCGCCTTGGCTCGACTTTGTCTCCCATAAGCTGTGTGAATATCTGATCCGCAGCGATCGCGTCCTCAAGATTGACCTTGAGCAGGGTTCTTTTGCTTGGATCCATGGTGGTGTCCCAAAGCTGCTCCGCATCCATCTCGCCTAAGCCCTTGTATCGCTGGATAGGCTTGATGCCGTCCCTGCCTATTGATTGAAGGATTTTTTCGAGTTCCTCGTCGTCGTATGCGTAGTACTCGTTTTTTCCCTTTTCAACTTTAAAAAGCGGCGGCTGGGCTATATACACCTTGCCGTTTTCAATCAGCGGCGTCATGAAGCGGTACATGAAAGTAAGCAAGAGCGTTCTTATATGGGCGCCGTCAACATCGGCATCCGTCATTATCACTATTTTGTGGTATCTAAGCTTGTTTAAGTCAAAATCCTCATGTATGCCTGTTCCGAATGCCGTTATCATCGACTTTATCTCTTCGTTGGAGAGGACGTGATCCAGCCGGGCCTTCTCTACATTCAAGATCTTGCCTCTAAGGGGAAGTATGGCTTGAGTCTTGGGAGTTCTGGCGCTTTTGGCTGATCCTCCTGCAGAGTCTCCCTCCACCAAGTAGATCTCGCACTTTTCAGGATCCCGTTCGGAGCAATCGGCAAGCTTTCCGGGAAGCCTTCCGCTTTCAAGCGCCGTCTTGCGCCTGACAAGCTCCCTTGCCTTTTTGGCTGCATCCCTTGCGCGAGACGCCATCAGGCTCTTTTCGATTATAATTTTAGCCACGGCGGGATTTTCTTCCAGATAGAACTCCAGCTGCTCCGATACGACGCTTTCCACGGCGACCCTGGCATCGCTGTTTCCCAGCTTGGCCTTCGTTTGGCTGTCGAACTGGGGATGCTCGATTTTTATGCTTACGACCGCAGTGAGCCCTTCTCTGACATCTTCCCCTGAAAGATTCTTGTCAGCCTCTTTAATGTATCCGAATTTCCTGCCGTAGTCATTTATCGTCTTCGTCATGGCGGATCTGAATCCGGCCAAGTGGGTCCCGCCGTCCAAAGTGTTTATAGTATTTACGAACGTGTAGGTGTTCTCAAGATATCCGTTGTTGTATTGGATGGCAGCTTCAACCTGAATGCCTTCCTTTGTGCCTTCGGCATAGAAGACATCATCAAATATTGGAGTCTTGTTTTTGTTTATGTGCTTGACGAACTCCTTTATGCCGCCTTCATAGTGATATATGCGCTGCTTCTCCTGCCCTTCCCTCAAATCATTCAAGGTGATCTTCAGGCCTTTGGTCAAAAAGGCAATCTCCTGAAGCCTCTGCTTCAGAATGTCGAAGCTGTATTCAAGCTCTTCGAAGATTTCCGGATCAGGCTTGAAGTGAACGAAAGTGCCGCGCTCCGTTGTTTCTCCGACGACTTCAAGCGGCTTTTCCCGTTCCCCTTTAAAGTAATTCTGCTCATATATTTTTCCATCTGTGCAGACGCGGACTTTAAGCCACTGCGAGAGGGCGTTGACGACGGACGCGCCGACGCCGTGAAGCCCGCCCGAAACCGTGTATCCGCCTCCGCCGAACTTTCCGCCAGCATGAAGGACTGTGAAGACGACCTCAACAGCCGGTATCCCCTTCTGGGGCTGAATGCCCACAGGGATGCCCCTGCCGTTGTCTTTTACGGAGATCGTATTTTCCGGATGAATGTTTACCTCAATCTCGTCGCAGACGCCGGCAAGCGCTTCGTCAACGGCATTGTCCACTATTTCATAGACCAAATGGTGCAACCCCTTGGACGATGTCGTGCCGATGTACATGCCTGGCGTTTTACGCACCGCTTCCAAACCCTCTAAAACTTGTATTTGATTTCCGTCATATTCAGACATCCCAATACTCCTTTGCGCGGGGAAAAGATTCACCGCCTTGCCGATGAGCGTGATGCTGCATCGATTTAAGTTCTACCTCTTATACCGCATTTCATCAAATGTTCCTTTTTTTGGAGCTTGACTATCCATTTAATGGTGAGAAATGCCGAAATCGGCATTTTGCACTCGCTGTATAATCAACAAAAAAAGGCGGTTTTGTATGAAAAGCAGTATATTTACTGATTTGCGGTCAAACGCACCTATTTTGCCGCCTGCTTATCAACTTTCAAGGTGCGAAATGCCGGTATCAATCGCGCTCATAGTATAATCAGACAACAAAAACGGGATTTCCCAAGGCGGTTCAGTATATACCGATTTTCATCAAATGCTCCTTTTTGGAGCTTTATTATCCTTGAATGGCGCGATTGATATCAGCATTTTGCGTTCGCTGTATAATCAACAAAAAAAGGCAGTTTCTATGAAAATCAGTATAGCTGCGCCGGCGCGCAGTCAATCTCGCCGATTTTAAGGCTGGATTATCCGCTTTACCTCGAGCGACGATTCGCAGTCAAATGCAGCTTGGGCAGTTCATATGCAAATGCCGCCTACTTTGTGGCGGACGGCATTTCAGACAAAGTTGCCATCCCCTGCTCCAACCTGCCCCTAAGGGTTTTTGCGGAAATTTGAGTCGCGTATGCCGCTTCGTCGGAAATGACAAAGCTTCTGGGTTTGCCGTCGGAAATGTCTACATATTTCCCGCTCAATCCGCGAGCTTCAAGAAATGCCTGAGTGTCTTCAGAGTTTGCAGCCTCCGCTGATATGATTGCCGCAATCTCTTTGACAGCGAGCGTCACTCCGCCGCCGATATGAAGATACATGCCGCCTTCACCGCCTCTAAATGGCCTTAGGTGCCACCGATCCTCCTGAAACGCGAAAAACCTTCGAGTCCCCTGGGGCATTTTTAAGCACGTCCTCGATTCCTGTACATGTTATGATGGATTGTACGTCTTCCACCGACTCCAGGAGAAAGCGCTGCCTTCCTTTATCAAGCTCGGATAGCACATCATCCAGTAGAAGAACGGGGCTGGACTGCTTAACTTCCCTTATCAGAGCGATTTCCGCCAGCTTGCACGAGAGGGAGGCTGTGCGCTGCTGGCCTTGAGAACCGTATGTTCTGGCATCAGAGCTATTTATGATGAATACCATGTCATCCTTATGGAGTCCGACGGAAGTGGATCCTGAGATTATGTCGCGATTAAGGGAGCGCTTCAACTTTTCAGAAAAATCGCTTTCTGTCGCATTAGGCTTGTATTGGATCTGAAGCAGCTCTCTGCCGTCGGATATAATCTCATGGATGAGCGAGGCCAGCGGGCTTATCTTTTCAGTAAACGCTTTTCTGGCTCTTAGTATCCTGCAGCCATGCTCAATGAGCTGGGCGTCCCATACGCAGATTGTATCATTGATATCGGGACGCTTCCTCAAGTCCTTGAGCGCAAGGTTGCGCTGCCTCAGCGCCCTGCAATAGGACTGAAGATCAAAGCAGTAGACTTTGCTCATCTGGCAAAGCTCAAGATCCATGAACCGCCTGCGCTCATTAGGCCCGGCTTTTATAAGCTTCAGATCTTCAGGAGAGAAGCTTACGACGAGCAGATTTCCGAATAGATCCCCTATCTTTTTAATAGGAACTTGATTCAGAGCTGCGCCTTTTTTGCCATCACGCTTTAGATGGACGTCTATGCGATCCGCAGAGCCTTTTTTTTCGCAGTTGATGCGCACATGCGCCTCGTCCGCGCCAAAGCGGATCATCTCCCTGCTTGCGCTGGCGCGCTGGGAGCGGCCTGTCGCGCACAAATGCGCAGCCTCCAGAAAGCTGGTCTTGCCTTGGGCGTTTTCACCGAATAAGATATTTGCACCAGGCCCGATTTCTATGGTTTCATCCTGGAGATTCCTAAAGTCCTTGAAAGCTATTGTATGTATCCTCATCCAATTCAGCGCGGGGACGCGCATCTCCCTTCGGCCTAGCGATCGGTAGCCGGGCGTAAGCCGATTAAGCATAAATCATCACGTTTCGACATGCTTCTTTAAATTTTGATTTATTTCATTATTAATTGAGTGCAATTGCAAGTATAACATAATAGGAAGGAAATAGCAATATTTGTCTTTATAGTCTCTCCAGATTCTAGCAATTTTAAACTTTTTTGCATTATCTAGAATTTTAGTTTAAAGATTTCAGTCTCTCTGGCAAATATTAACATGCACATACTGCATTGTACTTTGAATTTGAACTTTCACTGCCAACACAAAGTAATTAAGGACTAAAAATCAGGGATTCCACGCGAAGGCCAGAGACTCTGAAAAAGTTATCCACAAAGTTATCCACAATGCCTGTGGATAACTTCTCGAGCTATACTGATAATTTATATATTTTATAGTTCTGTCAAAGATAGTGTCGACGGACAATCAAGCTCCTAAATAGGTGTTTTTCTATGAAAATCAATATGAATAGCCTATGCGACATACTCTCGCCACCTAAAGAGGCGGGGGCTTCTCGTTCGACGCCTGATGGCGCGAGCATAGGATATTTAGCCCCGCGCGTCCCAGCATATGCGGTTGCAGGCATTCTTTCAGCTTCGTTTTTTATGTGTATGTCAGCGTTCACGTCGCGGTTCTCTAACACTGCCGCATTGACAGGCGAATACGCGCTAGGACGCAGGAAGTTCGTTTACTGCGCCCCGCCAGCGGAACACGTTTTGCTTGGAGGGAGCCATTTATCCGCTTTGACGAGCTTATTGCCCTGTTCCGCAAGCTCGTAAGCAAGGAAAGCCTTGAACATCCCCAAAGCGCCGACGCTTGTGGAATTCACAAAATTCAAGGCCTGCATACTGATTTTCAGTTCCGATTTCGGATAAAGTGGATAATCAGGATCCAAAATCGATTCATAGTTGCTGCTGAGCCGCGCCATTTTGGATAGGGCGAGCTTTATGCGATTCAACTATGCTGAATTGCATTGAAAGCTCCATTTTGGCGCTTGATTATCCATTGAGTGGTGCAAAATGCCGAGATCGGCATTTCGCACCACTCAATGGATAATCAAGCGCCAAAATAGGTACATTTGACTGCAAATCGGTATGGCCAATCGCCATCCAAGGCCAAAACGCTGTTTATTTCCCTGGCGCAGTCATATGCGTTTTGCTTGCCGCAGCAGACTTCAGCTTATATCACGCGGAGATCTCCGTGCTGTTTCATGCGCGCTTTTGCCTAATATGGGCAACGCAAGAAAATCTCTCCCCAATGCGGGTATGATCATTCACACAGTTGGCGGCATAGAGCTTCCTGTCGTTATTCATGCCTTTGAACTTGGGAAATCCTAGGCTTTTATAGCTGAAATAATTTTATCAGGCTGCTTCCGGCTTCAACTCTTTGCCATTTTATTTTTGCCTCCCATTTTTACAGCAAGCGTTTTTCTTATGGCAAAGAGACGGCAACAACCATATATACTGCTTTTCATATAAAATTACCTTTTTTGGAGCTTGATTATAGCGAAATGCCGATATCGGCATTTCGCATCATTCAATGGATGATCAAGCTCCAAAAAAGGAACATTTGATGAAAATCGGCATGTATATTTTCTCGGCAGCCTTATTTTATTTTTGCTTTTAGGGTATTTGGCAGAGAGCCTGAAGAGCTTTAAGCCTCATATCCAAAGATAATAGAAGCTTCTTGCGGCAAGGGGACAGCGACTTGGCTGGCAAGCTCCCCCATCCAAGCCCCCTTGGCATCGATTGGATAGTTTTTTCATCTTGCAGCCATATGCCGTCATTCAAGTTACTGATTGCAATGGTCGGAAAGGTTTTGTGGAGCCATTTGCATTTCCGAAGAATCCTCAATCATTTTTTCTTTTCTCCTAATTCACGGATAAGCATTAAATATCCACATTGGGCTGTTGATAATGTGGATAACTATTGTATGAATTCACATTCCTTCAGCTCTTCAGGCGAAGAGGAAGAATCAGGTATTTGTAAGAATCGTTGTCCCTTCCCTTGATTATGCAGGGGCTGAGAGAGCCTGTGAATGTTATTATGATTTCTTCATCCGCTATGACGCGAAGAGCGTCTATGAGAAATTTAGGGTTGAAAGCGATGTCCAAAGTGACTCCGTCTATGTCTGCGGGCACTTCGTCATATGATGTCCCCAGCTCGGTGCTGGAAGTGATTATAATGTTGTCATGGCCTATAGAAAGCTTGACTGGAACCTTCTTGTCTTCCTTTGCTATAAGCGACGCTCTTTCAAGGCTGGTAAGAAGCAGGGATCTCTGAATGCAGACATAGGAGTTGAAATCTTCGTTGAAGATTTGAGAGTACCTTATGAAGTCGCCTTCCAGCAAGCGGGATATCAGAGTGTAGTTTAACAGCTCAAAAAGTATGTGCTTGTCAGTGAAGTGGAAGCGCAACGCGTCTTCGCCGTCAGAAGGAAGTATGCGTCCAAGCTCTGAGAGGCTTTTAGCCGGTATCACAACATTTATGGAGTCGTCGTCCCTCAGGTTTTCATCAGCGGCCTTCCTGTACGCTATCCTGTATCCGTCTACAGCGACAAGATGCAGGGCCTTTCCTTGAACTTGAAGGAGCTCTCCCGTAAGAACCGGCTTCGCGTCTGTTATAGCGACGGCGAAGATGGTCTGGTGGATCATCTCCTTGAAATCTGAAGCTCTTACAGCGTATTCCCTGTCTTTTTCAACTACCGGGAGCATAGGGAATTCCTCGGCGGGCTGGCCCAGTATTTTAAATTCGGATCTCTCTGATTTGATCCTTGTTACATTTGAATAGTCAGAATCTATCTGAATCAAATCTCCCGGCATCTTTCTGACAATGTCTATGAACATCTTGGCGTCAAGGGCGACGCCTCCGGGCTGAGCCACCGACGCGGCGATTTTCGCGGTTTCAATTCCAAGCTCTAGGTTGTTGGCAAAAAGCTTGACGCCGCCTTCTTCAGCGGTGATTAGAATGCACTCCAAAATCTGCTTAGTGGTTCTTGAAGGCACGACCTTGCCCACCACATTCAGATTTTCGAGCAGAATGTTCTTGTCCATGCTAAGCTTCATATTTTTCTTGCCGGGAAAAAAGCGCTCTTCCCGGCTTCTCCCTCCGTTTATGTTAATGCGCAATTGGATACAATCACTGTTTTTAACAGCGCGTTGAGCAACAGCATCGAGTTTTAGGTTTTACTCTAAATTTCTAATCTTTAATTTTATATACGCATTTTAAGTTCAATAAGCTTCTTGTTTTTTTGTGTTCGATTTTCTTCTTCCGCATTTTAAAATCGCAATCATTTAAAAAAGAAAATCATGATTTTTGCCAGCGCTTTCTTACATACATACATTAAGTAGCAGTAGTAGTAGTAGGGGCTGTGGATACTGTGGAAAACCCGGTTTTGAGGCGCAACTTCAACATTCTGCCTGTGGATAAGCCTGTGGATATCCTGTGGATAACTGGTGAGGTTATCCACACTTTCCACAGAACGTTTTTACGTTAAAAAATTATCATTGTATCCACGTACTTATCAACAGCTTATCCACAGGTTTATCCACAAGAGAAAATGAGTTGTAAACATTTTATCCACAGGAAAAGTGAGTTGTACACAGAGTTATCCACAGAAAATAGGCTAGTTTTCCACAGTTTAGAGTAAAAGTGGTTGATAGTTTTTCTATTCTTTAAAACAAAGATTCTTTAATACCCCAATTATTATTGCATTTTTCTATATATTTTAAGGCTTGCTAAACTTCTTTAGGCTCTTTAATGCCGGACTTGATTCTTCTCTCCAAGTCATTTATGACATGCTGGAGGCTTATGTCGTTCTCCAATGCGTACGTAATTTTGTCGCAGCCGTGAATTACGGTTGAATGATCCCTGCCGCCGAAGATTTTTCCGATGTCAGGCAGAGACACGTCCAAAAGCTTTCTGGATAGGTACATTGCTATTTGCCTGGGGTATACTATGTTTTGCGTTCTCTTCCTGCTGTTCAGATCCGCTACCGTAAGTTCGTAGTAGGCTGCCACAACTTCCTGTATGTACTCTACGGATATCTCCGGCTTGTCCAGGCGAGAGATGACATCCCTTAAGGCATCCTCAGCCTTTTCCATGGTGATTGGGGTGTGGGCGAATCTTGAAAATGCCGTGACTTTGTTAAGGGCGCCTTCCAAGTCTCTGATGTTTGAAGCTATGTTCTTCGCGATAAGGCGGATGACGTCCTTCGGTATAACCAGGTGCTCCAGCTCGGCCTTCTTTTCCAGTATAGCCATGCGCGTTTCGTAGTCGGGATGGGTTATGTCGCATATCAGCCCCATGGCGAAGCGGGATACAAGGCGATTCTCCAAGGTTTTCAATTCCTTGGGAGGCTGATCGCTTGTGAGCACTATCTGCTTGTTGTTGTTGTAAAGGCTATTGAAGGTGTGAAAGAGCTCTTCCTGGGTCTCTTCCTTGCCCTCAAGAAACTGCACGTCATCTAGGAGAAGAACATCAAGGGTCCTGTATTTGTCTTTAAACTGAGAAGTCTCCTTGTTTCTTATAGCTGAGACGAATTCATTCGTAAATGTCTCAGCAGACAAATAGAGGATTTTAAGCTCAGGGTTCTGCTCGAATACGTAGTTTCCGATGGAGTGCATCAAATGAGTTTTCCCAAGTCCGACGCCTCCGTAAAGAAACAGGGGGTTGTAGCTGCTTTCGCCGGGGCTCTCCGCCACGGCCTGGCTGGCCGCGTACGCCAGCTCGTTGCTTTTTCCGCGGACGAAGGTTTCAAATACATATTTTTGCCTTAGATTTGTAGGCATCAAATTGGCCGGAGAATCGCCGCGGCTTTTCCTTGTATATTCTTCAAGAGACACTACCTTCACATCCGTTTCCTCATCGTTTACGACAGTGCGGAAGCAACGCTTGATCTCATAAAGGTAGCGCTGATTAATCGTATTCATGAAGAAGTCCCTTTCAGTCTGAAGAGTTAAAACGTTGTCTTCGTATTTCAAGGGCACCAGCGGCTTGATCCACGATGTGTAAGCGACGTCCGAAAATGAGTCTTGAAGCAGCGACAGTGCTTCTGTCCAGTAAAGCGCTATTGAATCTTGCATAAAAAAAGCCTCCGATTTCTTTTGTCTAATGCGCTGCGGGACCCGAAGCGGCATAGCCCGTTCCAAGAATCGCCAGAATATGGATATTGTCATTTTGCTGTCGCCTTTAGAAGCGAGAGCCTGATTCCACAAAACAGGCCATATCAGGACTCAATCCGACGACGCGCCAAGTTCAGAGCGTCGAAATTTTCGATTGCCAAGGACACGGCCTTCTACCGCAAGACATCATTCGATCCGGCCATGCAAAATTCTTTGAGGCGCAAGCCTAAAATCATTGAGACTGATTGCGAGGCATTGCAATTTCAGCTTAGTTCTTGTAGAATTGCTTCAGGTTGCTCTTAAAATCGCGCTTGCAAATATAGAAGCTTAATATCTTTAAGAAGCAGGCTGCCTGCAAAGTTATCCACATAGTTATCAACAACTTGTGGATAACTTTAGGATTTGCTAATAATAACGTCTAAAAATTTCTTAGCAGGATTTTTCTCATTGAGTAAAATATCTCAATAAGTTGAGATTAATATCTCATTTCATTGCGGCTTAATCTTAATGAAATGAGATTAATAAGTAGAATAAAAAAGTATTCGCAAAGAAAATAGCATATTCACCCGACTTGCATCCGTCATTAATCGATCTTTTTCAGCGCTTTTTGAAAAGTTAAAATAAGTCGCTGAGCACTTTGGGAACCATGAAGGGAACTATGTATAAAAAAGGGAAAATATTGTCCGATTCAAAGCGTTCAGAACTTAAAATATAGATGAAAGAAGCCTTTAAGTTTGCGGCGTAGTTTCAACTTGTGCGGTGTTTCCGCCATTTAAAGGGGTTTATGCCTAAAGAGCCGGCTAAAGCGTCCACCTCTTATTGTACCAAAAAAAGGACGCGTTATCAATATCAAATATAACTGCTAATTCCTTAATAAGTGAATGGGCGTTTGAATGCCACTTTGCCTTCAGCGGCAAATATAATTATTATAGCTGCAATGGCATCAGGCGAGCCCGTCACAAAAAAGCGCTCTTTCTAGGGCGATAAGGAAAGCCAAAGGATCTTCTTGCAGACGCTGCGCTCCTTAGGAGGCGATTAGCCAGGCATGCGGATTTGCGTACGAAGTTCCTGATTTAAGCTTTGCTCTGCAACGTTTAAGTCTGAGTAAAAGCTCAAAAACGCATTTGACTTCAAACTGGCATATTTCATATGCAAGCTTCTGCATTTAAGGACTATATATACTGCTTTTCATATAAAATTACCTTTTTTGGAGCTTGATTATACAGCGAGTGCAAAATGCCGAGATCGGCATTTCTCACCACTCAATGGATAATCAAGCTCCAAAAAAGGAACATTTGATGAAAAGCGGTATATCTCTTTGATGAAACGCTGTCCGCGATGCAGCGGCAGCTTTTTAAGAGCTGCGGAGCAGGGCTGCGGCTTCAGGCATTCGCATGCAATCCATCTCTGCGCGTAAAACTGCTGATTGCAGGGTAGGAAGAAGGCGGCACTCTTGCTCCTCAGGCAATTTTGCTTATGCTGATTTGCATATGAAATTGCCTGCTTGATTATATTAATTGTTTTGCATAGTTAGGTTTTGGAGTAGAATAGTTAATTGCGAAAGCGGATGCTTCAGCCCCAAAATCATCGCAGTTGACTGCAGATAAGCTATATGCCGATCATAAATGGAAAGCTTCAACATGAAACAGGCGCGCATGTCTGCAGCTATACTGCTTTTCATATAAACCCCTATGACGTTGCGCTTCACCGCCAAGGGTGAAAATATTAAGCCATTTGTGTATTTGAAGCGTGCACAAATGTCCATAGAATGTATTTTCGTACTAAACTGCCTTTTTTTGTTGATTATACAGCGAGTGCAATGCCGATATCAATCGCAACACTCTATGGACAGTCAAGCCCCAAAAAAAGGAACGTTTGATGAAAAGCGGTATATACTGATTTGCAGTGGAAAGTTTCGATTTTGAGGTTGGACTATACAATCTAATTAATGGATAATCCAACCTCAAAATCAGTGCATTGGTTGCAAATCAGTATAGCCGTATCATAGCTTAGCCTGAACAGCTTCCACTAATTTGAACCCTATAAGGATTTTACTCCATCGGAGCAATCTGCATGATGAGTCAGCCACATATTAATAGCCAAAAAGATCAAAACAGGAAACTATATTATTATAAATAATCGTAATATAAAAATCAACTATCTTTTAGAATAAAATAATAATTTCTCTAATAATTTTATAAATATATTGGGATTATCTGGTTCTATGTCTGTTCTTACTAGCTTTAAGCTTATTTAGACTGTCTTTTAATTGACTTGACAGTGGTGAGTTTTATGTATTAAAATTACATAAATGGACAATTTTTCCAACAGAGAAGTCAAATATTAGGGAGAACCTGAATATTTCTTAATATTCCTGGATTTTGCTGAC
>JAISZB010000100.1 GCA_031269465.1 Clostridiales bacterium | reverse complement strand
TTGTGGCTGTAAAGACATTTATTTTGCCTCCCGATTTTTATTTAATGATTTTATTATAAACCATTATTTTCATAAAGTCAAGAGAAAAATAAACTGATCAAACTGGAGACTCATTTTTTATAAATGCAGAAGCAGTTATGCTCCTTTTCATATGAAAGAGAGTATTTTGGAGTTGAGCTGTACCGCGAGTGCGCAACGCCAATATCGCCTTGAAGCAGACAGTCTGGCTGCAAACCGCCGGTATAGTGGTAAATGGGGATTAGGCTAAATAGAATCTCAGACGTTGAGCGATATACGAGAGCTTGCAAGAATTTTTTTGACTCAATATGACAGGACAGCGACATTCTGTATAACATGCACTGCTTTGAAAAATCAACGAAGCCTCTGTTTTTTTCTCTTGTCCTTAGTTGTTGATTTTAATCGAAAATCATGATATGCTTATTTCATATTTTTTTAATTTTCGGCAAATATCGCAAATAGCTGCAATATATAATTTCCAAGTTGGAGTCAGCAACTTGAACCTGCCATCAAATTCAATGCTTTAGCGTTATAAGCCATCTTTTCAGGAATTATTCTATAGAGACAAAATTGCCGCGTTCTATTTTCCGGGATTTTTCTTTTTAGTTATACTGCTTTTCATATAAAATTACCTTTTTTGAAGCTTGATTATACAGCGAGTGCAAAATGCCGATATCAGTCGCACCACTCAATGGACAGTCAAGCTCCAAAAAGGAACATTTGATAAAAAGCGGTATATGCAGTTTATCAAGTTTATTTAGTTAGTAAGTCTGTTTTTAGCTCTGGAAAATCCACATATAGCCCCAAGATAGCTTGTCGCTAATATGATAAGTGATTTTCGGGGCTTGAATTGCATCCGGGAAGCCATTGGATGAATAAGCATTTCTTATTCACCCAAGGATGCTATTAATTTGCATCCCAGAGATGCAGTCATTGTAGACATCAGTTTTTTCCGGTTCTCCCGCCTGGGCATTTAACGCTTTTATTGACTCTCAGGCTCAAGAATCGGCGCATTCGTTGACGCGTCGGAACAAATGGTGCGCTTCAACTCTAGAATCCCAACCCTACAGGGGGACGCAATCATGTTATCCTATAAAATGTTCACGTCCATAGGAAGCAGGGACGTGAACGAAGATTCAGCCATATGCCTGGTAGCAGGCGGCAGCTTCTGCTTTGTAGTTGCCGATGGCCTTGGCGGCCACGGCAAAGGCGAAATTGCTAGCCGGCTGGCGGTTGAAGCCTTTCGGCGCCAATTCGAAATATCCTCCGATGAGGCGCCTCGCGCTTTTTTAGAAAAGGCTTTCAATCGAGCTCAGGAAACAATCTTGGCCGAACAGGCCAGGACAAATTCCCGGCACGGCATGAAAACCACGGCCGTAGCCTTGGCTGCCGCGAATGGAGTATACGCATGGGGGCACATAGGGGATTCCAGACTTTATCTTTTTAGAAAAAATAAACTGAAGATGAGGACGCTCGATCACAGCGTACCGCAGATGCTCGCGCTTTCCGGCGAGATAAAAGACAAGCAGATAAGCGGCCACCCCGATCGAAACAGGCTTCTTAGGGCAATTGGAATAGAATGGGAAGCGAACCGATACGAACTTTCAGATGAATGGCCATTATCCCGAAACCACGCCTTCCTTTTATGCACTGATGGCTTCTGGGAGCATATAGAAGAAAAAAAAATCAGGGCGTATTTAAAAAAAAGCCCTGTTGCGGGCAAGTGGCTGGAGCAAATGATTGAAGAGGTTAAGAAGAACGGCCAGGGCAGGGATATGGACAATAATACAGCTATCTCAGTCATCTGGTGACAAATCCAAAGCATTTCCATTTCATTATGCGTTAAATGTACCGACTTTGGAGGAGGATTATCCACTTTCCAAATGTATAATCCTCCTCCAGAATCGGCAGATGACGCGTTTTGGCCTATGATGCGCATCGGCTATGACGCTTTAATATCGTTTTCGCTTTGGCATTAAGAAGGTTGTTTCAGCCGCAACTCCCTTTATATTGATGCGCATATGACAGCTCCGATTTTTGAACTTGACTGTACAGCGGTACGATTGATATCGGAATTTCACACCGTGAAAGCGGATAGCCAAGCTCAAAATCGGTACATTTGAACGCGCATCGGGGTAACTCAAGAATCCAGGAAATGCAATTTCAAGAGCGCGCTAATATCTCGATGCGCAGTGCATGCACTAATTATATCGTACAGACGCAATTCAGGCTTTACAGCCGAAAGCCTGAAGAGCAATTTACAACGAGGATCGCAAATGATAGAGAATAATATCTTCACAGCGTCAATGAAATCCATTATCGGCACGCGAAACGAGCAGCAGGACGCGTGCTTCCTCCACATTGAAGGCGGTGAGCTTTTCGCCTTGGTCTGCGACGGCATGGGCGGTTTGAGGGGCGGCAAAGCAGCAAGCTTGATTGCGTCGGAAAGGATGAAGAAACTGTTTTTTTCAAAAAGCCCTGAAACTCCTTACCCCGATTTTTTTCTCTCTGCGGTGGACATCCTGGATGAGTGCGTCTTCCATTTAAAAAGCACTGAAGGGGAGAGCCTTGCCGCTGGAACCACCATCACCGCAGTTGCGGCGGATGGCAACAAGCTCTACTGGCTGTCCGTCGGAGACAGCAGGCTCTATATAATCAGAGGAAACGAGATCGCCAGGGCGACCAGAGATCACAACATTCACCTTGCGCTCAAGAATAAATCTTCAGAAAGCGGCATTCGATGCTCCCATGCATCCAGAGGAGACGCATTAATCTCCTTTATAGGCATTGGAGGGATTCAGCTTATGGACATAAACAAAACAGCGTTTTTAATGATGCCAAAGGATAAGATACTTCTAACCACAGACGGGCTTTTTAAAATTCTTTCTGACATTGAAATCCTGGAATGCATGAAGGGAAATACGCCAGTTGACGCCTTGGAAGCCCTATTTTGCAATATCGCAAATAAGCCTTTAGAGTCCCAAGACAACACTACATGCGTTTCATTCATGTTTTCTCCATAAAGGGGTAATTATATGAAACTGGCTAAATGTGATAAGAATCACTTTTATGACTCTGACAAATATGATGAGTGCCCTCACTGCATCAGAGCCGCCTCAAAGGTTGCACCGAGAACAGAGGAAGACGAGGATGCGGCAAGAATCGAGGCCTCCGCGATAATTCCAGCCGCCGCTGGAAACGTCTCCGCCGCAGATGCCGAAGCCGCCGCAAGAATTGAAGAAGCTGCAAAAGCCGAAGATGCCGCTAGAAGCAAGGCTGCCGCAAAGATTGAAGCTGCTAGCAGAACCTTAGCTGCCGCAAAGGCCCAAGTCGCCGCTAGCGCCGAGGCTGCCGCTAGGGCTGAAGCCGCCGCAAAGGCCGAAGCCGCCGCTAAGGCTGAAGCCGCCGCTAAGGCCGAAGCCGCCGATACCAACGAGGCTGCCGCAAAGCTTAAGCTTGACGCGCAAGACTCGCAGATCTCCGATGAGCGCCACTTAAACCATGTTAAGCGCGCAAGCGGCGAAAAAATAGCCGAATACTCGCAGGGCAATATAAAGCCGATTCAAGCGGGCGTCTCCACACCGCCTGAGCAGTTTGCAGATGCGCCTCAGGATGACGCAAAATCCCTCCAGAGCTTCGTAGACGATATTTCTTCTTACAACCCAATCTCTGACGCAAAGACAATTCCCATATCCAACCCGACTGGAAGAGAGCCTGTTGTAGGCTGGCTGGTTTGCGTAAGGGGACTCTACCTCGGCCAGAGCTTTCCCCTTAAAGCGGGAAGAAACAACATCGGACGATCCCTGAGCATGGATGTGCCTCTAGCTCAGGAGTTTACTGTATCAAGGAACAAGCATGCCATAATCATCTATGTTCCTGAAAAGAACCAGTTTTTCATCCAAGCCGGAGAATCGAGCGGCTTGACTTACCTCAACAAAATCCTGGTATTGACATTCGCCCCGATAGTCATATACGACAAAATACAGCTGGGAAAATGCGTGTTCATTTTCATACCGCTCTGCGGAGCCAATTTTGATTGGAGGGATTATCTGCCCAACTAACCAAGCGGAGCTTGATTAATTGCGGTTCCAGTTCTTGTCTTGCGCTGAACGAAGGTCACTATAATCTCCCGTCAATCACCCTATAGCTAAAGCTAGTGGCTTGGCAAGCACTGATTGGCTAGCCTAAGTCTTTCAAGAGACTGCGCAGCCCAAGAATACATATGCGCTCCGGGGCGTTTGCTCCAGCTCAGGACTCTGCGGCCTGCGGCTGAACAGTCCCGAGGGGAAGGGGCAGTGCCGCAGGCATATAAAACCATGAAACGGCATTGGCGAAGGGCAGCCAGCCCTAGAAATGGGGAGCTGTGCGCGAAAAGGCATAAAAGCATGGTTTGTGTTTTAAGCAAAAGAGGCAATCCGCTCATGCCGACTCAGCGCCGTGGCAAGGCAGGGAACTTGCTAAAGGGCGTAAAGGGCTAAAGCAGTAAAAACTTGAGCTTCTGCCATCCAGCTATTGTACGATGGCACGGAGTATACACAGCCGATAGCGCTGGGCGTTGATGCGGGATTGAAGGCGCAATCGACAAGCGCCCTATCGCAAGGCGCAATAGGAAAGAAGGCGCCGCAAGCCCTCTTCAGCAATCGAGTCCATTCAAAGCATAAGGGCTGGCTCGCTCCATCTATAGAGCGCAAGATTCAGACCCGCATCAAAACCGCATCCAACGTACAAAAGATGCTGCCGACCGCAAAGGCGATTGCAGAGGTCGCGTCCTTAGATATACAGAAAATCAAAAATCCATATATATCAGGAGCCGGCTGCCGGCGAGGCGGAAAGCTTGGCTCTTGGAACGCAAAGGAATACGTCTTGTTTGGAGACGGGCATGCATGCCATGGGAGGAAGGGCTGCAAGAATCATATATCGGCTGTCCGCCGCATTGAAACCCGCAGAATAGGAGGCGATGCTCCTAAGAACCTGGCAGCTCTGTGCAAGGATTGCCACAACGGCTATCGGGATGCCGCTTTCATGGGCATCGGGGCGCCGCTTTCGGCGCCATGCGGGAAAGCTGAAGCTGAGCCTAGAAAGAGGGCGATCTTTCAGAAGCGCCGCGTTCATTGGGATTATGCGCCGGGCATTATACAGCAGGCTGAAGCAAGAATATCCAAATGCCGGCACGGCATACGGATGCACAGCGAAAAAACACAAGAGTCAGAAACGGCTTGAAAAAGGACCGAGCAATTGATGCGAGGCGCACCGGCGGAAATCCGCTGGCTGCTCCTTTAGAGGCAATCTACATGCAGAAAGCCGCAGGGAAGCGCAACCGCCAGCTCCATAAGGCGGCTGGTCAACAGAGGCGGAAAGGGTAGGCTGAATCAATCTCCCAAATATGTGCGCGGCCGTCAGCTGTTCTACAGGGTTCAAATGACGGGCGAAAGGGATTCATTTTCGGGAAGCGCTCAAGCGAAAGCTTTGATGTTCCCGCGCTGGACGGAGCAAAGCCGTCCGCAGGAACCGGCCGCAAAAAGCCCGAGCCTTTAGAGAAGCGCAAAAAATACTGATGGAAAGGGGCATGCGGCTTCCTCCCCATGCCTAAAGCAGGGGTATCCGCCGCATAACAACTGTGATGAATGAGGAAGTGAATAAACATGCCCGTCATGTGCAACAACTGCTTTGAAAGATTTGACGAAGGCTTATGCGCCTGCCCAGCCTGCGGTTGGAAGGAAAGCGACGCCGCATCCGAAATATTCCATCTGCGTCCCGGCACAAAGCTCAATAAGCGCTATCTTATAGGGAAGGTTCTGGGGTTCGGCGGATTCGGCATCACATACAAAGCTTGGGATTCCAAGTTTGAAAGCTTTACGGCTGTGAAGGAGTTCTTTCCTTGCGGAGTTGTAAGCCGCGCGCCTGGAACGCGCAAAGTCAATCTGTTTTCGAGCGCCAAAGAGGGCGAATTCAAGCACGGGCTAGCCCGCTTCCTTGATGAAGCCCGGAGCATGGCCAAGTTCAACTCCCACAGGAACATTATAAATGTGTACGAATATTTTGAAGAAAACAGCACTGCATACATAGTCATGGAGTACTTGGAAGGCTTGACGCTTGCGGAATTCCTCAAGCATAACGAGCTGGATTTTCACGAAGCGGCTGATATAGCGCTTGAGATATGCAAAGCTCTGAAAGAAATCCATGAAACCGGAATAATACATAGAGATGTAAGCCCAGACAATATTTTCTTGTGCAAGGATCAGACAGTAAAGCTTATAGATTTCGGCGCGGCCAGATTTTCCCCGGACGAAGAGCAGCTTGTAACAATCGTCCTGAAGCCGGGCTTCGCGCCTCCGGAACAGTACGAAACGGTGAACGCGCAAGGGCCTTGGACTGACATTTACGCCCTTGGCGCTACAATGTACCAGATGGTAACAGGAATAAAGCCCTGCGAATCCACAAACAGAAAAATCTCGGACGATTTGGAGCCGCCGTCATCAATTAGCAGCGAAATTCCGGAGTACGTCAACAACGCTATAATTAAGGCTATGGCTGTAGACAGGCACTTAAGGTTCTCCTCAGCCTTTGACTTTGAAAAAGCGCTCAAAAGAGAAAGCAAAGTCCTGCCTTTGGAATGGGAGAAGAAAAAGAAGCGATATGTCAGATTCATCCAGATTGCGGCGGCCATCCTTCTGATCCTCTACATGGGGGTGGAGCTTGCCTTGAGATGGAGCCGGCAAAGCGATTCCCTGCCAAATGCGGACATAACTTTTTGGTATGCGATTTCCGGAGACGAAAGCGCCGTTCTCGAAAGAATGAATTCATTGAATTCTGTGCTGGATGAGTTTTCTTCAAGCTACAAAAACGTCAAAGTAAGAGCGCAAGCTATTCCTCTTGAGGAATATAGCGCTAAAATAGGCCTTGCCGCCTCAGGAAACAGTCTTCCTTCGCTCTTTGAGTCCACCGGCGCGCAAGCCTCGATTCTAAGGGCGGCAAGCGATCTCAGCTCCGTAGTTGAGCGCATGGGGCTAGGGCAGTGCATAGCGCTTGACAAGTACAGCGAGTTTTATCCCGAGAAGAAGCAGCTGCCTTTGGGGTTTAGCGCCCCGGCGCTATACGTCAACACAACTTTGACGCCTTTCTATGGAAATGCCGTTATGGATCGCGATGACATGGAAAATCTGCATCCTATGGCTATAGAGATGCAGGATGAAGACGATTTTCATGTCTCCTTCGGACCCGAGCTGTTTTCTTTCGAATACACGCAAAATGCTCTCGAGATGTTTCTTAGAGGAGACGCTGCGTCGCTATATTCAGACACATCGGCATTCTTTCAAATACAGGGCGCTATGCCGGGCAAGTACCTGATGCTGCCCATATCCGCCAGGCAGGTGTATGGAAAATTCAAGGATCTATGGAGCATCGGGGCTGTTTCTGGAAATGAGAATAGAGCCGCCGAGCGTCTTCTGCTTTTCATGCTCAGCGACAATGCTCAGGATCATCTATATATAAGAAACAGAGGCGGCGCTCTGCCGCTTAATAGCAACGCGCTTAGCGCATTCAGGGAAGTTCATGAAGAATTCGACTATTTCTTTCTATATTCTGGGGAAAGCAAGTTCAATGCGGCATCTGCCAGGGAGTGATGATTTATGCAGAAGATCTGCATGGGATGCATGGAACGCTACGACGACGAATTTGAAATATGCCCGTCCTGCGGCTACATAGACGGCACTGCCGCCGAAGAGGCGCTTCATATGGCGCCGGGAACCATCCTTTTAGATCGCTATATAGTAGGAAAGGTTCTGGGCTTCGGTGGATTTGGAGTCACATATATAGGCTACGACGCGGTTTTAGAGCAGAAAGTAGCCATCAAGGAGTACCTCCCAAGCGAATTCTCAACAAGGATGTCCGGGCAGGCTAAACTTACGATTTTCGACGGAAATAGAAAAGAGCAATTTGAAGCGGGCCTGGCGAAGTTTGTGGATGAAGCGAAGAGGCTTGCTAAGTTTCACAGCGCAGACGGAATAGTAAAAATCTTCGACAGCTTTCAAAGCAACAACACCGCCTATATAGTCATGGAATGCCTGGATGGCGAGACTCTTGGAGCCATGCTTAAAAGGAGCGGCCCAATTCACCCTGAAAAGGCGGTGGAGATGCTCCTGCCTATAATACGATCACTCCAGGATGTGCATGGTCAGGGGGTGATACACAGGGACATAGCCCCGGACAACATTTTTTTGACAAATGACAAAAAAGTGAAGCTCATAGACTTCGGCGCCGCCAGATACGCAACCACCGCCTACAGCAGGAGCCTTACAGTCATCATCAAGCCTGGCTATTCCCCCGAAGAGCAGTACCGAAGCAGAGGCGACCAGGGAAGCTATACAGATGTCTATGCCATCGGCGCGACACTGTATCGGATGATTGCCGGGCAGCCTCCTCCAGACGCTCTGGAGCGCAGAGCCCATTTCGAAAGCAGTAGGAAGGACATCTTGAAGCCGCTTAGCAGGTTCACTCCGGAAATAAGCGAAAATCTGGAGACAGCCATACATAATGCCTTGAATGTTCGCGTAGAAGACAGAACCCCTGACATGGCAACCCTCGAGAAAGAGCTGACCTCTCTTGAGCCTGCGCCTCGCAGGGACGGCAAAATAAGCATGATTGATCCATTGAAATGGCCTCGATGGGCAAAAATAGGAATCCCCGCCGCGCTGTTTGCGGCAATGCTTTTCGCCACCCTATTATCCACAGGAGCGACGGGGTCTGCCGACTCGCTCAAGGATTCCATATATATACCCGAGGGAAGCGCCAGAGTGCCCTCGGTTGTAAACGACTACCTGGATTCAGCGCTAATCCGCCTGGACGAGGCGTCTCTTAACTGCAAGGTATCCGGAAAAGAATACTCCAACCTGGTTCCCGCGAATATGATACTTTCGCAAAGCATAAATGCAGGAACTGTCGTTCCGATAAACACAACTTTGGAGCTTTTAATCAGCAGCGGGTCGGAGACCAGAACCGTCCCCGACGTTTATGGAATGGAAGCCGCGCTTGCGCAAAAAGCCCTGGAAGACGCCGGCTTTGAGGTTATTTACACCGCCGGCTACTCCGATGTCATAGCAGAAGGCAGAGTCATTTCATTAAGCGCGCCTAGCGAAGCGGAAGCAGGTTCAGCCATTACAATTGTCGTTTCCTCCGGAGTGGATCCCCTAAGCCCAACCGAAGAGAAAATAGCTCAAATTCCGGATCTTTCAGGACTTGAATATAGTGAGGCGATTGAAGCCGCCAGAGCCGCAGGATTTCACGTTGGCGTCGTATCCAGGCAGTACGACCGTGACGCGCCTGCAAACTGCGTCATAAGCCAGTCAATCGAGGCAGGCGCCATGGTTATGAGCGGCAATGCTATAGACCTTAAGATATCAATGGGATTTGAATTGACAAAAGTTCCAGACGCTCAGTACAAGAAAGAAGATGAGGCGTTTGCGCTTCTTATGGAGCAAGGCCTGACGCCGAAAGTCTCTTATGAATTCTCTAGCGCCGCAGCTGAAGGGTTAGTTATACGGCAGGATCCTGAAAGCGGCGCCTCCGCCGAGCCTGGATCAGAGGTCTTGATAGTCGTGAGCATAGGCGCCGCTTCGTTTGAAATGCCTGATGTGAAAGGGCTTTATGAGTCCCAAGCCAAAGCTCTTTTGGAAGAGATCGGCCTCTCCGTAACCATTTCCTATGAAACCGGCTCAAGCGCCCCCGAAGGAACTGTCATCCGCTCAAGCATCGATTCAAAATCCGGCATTGCCAGGGGAGATTCTGTAACGCTTGCAGTCGCAAGCTCTAAAGATTTATCCAAGGTTCCCAATGTTGTCGGCAGAAGCGCCGCAGACGCCAAGAGCCTGCTTCAAGCTCAAGGCCTGTCGGCATCCGCATCCGAGGCATCCAGCGACACAATAGCAAAGGGATCAGTCATAAGCCAGTCCCTGCCAGGAGGCTCCTTCGTCCCGAAGGGGACAACTGTGGCCATTACCGTCAGCAACGGCGCCGAGCCTGTAAAGATTCCTAATCTTGAAGGAGAATCCTTGACGTACGCCCAAACCACGCTGAAGCAACTGGGCTTCACGGTAACTCTCACCTATGCGAAGAGCGCGAGCGTGGATAAAGGGATTATAATCTCCCAGAACCCGAAATCCGGAAGCGGCATCAAGGGAAGCGTAATTGCCCTCCTGGCAAGCGCTGGTAAAGACAGCGTCTATGTGATTGCCATCCAAAACATAATCGAGAGAGATGCTTCCATGGTCTTGGGCAACATGGGATTTAACGTGGAAATAGTACGCGCCTACTCCGACAAGGTTCCCGAAGGGTATGTCATCAGCCAGTCTCCCGAAGGAAATTCCCTCGCCTCAAAGGGGGATACAGTTACGCTGACTGTAAGCTTGGGGAAATCTAAAGTCGACTCCGGGGCATAAACTTGGAAAGTTCGCTTCAATCTCCTAATGTGCATTTTGAAAAATCACAAAATATACCGCTTTTCATCAAATGATCCTTTTTTTGTTGATTATCCATTGAGTGGTGCGAAATGCCGATATCAATCGCTCTCGCTGTATAATCAAGCTCCAAAAAAGGTAATTTTATATAAAAAGCAGTATATCTAACAATGTAAACGTGACTTTTGAAATTAGACTTTAAATTAATTGTGAAAAGTGTATAACAATCCAAGCAGCAAAGTCTGAATTATAGTTGTAATTCAGTTCAGTATACTTAAAAAGCATGGACTGTTGAAAATATTTCTGCTAGATCGAAAAATGCACATTAGGTGTAAATTCAGGTTATTATATTATATATTGTCGAGCAATATGTAGTATTATCCCAAAATATACAATAAAAGTAAATTAAAATTACGTTATATGGCATTTAGTTGTAATTCAGAGGGCTATCCGCTTTTATTTATACACTTTTTAGCAGTGAACCACACTTTTTATAGTCTAAAATTTCTGTCGGAACAGTTCCGATTTTTTTAATGCATTCAGCTCTTTTCTCATTATTTGCCTGTCTAAGTTTATATTTAAACAATGTCGAATGGCTTTTGTCCGTCCCAATATTCGACATTCCTCCTGAATGCCTGCCATAAAGCGGATAATGCAGACTAGATCAGGGAAGCTTGCTTATAGTTAATAGTATTCATATATGCATTTAATGTGGGGACAACATGGCCGCTCCCAAGAAGCCTAATATTGCGCAGGGTATTTTTTGCAGTTGCAACCGGTTTTTTTCATCAGGCGCTTTACGCCGGATTTCAACAAAATTCGCCCTGTAGCAGGAAGTGCGGGGGTTGCTTTCTTTATTTCAGCGGGCTGGAATGATCCGCAACCAGCCGTCGTCCTGTTTTCGTCGTTTTTCATGGCGGCGTCGACTTGAAAGCGGCATTCTTCAACGCGCCGGCGCTTTCGTACGGCGCAAGCGAAAATATCCAAATTTTCTGCGCTTGAGAAGAAGCGTCGATAGCCGGCTTCGGGAGGCTTATAGGGATTGCTCGGCATTTTTGCCGTGCGGACGCATCCAGCGGAATCGAATCATGGGAATTTTTCTTCCAGCCCAAGAGATTCGGCGTCCAACGCCAAAAAACAGTCCCTCGCGATAAGCGCCCCATGGTTGCAGTCCAGGGTTCTTTTCGCTATTATTCCTGAAATTGCGGGAAGATCCGGCGGCGCTTCAGCCGGCTTCAGCGCTGCGGAGCAAGCGCAGCCGCCCTCAAAAAGCGGCGCGGCGCCTGAAAAGCCGAAAATGCCCCTTATCGCCCTGAAAGCCTTCTTGTCGTTGTCTTTCGCCGCGGAAATCCAATGCATCCCGCCCCCGGCGCAAGCCTCCATCGCCGCAGAGCGCGCGTCTCCGGCGCCGGCGGCCGAGGCGCAGCCCTTGAATCCGCCGCTTCCCGGCATTCCGGCAAGCGCGTTGGACTCGCTCGATTTGCCGCCTGTTTCAGATGTTTTCATCAGAATTCCAGCGCTGGAGCCGGAAAGATTCTCCGATCCCGCCGCCCTTCGGCGGCCGCCAACGCATCCGCCGCGGCGTTAATGGACGGCGCTATATTATCCGCCATTTTTTCATATATATCGGCGCCGGCTTTCTCGAACGCATGCCGAAGCGCGCCTTGATCCGGCGTTTCGCCGCCGATCGGGAAGCGGACCATATCCTCCGGCCATTCCTTGCTTTCGGCGGCGAGCGAACTTATTTGCCTAAAATCAACAAATCCCGCCATCGACGCCAAAACCGCCGTCAAGGCCAAGCCGGGCGGCGAACAGCCGCAATAGCCGGCAAGGCGCCCGCCCGTCAGGCCGAGCGCGCCGTCCCGCAAGCCGGACGGCGCCTTCGCGGCGCTCCCCGGCGAGGCTCGCCGGAGCGGCTGCCGCCGGCCTTCGAAGGGAAGGCCTGCAGATCCGGCTCGAATTTTCCGGCAGCCTCAATTTCCGGGTTTCTCCGGACGATTTCGGGTTGCAGCCGGCAACTTGCATAGTAGAGCCCGTTCGACAATTTCCGCTCTTCGCTCGGATTCGACTGGGCCGGGGCGGGAGGGACGGGCCTGCGCCCCGGCCTTTTCCTCAATTCTTCTTCGCTCGGCGCGTCGCTGTGGGTTTTCATACAGTCATCTCCTTATCTCAGTTGTACACCGGATAAGAAGCTTTGCAGACGCGCAAATATCAACAACAGCAGGCGGATTAAATTAAATTTCATTAAATTGAATCAATTTTAAGTTGATATTTTGTCGAATTCGATTTGATTCAGCAAAAAATATCATTTAATTTTGACTTGGAGAGCGATTGTAATTTATTCAATTATT
>JAISZB010000327.1 GCA_031269465.1 Clostridiales bacterium | reverse complement strand
GCAATATTCCCAATTCCAAAACTCACATGGCATCTTTAAACTGAATCTTCGTTTTGTGCAATATTACCTTCAAATTCGAGTTCCCATTATTTGACTTAGGCAAACGCTCATTTAGAGTAATTAATATACGCGCAAACCCGCAAAAATCAAGTGTTTCAGCGAAATAAAATTGTGAACTTTTGGAGGTGATCCAATGGTAGACCCCGCAACCCTGAAACTGGCGGCAAAAGCCGCCGTGTCCGTCCTCACCGACGAGGACAAGCGCCGCAAGGTGATCACGATCAATGCCTTTATTTCAGCCAAGGCAAGAGAGCCAAGCCGCGGCCGGCCCATCCCGCGCCCTTTCCGCCGATGGGCCGCAAGGCGGTGGCTGGCGGCCTCGACCTTGTTGGATGAATTCCTCAGGCCGCGCCTCTTCCTCAGCCTGCAACCCGGGATTTCGCCAGCGTGCTCCGCCAGGCATCCGATGAGCTCCCTTATCCTGTCCGGATCCTTGATGCGATCCAGCGGGAGCTCCAGGAGCCTGACACAGGCCTGCTCGGCCTTGCCCTTCCACAGGAGCGGCATCAGCCGCAGGAGCGCCTCCTTGCGGTAGGCGCCGCTGGAGCGCGCCATGCTCAAAAGCTCGTTGCGCCTCTTCTTTAGGTGGAGCCAGATGACGGCACGTTCGCGAGAAGGAAAGCGACGAGAAGCTTGAACGCGCGCTTCACGGTCGACGCGCACATCACGCTCGGCCATTCGGGCGCGCCTTTGCAACCCGGCTTTTCAACATGGACAACGGTGGTTTCCACCCTCAGCTTCTTCTTTTTCTTCGGATCGGCTTTTCTCATGCCTTTTGTGTTTTTCGCGCCTTTGGGGCCTTCCGCGCCTTTGGCGCGTTCCTCCCCAGCTGGGGTTTCCTCTTCAGCGCATTCGCCCCTGTGCGCCTTTTGCCCAGGCGCCCCGACATCATCCGCTGAGACAAGGATGCGGCCGGACGCCTCTATCCGCCCGGCCCTCGCAGCGTCCTCCGGCAAGGCGCCGAGGCCGTTCACCGAGAACCCGCATTCCTTCTCCATGGCTTTCCTGAGGGGCGCCGCAGGAATCTCGGTTTTCGGCGAATCCAGGTCGATTGCGGTGAAAATGTCCGAGTCGCGCCCGCTTTCCAGCGCCGCCTCAACCTCAGCGCCGTCCTCATCGGAGAACTCTGCGGCATCATCCTTCTTCTTAGCGGTCTTCTCCTCATCTTTCCTCGGTGTGCCGTCTGGGATGGAGGCAGTGTCGAACCCGTGCTCCTTGAGCACCCTGCCAGCCTCATCCATCTGGGTCGCGGCGGCTGCCTCCCCGAGTTCTGTGGCGGCTGTCCACACGCTGTCAACGGACAGCTCGCCGGCCCCGCCCTCGTTGAGCGCGCCTGCGGCTTGCGCGGCAGCTCAACTCTGCCGCCCGCCTCGCCAGCTGCTCCAGCAGCCAGGATCCCGCCGTTCGGCTGCTTGGGGAAGAAATCGCTTGAGGCGCTGAACGCCAGCTTTCCCAAGATGGCGGCGGTTCTGTAGGATTTCACGCTCTGGCAACCGAGATCCGACTCGATGATGTACGGCTCATCCTCCACTTCCACCCTGCCCCCGGTGGCTGTGGCTCTGATCTCCTCGGCCTTGGCGGGCACCATGTCCGACAGCATCGCCTCCACGGCCCTCCTAGCGCTTTCACGGGCGGCAAGGGCGGCCCTCGACATGGCACCGCCGATGAGCTTCGCCGAATCCGCGCCGTCCCGCCTCTGAAGGGAGGCCCGCCCTGATGTGCGGAACTTCTATTGAAAGACTCCTGTACTCAAACCTGTCGACGACGCCGTCCCCGCTCATGGAACCCGCCCCTTTCCCTTTGTGATTCAGACTCCCTATATTGTACGCCATGCGCTGGAAAGCGCAAGCGCAATATCCAGAGGCCCATGTTGTCACCTAGTTGAATGGGCAGGGCAAATCATGTCGAAACAAGTCGCAATGCGCTAAAATCCCAACGGAGCTACAGTCCGAAATATTCACAATTTCGGGTTGGTTCCTGCTTGACACATGCGTAAAATTCATGAAGCACATTTCGAAACGGAGTAAAATCGTCCTCCGCATCGCCAACGGCATATAACCAGTGCGGTCGAAAAAAGGCCTGATTCGTCATCGTCGGTATAATGGACTGTGTGCTTGAAACAGTGCTTTTGTGTATACTCCTCCAATAATAACTTCTGGTTTTAGATTGAAAGCCTCTCATTGTCTTCGATAGTTGCAATTCTTAGCAGGTATGCTATAATCAGCATGCATGTTTCCAATCATGAAGCGTCCAATTAGGCTGCTTCGCAATTGCGATGAAAAGATTTTACTTTGAACTGAATTGAGTGATTATAATGTCAAAGAAAATACCATACAATATAAGCAATTATTCGAAGTTAATCGAGGAAGGAAATCTCTTTGTGGATAAAACCCGATATATTGACATTCTAGAGAGAGATGCAAGCTACATAGCTTTCTTTAGACCTAGAAGGTTCGGAAAGAGCCTATTTTTGTCCACTTTAGAGCATTACTACGATTATAGGAAAGTAAACAGCAACCTTTTTGAAAATACTTGGATTGGTTCTCACCCCACGAAACTCAAGAACTCAATGGCTGTACTCAACTTTGATTTCTCCGGTTTCAGCTCCGATAATTCTGATGATCTACTTTCTGAGTTTTCCGTCAATGCAGCGACTTCCTTGGACGATTTTATGAAGACTAATGAAATAGAAACTAAGGATGTCAATTTCAATTTATCCCCCGCCCAATTCTTAAACCAATTCTTTCTTCATGCAGCTAGGAGCTTGAAGTTTCCAATCTATTTGCTGATAGATGAATACGATCATTACGCCAATAATATGCTCGGAGCAAATCCAGAGGAGTTTAAAGCCATAGTATCTAAAAACGGCTTCGTTCGGAACTTTTTTGAAGTGATCAAAATCGCTGCGAAAAAAGGCATTGTGAACAGGATTTTCTTGACAGGGGTAAGCCCAATAACGCTTGACAGCTTGACTAGCGGTTTTAATATTGCGTTGAATGTCAGCCGCACAGCCAGGTTTCATGATATGATGGGATTTACTCAGGAAGAGGTCAAATACCTAATAGATGAATCACTGTCTGAACATGCAGCAGATAAGGCTGCAACGCTAAGCAGCATGCTCAGACTATATAATGGATACAGATTTCGGGGGGCTTCTGAGGCAAAATTGTTCAATAGCGGGTTAGCTCTTTATTATTTGCATGAATACTCTAAATCAGGCAGCCAGCCTGATGAGCTATTTGATCCTAATATTTTAAGCGACTGGTCTAAAATTCATTCAATTGCGTCAATTGACATAGGCGAGGTTCCAAATTGGACAAGAGTCCAATTGATGCAAGCCAAAGAAAGAAGGAGCAGCGCGCTGGTTTCTGTATCTGGCGGAGAATTGCAAAAAGTGAGCATGACTTCTGCATATGATTTAAGAAAGTTTGATCTGGATGATTTTTTGTCGTTTTTGTTCTATGCGGGCTATTTGACCATCGATTCCAGCAGTAACGGCTACTCCTATTTAACTATTCCAAATGCCATCCTCAAAAATGTCTTCGATAATTACTTTCTGGATATGATTGTTAAACCCGCTGTTGGGCTGGATGATGAAATGTATGAGAAAGCGATGAACAGCATTGCATTTGAAGGCAAGACAGATATGTTCGTTGCATGCATATCTCATGTGTTGCAAAACCAATTCAGGAGAATGTACCTAAAATTCACGGAATCGAATTTTCAGCAAATAGCTTTTTTTATAGCGAGCTTGTACTCGGGATACAGTACAGATGTTGAAATGGAGTTAAAAGGGGTTCGAGGCGGCTTTATAGATTTGGCTTTACTGCCTAATGATTCATATAGTGTCAATTATTACGGTTTAATTGAACTAAAGTACTTAAAATCTTACGAGATTAATGATGGAAACATTATGAAAAAATGGAATGATGGCTATATGAAGTTGAAAAAGTATTCTTCAAATAAACTATTTTCTCAGTTAAACAAAGAAGGCCGTCTAAAAAGATGGATAATAATATTTTCAACGCACAATTGCTTAGTCAATCAGGAGATTACTGATGATGCAAACCTTGAAATGAAAGTATATGATAATCAAAACTGCCTGTAGCTTGCCACATGGGATTGGGATGGCATGACTAGAGCAATCAATCTCAAATACGGTCCATAATATATACCTTAAGTATGTTTCCCGTTAAATTCCACTTAAACGGCTTCTTCATATTGCTATTGTAGAAGTAGTAAATTTAGAATAATAATAGCAATAAATCGTAAAGTTAAATGCTTATTAGCTATTTTGAATATTTAAATCAACATTCCCTTGATTCAAATTTTTACCAAAATGATTGCGATTGTACATTCTAATTAATCAGTTGTTTTTTTGTATATAGATAAATTAAAATCACTAATTTGATTAATTATAGCACTCTAGGAAAATGATTTAATAATAAAATTATATATATAAACTCATCTGATTATGCCGATCTATAGTTTATCGAGTACTCTCGCCTCTGACGCGGATTTTTGCGCTCACAGCCCGGCTGCCCGGGATCCCATGCAACTGTTTCCTTCGACATTTGCCGGACCATCTTTGCCGCTTCCTCGTCCAGCCTGGAAGCGGCAATCCTGAGAAAGCGGATGAAATTGTCAGAAAGGATCGATAAGGGCTGCGTTTTATCGGTTCTCCGCAGATGCTTGTTGAATTTGCCGATCCGCCCCTCCTCCACGATCGCCTCCGCCTCCCAGTACGCGGCGGACGCGAGGCTGTCCATGTACGCGACGGCGAAGAAATCCTGCCTTATGGGGAGTTCAGTCTTGCAGGAAAAGCCTCCGGCTGGAGCTTCGACTTGACCGGCCGATGCTCGCCCTTCTGTCCGGCAGCTGGCGGCCGAGTATGCCGAACCAGCATTCTATTTGGTTCAGCCACGGGCAATGCCTGGGCGTATAGGCGGCCCTGTGGGAGGCGTTGCCAGAAAACTCCGCCCTCGACGCCATGCTCTTCAAGATTCCGCATTTTTCCTCGGCTCCGAGAAGCTCCGTGCCTGTTTTTTCCTCGTCGGCGGCGGGCTCTGCGAGAGTCTCCGATTATGTGTGTTTAAATTATCAGATATTATTATGCATTTATCTTCAGGATTCACCGCAACAGCGCCTTTTATATGCCTCGCAAAATCGACTTCCGTCCTTTTCGTCTGGAAGGGGGGAGGATTTCGCCGGCGACCGCATTCGATCGCCGAAACCATGCAACCGTGCCATGTTTGGAAATATCCGCTGCAGTCGGGCTCGACAGTAGCGTCAAACAATCGTTTGAACGCCTCCCGCTTTATTTTGGCTCCCCGCCTCGCGGAAGGACTGCCGGGCCGCCTCCAAATCCGAGCCTTCGCCGGCGAATATCCGCCGGATCTTTGCTGAAATAGATGTTCGCGAGAGAAACAGGATTATGCGCGCCGGCCGCTCGAATGGCAACTTTTCTCTATTTCGCGCAGAGTCGGCGGGTTTCATCCTGGCATGCTTCAAAAACTCATCTTCCCGCAAAATCTCAGTGGTCTTGCCTATGTATTCGGCAAGCGGCGCGTGAAACCCGCCATCTTGAATCGAAAGCATGCCGATGAATCCCGGGGGCGGCGCCGCATATGCGGAAAGCCAGCATTAAGCCGGCATTTTCTGGCTGGCGAAAGCCACTTCCCCTTCAAAAGCTTCCTCGCCGCCTTCAATTTGCGGCGCTCATAGCGCCAATGCATGATATCTTGGCAAGCGAAATCGGCGGCGCCCTCCTGCAACGCAAATCAAATTATGGCAAGTTTTGGCTTAATTGCAGACAGCTCCAGCCTCCAAATCAGTGTCGATTTTTCTTAACCTTATAATATTGATGCGTGATCAGGGTTCCTGGCCCTATGAGAGATAGCTCCGGAATCGCTACCCCTGAAATGAAGCTCTCTCCGTCTCGGACGCGAAGGCCTCTAGAGTTGCCCCGCTGTCAAAAATGAAGGCCATATTGACTCCAAGGACCGCGCTGCAGCCGCCTCCTGAAGCTGCAAGCCCAGCCTTGAGCAATACCTAGTTTTGGATATGAACGCGGATTTCATCAGCAACTGCCTCATCGCCGTAAGACTGCGACCACTGTTGCAGCGCCGCGCAGTATTCGCGCCCATTGCTGGAAATAAGCCTTAGATCGTGGAGAAGGTACGAAATGGTGGAAGGGTAGTTTGGAGGCGCCAAATACAAAGTCCCCGCGCTTTCGTTCACTCCAGAGACAACCAGCCCGTTTGGGGCGGTCTCTAAGTCAAACTTGGCATAATCTGCGGCGCCTGCGTCAATTGCAAGTCCATTGACGGGTTTTTCGGGAAGATTGGACTCTTTGAGAGCTATTTCGCTGGAGGCGAATGGGGGAAGACGCTGCGGCGAATGGATGCCAGCGCCGAAAAGAAAGCCTGCTGTGGCAAAAATGGCCGCTGCGGCTGCAATTAATGCAAAGGCGGTCGACTGGCTGATGTAACGGGAGCTTCGGAGAAGGGCCCGCTTGACCGCCTTGACGCTTTGGAACCGTTTTTCAGGCGAGGGCGCCGCGCATTTGCGGATGATCCCCTTCATCGCCTTGCCTTCAACCGACTTGTCCAGCTGATGCAGGTCGGTGGTGCCTCCGAAAAGGTAAAGTAGAAGCACTCCAAGGGCGTAGATGTCCGTCCGTGCGTCCGATTGCAGGAATCCCAGCTGCTCCGGGGCTGCGTAGCCCCGGGTGAAGGCAACCATGGCGTCGTTTTTGGCGCCCTCCTTGAAAAGCGCGCGGTCTCGAAGTCTATCAGCTTTATTGAGCCGCCGGGATCCACTATGATGTTCGAGGGCTTGATGTCCCTGTGGATGACAGCGGGAGCAAGCGAGTGGAGGTGAATGAGGATGTCGCAGACCTGGACTGCCCAGCCCAGCCTCTTGGAAAAGCCCGCGAACCCCAGGGCGGCGGATGCGAGGGTCTCCCCCTCCGCGTGCTCCCTGACTGAGAAGGCGCCGCCCGTGGTTTCGAAAAGCTCAATGAAGCGCGGGACACTGGGGTGATCCAGCGATTTTCAGCATCATGATTTCCTGCGAAGGCCCCTGATTCTGGGCATAGGCTTTGACCACGCATTTCCGCTTGTCCGAGCTCCTCTCGAAAAGGAAGGTTTGCGCCCGCTCGCTCACGCCAAGGCATTCAACAGGAGTGTAGGCCTCCAAAAGGACATCAGGAAAGAAGCATCCGTCAAACCAGCCGCTATTCATCCCGGTTGCCTTTGCCGCCGATCTCCCTCTTGCTGTACCTCTCCAAAATGCCTTGCATTTGCTCCACAGCCAGCGAATGCTCCAGGCTGAAGATGATGATCGCATCCCGCTTTATCGCGGGGCGGAGAGGAGTCTTTCCTGCGGATTCAAGCATGAGGGCAGTGTCCCTGTAATTCAGGGGGAACCCAAATGCGAGCAGAAGCAGGCGATCCCGCGACGGCATCCTCTCCACGCTGAACATCTTGTAGGCGTAGCTTGGCTCCAAAGTGGAGCGGCAAGAGTCACAGTATCCTCCCTCAAGTAGGGGCTGGCTCTGAATACTTCGCTGATGCTCTTGGCCTCAGCGATTATCTTTAGGAGCTCATTGACCCGGTTTTCCATCAATTCCAACATGCAAGAGCCTCCTCCCCATGGATTTTGATGTGTTGAGCTTATGTAGATAAATGCTTGCTTGATTGAGCTTGAACCAAAGCGGCCCGCTTATGCCCCTTAAAGCGAAAGAGAATCCTTCGGGCCATGAGCGGCGCTGCTTGGAGCGTTTACAACGATCTCGCGTCAAAGGATCTTTTTCTGCTGAGTCATCCTCTTCAATTATATACCGAAAAGCCATTCCAGTCATGTACTGCTGGTTGAAGGCATTGAGAGACTGCAGCTTATAAATTCGCGGATAGTGCTGAAATCAATCATAACTGAACGACTTTCATTTTTTTAATTATTTTCGCAAGTTAGATGACAAAATATCTTAAAATCCCTTTTTTTTCATTTTATATAGCCTTAGAGGCTGTTTTAGGCTATAATTGTTTTCAGTCAAAGGCACCTATTTAATAGGAATTTTCATGTCCCATGGATCACGCCTAGTAAGAGGACAGGATAAGGTAGATTAGAGTCTGTCAGGTGAAGCGCGACAATAAGCCTGCAATCCCCCAAGCTGAGAAAGAGGCATAGCCTGAGAATTGCTTAGGAGAGGGCGAGGATGCCAATTGCCGGAAAGTGCTCGGGCAAGTCCCGGATCAGCTCGCTTGCCCTGGCCGAATCAAGGCGTTGATTGAGAAAGGCCAGCTTCTCGCATTTGCCTGCAATGGAGAATTCAGTGTTGTCTTGGTGAAAAGCAGACTATAGCAGCTCAAGGACATGTGAGCAGGATCTGGCACTGTTGAGACGCCTTTGAACTGTGGAAATGCTATATTTAAGATCTCTAATTAGGCAGATTATCCGAGATCAATGCACTATTGCAGCAACAGCCTGCAGTTATGTGAAAACCTCCTTTTCACCTTTGAATAAAAATCTGATGATCACTTTGCTATAGTTTCGATTTCAAAATCGATGCATCTGACTGCAAATCAGTATGTTGCGGGGGAAAGCTTCTGCAGATCAATTGCAAGCGTCCAGGCGCATGGGGGACTGGAAGCTGTTCAGTCGGCAAAGGCTTTATACTCCCGTCTATCGCATGCTATTGATGAAAGCGGCGGCAACAATGATCATTAAGCTGGCTTAACTTTTTTAGGGCGAGGTTTTATCCATAATGAAATCGCCAGAAAGCTTAATTCTCCGGCGTTTTAGAGTTTTGATGGAATGGGTGCAGCATCTAGGGTTTAAGCGAAGCTCTTGGCTGTTGCAACAGGTCAAGAAAGGTTGCAGATGCAAGCTATCTATCCTCGGTTCAGACTGTGCGGGGTGTTGGAATTATACTAATTTGCGCCTATCATGGAGCTTGACTGCCCGATTTCAAGCTCCATGACAGTCAGTTTCATATGCAATTCAGTATAGCTTGGATGAAGATGGAAGAAGTGCACCTAAGAGGGAGTTGCGCAAGCACAGCTATTTTAAATCGATCACGCAGAAACACGGTGTTGGAACGGCTTAACCAGCTATATTTAGTGAAAGTTGCAGAAAGAGCAGTAAAGGAGTGATGCTATGAATTTTCTGAACCCAACTGAAGTGATTTTGAATTATGTAGAGGCGGGCAAAAAGAAAGCGGAACGCCCGCTCGGCAAGATGATTTTGCTAGCCATTCTGGCAGGGATGCTGATTGCTTTTGGTGGCGTAGTCAGTAACACGGCTGTCCATGCCATTCAGAATTTGGGTGTGGCTCGGCTAGTAAGTGGACTGGTGTGGCCTATCGGGCTTGCCATTGTCATGCTTCTGGGCGGCGAACTCTTTTTGGGCAACACTATGATGGTGGTTTCAGTGCTGGACAAGAAGACAAATCTTAGAGCGTTACTCAAAAATTGGTTTTTTGTATATTTGGGAAATTTGTTTGGAGGCCTCACGATATCTGCTATGATTGCAGCTTCTGGACAACTGAGATTGAATGAGGGCAGCTTGGCGATATTCACCATCAAAACTGCGGTAAATAAGGTCTCAATGGGGTTTGGGGCGGCAGTGCTAATGGGGATTCTCTGCAATCTGCTGGTATGCGCAGCAGTGCTATGCTCCTCGACAGCCAAGGATACGGCAGGCAGAATCATGGGCGCCTACATTCCCATCTTCTATTTTATTACCGGAGGATTTGAGAATGCCGTGGCTAATATGTACCTTGCTCCCGTGGGGATTTTCGCTTTGAAAGTTCCGGAGTATGCGCAGCATGCCAATGCGATCGGCATCGACACATCGGTGTTGACCTGGGGAAATATTTTTGCTCAAAACTTGCTTCCAGTTACTATCGGCAATATCATCGGTGGAGTTGCCATAGGAGTTATCATGTGGTGCGGACATCTGCAACCGCATAGACGTGAAGCGACGGATATAGCTCTGCGCAAGGGATTAAGCGGGGCGTCGGAGGCGCTTTAACAAGGCAGTTGGGAGAATTCAGGCTGATTTGAGAATGGCTATGCTTGCTTATACAGAAGAGGCTTGGCGGAAGCCAAAGTTTTTAGCCTAGGATCAAGTTGGTTGCAGATGCTTTGGATAGCGGCTAAGAGCTGGGATATCAAGGCGGCAATATTTCTTTCCCCTGGTAAATCCTCATGCAGTTTGAAATCATCAGCAATTTAGGCATAAAGAGCGTCCCTTTAAGGGCGCTTCACGCATTATGCCCTTCTAAGTCCATCCATGCCTCCTGGTAAGCTGGAGGTTTTGACTTATACGAGATTTGCATATGAACCACTATGACGCTGCGCTTCACCGCCAATGGTGAAAATATTAGGACAATTGTGTGTTTGAGGCATGGACAAATGTCCATAAAATGTGTTTTCTTACTAAAGCTCCTATTTTGGAGTTTGATTATACAGCGAGTGCGAAATGCCGATATCGGCATTTCGCGCCGATCAATGGATGATTAAACCCCAAAATAGGTACATTTGACTGCAAATCGGTATACTGTGGTGAGAAACATTCTTGTCAGCTTCTGCATTGAAGAAGAGCATTATATGGGAGCGTCGCTTTATGCAAGATCTCTTCGCTTTATGCAAGATCTCTTCGCTTTAACAAGTGATAAACGATGTTCTAAGCAAGTGGCAGATCGGGAAAGAAATGTTTTCTGGAGGGAAGCTTGTCTAAGCTATCCGGCGCCCTTGCTGTCGCGAATTGGCAAGCATACAATCCCGGACATTTACCACTATGTCTGAGAGCAATGCGGCATAAGTCATGAAGCATAAGTTAAAGCTATTATGCTAAACTCATTAAACTGTCTTGTTTATTTCTGCTACTTAAGTGCAATAACTTTATACGGCAGAAAAAACCTAAAGATTTTTCGGAACACCTTTTTCCTGAAACTATGGATCTATGCTCTAGAGATCTCCATAACATGTTCCTCATCGGGATAAATTTCAATATCTCAAACCAAATCATCTGACGATTTAGGAAGCTTGTCTAATTCAAGATTCTTCTCGATTTCTGTTAAAGCGCCAAAATTCCATGAAATTTCGCCTTGATCTCCACAATATGAATAAGCTCGGATAAGGTTATGATCCGCAAACTTTGCCCAAGCATGAAACTCAACAACCCTATGAGTGGCAAAATATTGCAACTCATCAAATAATAGTGAATGCTCAATCACATTTTCCTGAGTAACATCTATTAGTCCAATAGACAGAAGATAACCATTAATGAAGGGTGATACGAAAATATCGCCTCTTGCGTAAATACAACGGATGCCCGACTCCCAATTAGCTTTAGATATTAAGCGCAAACCCAACTTTTCAATGACTATATCCGGAGTATCGCATTTGATTGCATACCAGGCCGTCTTATATCCGAATGGGCTTGGATAGTCAGGTTCTAAAATGGGTTCCGTCAATGGAGTTGAATTGCTAATTCCATATAGCAGAGTTTTTCTGCTACTTGACAGTCATGAGTTTATTTACATTTAATGGTATATTACATCTAATTTAGTCAATGTCATAAAACTATTGAATTTCTGCCTATTTTCCTTTATAATATTCCCGATATGCATAATA
>JAISZB010000363.1 GCA_031269465.1 Clostridiales bacterium | reverse complement strand
ATGCGCCTGCGGCGCCCCCTAAAGGGAAGCCGGCCTGGGCTGCCATGCGCGCTGGCTTGGGACGGGCTGACGGCACAGCCCTTAGCTTGAGGTGGAAGTTAATCCCTTGGGGTTTTCTTTTGCACTTGAGAATCCCCCGGCTTTAGCTGTGGGGAGTGTCAAAACATGTGTCTAAAAGAAGGTGCAGAATGAGCGCGGCTCGTCGATGCAAAGCGCAGCATCCCTGATTCACTTGAAGCCCACGGCGCGTTGTTCAGCCGGAAAAAGGCCGAAAAGCGGGGATGGCGATACGTGCCGATTCCGCTGCAAGCTCGCTGCGGACCGCACCGTCTTTTGAGCGGCTTAAGAATGCAGCGGCTTGCCCTAAATTTACCTATACTGCGGAGCTTGCCGAAAACGGCGGCCTGGCTATTGTCATGCGTTTGACACTTGCTGACAGGGCGAAGGCATGAGGAAAACATTTCCGATTGAGGTTGATGCCTATATCGATAGAAGTAAATCTTCATTGGGTTAAAATTTAGAAACTTGGAATTAGAGATATAAAAACTGGCTATAATTATTCTTAGGGATTGTTTCTTCCATTCAGTCCTTATTGAATCAAAGATTTTTCAGTTCGCAGAACAGGCGGGAATCCGCTGTTGCAAATATTTTTGCGGTCTTGGAACTAAACCCTTCCTCCCTGATTTTTCTTGCAAGACCGTAAAATGATACAGCTAAAGCCATGAGTCCAATGATTCATGGCCTTTTGCTTTTATACCGATTTTCATCAAATTCCTTTTTGTGGGCTTGACTGTCCATTGCATGGTGAGATTGATATCGGCATTTTGCACTCGCTGTATAATCAACAAAAGAAGGCAGTTTTCTATGTATGAAAATCAGTATATATGGAAAGCGTTCAGGCTTCTCATTATAAGCTGAGCTTTACAGAGGAGATGATAAAAGTTACAATGATTTTATGCCCTCAATCTAAGTATGCTGCTTGCAGTACCTATTTCTGAACTTGACTGCGCAGGAGCAAGTTGATAATCAAGCTCCAAATCCAGGCGCATTTGACAGCGAATAGGTTTATTATACTGCTTTTCATATAAAATTACCTTTTTTGGAGCTTGATTATACAGGATTCAATGGATAATCAAGCTCCAAAAAAGGAACATTTGATGAAAAGCGGTATAAGAACTTAAGCTCAAATCAAGCGCAAGAATTTAAATTCTTTGAAATTGCGGGCGGCTCTGCATCTTTTGTGTTGACTGTACAGCGAGCACGATTAATATCGGCATTTCGCTCCTTGAAGGCGCTGAATTCATGCATTTAAGAATGTCAGCGCCATCGGACAGCCAAGCTCCAAATAGTCGCATTTGCAAATCGTCATTAAATGTCTGCAAGGCGCCATACCGGCTCGCAGAATCAGCGGCTGCCGGCAAAGAAAGGAGAAGCCGTTTAGAAACGGCGAGGATAAAATGGTAAGAACGCGATATGCACCAAGCCCTACTGGCTATATGCACATTGGAAATCTAAGGACGGCTCTCTATGAGTATTTAATCGCAAAGCGCTATGGCGGCATCTTCATCCTGCGCATTGAGGACACGGACAGAAACCGCGAGGTTTACGGGGCCGTGGAGAAAATCAGGCAAACCCTTCGAACCGCAGGCCTTGCCTATGATGAAGGCCCTGATGCCGGCGGGGAATTCGGCCCTTATGTCCAGAGCGAGAGAGTTGAGATTTATATGAGGCACGCGCAGGAACTGGTGGACAAAGGCAAAGCGTATTATTGCTTTTGCGATAAAAAGCGCTTGGAGTCTTTAGACGACGGACTGGGCAACAGCAAATACGATAGGCGCTGCCTCAATCTTTCCAAGGAAGAGGTCAAAAGGAACTTAGACGATGGAATCCCCTGGGTAATCAGGCAGTTGATACCGGAAGGCGACACTGCCTTCGTGGATCAAGTTTACGGAGAGATCACAATCTCAAACAGCGAACTTGACGATCAGATACTTATCAAGTCTGACGGCATGCCCACCTATAATTTCGCAAATGTGGTGGATGATCACCTAATGCTCATTACTCATGTAGTAAGGGGAAACGAGTATCTATCCTCCACTCCCAAGTACAATCTTCTTTATGACGCATTCGGCTGGCAAATCCCAACTTACATCCACCTTCCCTTGATATTGAATGAAAAAGGCGAAAAGTTGTCAAAGAGACGCGGAGACGCCAGTTTTGAAGATTTGCTGGAAGCTGGCTTCCTGCCTGAGGCCATTGTTAACTGCATTGCGCTTCTGGGCTGGAGTCCGTCGGACAACCAAGAGATATTTTCTCTGGAAGAGCTTTCTAGGTCATTCGACCTCAAAGGCTTAAGCAAGTCTCCTTCCACATTTGACGTTACGAAGCTTACATGGATGAACGGAGAATATTTTAGGAGAATGGATCCTGAGAAATTCTATGAGTTGAGCCTTGGCTCTTTGAAGGAGTCAGTCAAGCTAAAAAGCGTCGATCTCAAGAAAGTAGCTGAGCTAGTACAGCCGCGGATAAACTTCATTCATGAAATCCCTGCGCTTGTAGACTTTATCGATGCTCTTCCAGAATATGACGCAAGCCTTTACACGCACAAGAAAATGAAAACCAACTCCCAGAATTCCCTTGAAAGCTTGAAAAAAGCCCTTCAGGCGCTGGAGAGCCTGGATTGCTGGGATGAGCAAAGCCTTCACGCCCGCATATTCAAGCTGATCGAAGAGCTCGGAATCAAAAACGGCCAGATGCTATGGCCTATCCGAACAGCTCTCTCGGGAAAGCCGTCTTCTCCTTGCGGCGCTACTGAGCTTTGCGCTCTCCTCGGAAGAGACTTGAGTCTTAAAAGGTTGCGCCTAGGCATAGAAAAGCTCATCTCTTGCTCAGATTAAGAGCTTAGTCGCAAGTATACAGATTTGCGTATGAAACCGCCTGTTTTGGAGTTTGGCCGTACAGCGAGCGCGATGCCGATATCGGCATTTCACGCCTTGAAAGCGTTGAAATCTGCGTATAAGAATATCAGCGCCAGCAGACGGCCAAACTCCAAAGCAAGCCGGCAGTCAGGCTCTAAAATAGGCGCGTTTGACTGCAAACCGGCATAGCTCTTCTTTACTGCAAATTGATGAAAGTGTTCCAGATGTTAAGCTTTCCATATCCCCACTGCTCATTCGGGTAGGAGATTCCCGGATCCCTTTCGCATCCCCTGACAAAGTAAGCTTTCAAGGCAAGCGTATTCATCGAGATGTAATGCTTATTCACAACAGCCCATTGAAGCATCAAAGCGCATATCCCCGCAGTTATGGCGGCGGCTACGCTAGTGCCGCTCATTCTTCCCAGTCCCGTCTTAAAAATCCCCTCAACATTCTCGCCAGGCGCGACAAAGTCCGGCGCAAGCGACGGAAGCCTCGTAGGCCCCCATGAAGATTCGGGATACAGCCCTGTTGTAAGCGTGGAATACGCGCCTACCGTCATTACCCCGGTTGCGGTTCCAGGCGATGTTATCGTAGAGCTGGAAGAAGGGCTTGTAAACCTGATAGACGGATCAGAGAACCCAGTTATCGGCATCCATGCGTGAAAGGATCCTTCAAGTATTATCTCCCCGAACACCGCCAGCTTCCATATTCCCGGAGTCGGCTCTGAAATGGTTATTACTGTCAGCTGGCTCCCGCTACGCGGGTTCGGAAAAAAATACTTAATGCTCACCGTCGAGCGCTCCAATATAAGTTTGGAGCTATATTCGGTTCCGCTTATGGCAGGCCCCGCAGCGGTCTTTTCACCTACAGGGGATGTCACCTGCACTGAAAGCCTATCAGTCTGATTATTCCAAAGCATGACGACTATGCTGGAATTGTACTGCGCCGTCTCCCCGCAGGTTACCTCAACCATTGTCGTATCGCCAGTCCTCAAAACAGCGCCCTGGGTATGGTGCCCCGCAAGGGCCTCGTTCCCTGCCGCCACGCAGATGATAACCCCAGGTTTATCGCCAATCCTGGACAGGTATTCATCAAAATAGTTGTTTCCGTCGTGGCTGGCGTCATTGCTGCCCATTCCTATGCAGATGGCTACAGGCATCGAAAGCTCTCGCGCCTTCTCAATAATGTACTCGGCCCCCAGCATAAGATCGTTTGAAGAATATGCGTACTCTTGGTGCATGAGAATCTGCGCTCTTCTGATATGATATTCATGCGCCCTCCTAATTTTCACGACAATCAGCCCCGCATTCGGAGCAGCGCCCAAAGTGTCCGTCTCGGCGCCTCCGACTGCAACCGAGGCCAGAAAAGTACCGTGGCCAAATTCGTCGACATGCGGCACTACGGACTGCGGGTTATCTGCTCTTAAGGCTTCATTAATCCTTTCTTCGCTATATTCGCTTCCATAGTAAAAACCATCAGGGGCGTCGCCTGGCACGCTCTGATCCCAAATCGACTTGATTCTAGTGCTTCCGTCGGGGTTTCTGAAGGCATTGCTGGCATAGTCTATCCCTGTATCCAAAAATCCCAGCAAAACCCCTGTTCCATCCAGCGCCAAGTACGGTTGCTGCTGAACCGCCAAAACACCCGAGCTTTCAAGTTCCGCTCGTCCCATCAATCCGTTGATGGTAGGGTATGTCGTCAAGTTTCCGGCTCCAATTATGTCAAACACCTCAGGTATGCTCTCCTCCGGGATGTAAATGACAGAGAAGTCCCCCTCCAATCTTTTGCCCATCCGCACATATGGAAAAAGCTCTGGATAATAACGTATGACATCAGAAGCCCTTGTTCCGAAATCCACCAGATCCGTTGAATTTAGGTCAATGCCTTCAACGCTTTCAAATGCGCTCCTGTCATCCAATTCTAACGCCTCCTTGCAAGCTGAAATAACTTTGGTTTTATGGAAGATAAGTCAAATTAAGAGATTTATACTGATTTTCATTCAATGTTCCTTTTATGTTGATTATCCATTGAGGTGCGATTGATATCGGCATTTCGCGCTCGCTGTATAATCAAGCTCCAAAAAGGCAGTTTCTGTGAAAATCAGTATAGAAGCTCAACGGTTCGCCTTCTACGTGTGAAAGAACTCCGAAAATCTGAACCCTCCTATGAAAATCAGCATATCCTTGAGAAAATCCGCCAGCTCGCCCAAAGCATGCTCCCTTTCCCTTAATGCATCCGCTTATAGCAGTATATGCTCGCAGGGAAATTTGCACCGCAATTCTTCAAGCTGCAAAAAGAAAGAAGCCTCGGGGCAACCCCGAGGCTTCTTCACATGCTTAATCAAATGTCATCCTTTCCCTGAAGCGCAGCGTAGCCGCGCTCTCCCGTGCTTATCTTTATAACATTTTGCACCTTATAAACAAAGATCTTGCCGTCTCCTATGTGGCCGGTATGAAGGATCTTCTGGGCGGCGGCAACTACCGTCTCAACGGGAACCGCAGTAACCACTATATCCATTTGCAGCTTCGGAAGCAAGTTGGGCGCTTCAATCTTGATGCCGCGATAGTAGTCCGTCCTGCCCTTTTGCAAGCCGTAGCCGTGCACGCTTGTAACCGTCATTCCAGTAATTCCTATGTCATTCATGGCCTTTTTCATGATATCCAAGTATTCAGGCTTGAAAATGATAGTGACTTTGCTAAATTCCGCGTTATCCTTGTTGGATCCAAGAGGAACGGCCTTTTCAGATTCAACGACTTCAATCGGCGCGACTTCTCCTGGCGCCGCAACTGGCCCAGCGGCCGCAAAGACAAAGTCCGCATAGGAAGAAACCAGGCCATGCTCGGTTATATCAAGGCCGATAATCTCTTCTTCAGCAGTGGCGCGAAGTCCGACCGTCTTTTTGATTATGTTGAAGATGATGAACATTACAACTCCGACATATATGATGACTGAAACAACTCCAAGAATCTGAATTCCAAGGTATCTGAATCCGCCGCCGTAGAACAATCCGCCATCAAGGGCGAAAAGGCCTGTGAGGATGGTGCCCAGCGCTCCGCAGATGCCATGCACGCCTATGGCGCCTACAGGATCGTCTACATGGAGTTTTTGATCTACAAACTCAATGCCAACTACTATCGCAAAGCCGGCAATTATTCCAATCAGGGCCGCGCCGAACGGGGAAACAGCGTCGCAACCCGCTGTGATCGCAACAAGCCCGGCAAGAGCTCCATTTAGCGTCATGGAGACATCCGGCTTTTTGTACTTGAACCAAGTGAAAAGCATCGTGGTGCAGGCCGCAACGGCAGCCGCCAAGTTTGTCGTCACAAATATGTTTCCGGCTGAAAAAATAGCGTCGCCTTCCATGGAAACAGTCGAGCCGCCATTGAATCCGAACCAGCAGAACCAAAGTATGAATACGCCTAAAGCGCCCAATGTCAAGCTATGGCCTGGAAATGCATTGGCTGAGCCGTCCTTGTTGTACTTTCCAAGCCTCGGCCCCAAGACCCAAGCCCCGACAAGTGAGGCGACGCCGCCAACCATATGCACTGCGGTGGAGCCGGCGAAATCATGGAAGCCAAGTTGGGAAAGCCAGCCGCCGCCCCATATCCAGTGGCCCGATATAGGATATACTATAAGGCTTATAGCGGCGCTGTATATGCAATACGCCCTGAACTGGGTGCGTTCAGCCATAGCTCCGGAAACTATCGTAGCCGCTGTCGCGCAGAAGACAGTTTGGAATATCAAAAAAGCCGGAAGCGGAACTCCGCTTGGCAAAATCGCGCTGTAGTCTCCTCTAACCATGGGGTCGAAAGATCCAAACAACGCTCCGGAGCTTCCAAACATGACGCCAAATCCAACAAGCCAGTACAGAGGAGAACCGATGCAGAAATCCATCAAATTCTTCATTATAATGTTCCCAGCGTTTTTGGCCCTGGTAAAACCGGTTTCTACCATTGCAAAGCCAGCCTGCATGAAGAAGACCAAAGCTGCGGCCACCAGTGTCCAAGCAGTATTAATGCCCGATAATTCCATAATTGACCCCCCTGAGGATTAAATTTTAAAAATGAATTCTTTTACATGCAATCCTTGCCTGCATACCAGGAATAAGACAAGAGTAAGCGAATCTGCGATTAGGCAGATATTAGACTCAGGCATCTTTATGCTGATATGCAAGTAAAATTTCCTATTTTGGAACTTAATTGTACATTGCCTCATAGATGCCAAAATAGGCGCCTTTGACTGCTAATCGACATGTCTTCATACGCCACTTGATTTTCAGCGCATGCAGCATACCCGCCTCGCAGCCAATGCGCGCCAATGACTGCGAGGCTTTTCAGCCAGATGAGGGGCTGCCTTTTTCAAGGCTGGGATTGCCGCAAAAGCAAGAAAGGCGCAAACCAATTGGTTTGCGCCTTCGCATATTAAAATCATATCAGAAAAGATTTCAAATGTCAATACTATTTTTAAATTTTTTTCATTTTTAATCCGCATCAATCCTCATTGGATTCGTCCCCTTCAGAATCAGACTCATCATCAAGTCTGGCGCTGGTCCAGGATAATACAGAGTTCTTGCTCTGCTCATCCGCTTGCCTGTCCTTTGACGCGCATCTGGCCCACTGCTCTAAAGCTGCAAGCACCCGCTTATCGCCCTCGGAAGCCTTGCAGACAATCCTGCCAATCATTTCATAGCGCGAGCGATCCATGGACAAATCCATCCCTAGCGCCTCCTTGGCAAAGGAAGCCAACTCATTGCTTGTTGGAAAGTGCGACTCGTCATTCAAGAGTTTTGGAAGCTCTCCTATCAAATTTTCAGCTTTGCCAGCTTTATCCTCGAAGATCCCCCGCGCGAGCTCCTCCCTGTTATCTTCTATGAAGTGCGCGGCGCTGTTGAAGTCGATTTTCTTTCCTGCTTCCATCAACCAGCAGAACTCCTCAAAAAAGTCCAAGCCTTTCATAATGTCTCTTTCAGGGTTTTTTCTGCGAGCCGCTAAGCCGTATTGCCTAATGGAATCAATAGTCAACATTTTTTACCTCCTGGATATACTGATTTGCATATGAATCTGCCAATTAGAGAGCTTAACTGCAGAGAGGGCGCTGAATCCATGCATTTAAGGATGCCAGCGCCACTTAACATACAAGCTCCCAAGACGCATTGGCTGCAAATTGGCATATGTCTATGCGCAAACAAATATTTGCAATAATTTGGGTGGTTCTTGATTAAATGAAAAATGCATGTTATTATAGAAGCTGGAAAAAACCATAAGAGCCTGTGCTTGAATTCAAATGTAGCATTAGCCAATCGAACTCATGCAAATGTTTACATATAGATAAACGTTTTTATTCAGCCGTGTCGGCCGAAGGCTCAGCCCGCTTCAAATGCATGCTTTTTAAGGGATGATGAACGCCAAGCTGCCAGCTTTTCATCGATATGTCGACGCGCAGTCAAATGCGGCGTGCGCATCTATGCCGATATTCATTCAATATTCCTTTTTTGAAGCTTGAACGCCGATTTAGCGGTACTAAATGCCGCTATCAATCGCCAATCGCTCTAGCTGTATAATCAAGCTCCAAAAAAGGCAGTTTTCTATGAAAATCAGTATGTATAGATATTATCTCTCAACATAGCCGATATATGCTTTTGCGGCGAAAGATTTCAAAGCTTCAGCTGCCAAGCGAATTGCAGAAAGGTGATGACAGTGGCTGCCAGCAATGCGAAAGGCGACGGAAGGCGGCTGAAAAGGCTCAGGATAGTTCTGGCCATACTTATTTTTCTGACCGCCGCGGGATTTGTCTACGAGCTCACCCGTCCGTACAGAGGCCAAAACTCCATCGATTCGATGATTGATGTCCTCATTGGGCGAGATTGGGATGTGGATCAAAACTATGACAGGCTATACCAGGACAGCATCACATACGTAGAAATGCCTGCCGATGCGGATCTGACAGGCAAGCTTTACATCACTCCTGAACGAGAGGCCTACATGGAGGATATGACGCTCATTGTGCCGAAGCTTGAAGTCAATGCTCCCGTGGGAAACGGAACAACGCTTCCCGTTCTTCGCAAAGGCCCCGCCCTTTTTGACTTCGCGAGCCTTCCAGGCACGGGAGATCGCAACGTAGCCATAGCGGGCCACCGCGAGGGAGGAGTTTTCTTCTATCTGGACAGACTGGAAGAAGGGGATAATATTTACCTCATCTACAAAGAAAAGGTGTTCAGGTACTCCTATAAGGATACCAAGGCAGTTCTGCCATCGGACTGGAGCGTAATCTCAGGCCAGGGATTTCCGTGCGTAACGCTTGTAACATGCACTCCAATAGGCATAGCGGATCATAGGATGATTGTGCGGGGAGAGCTTCAGGAAATGCTGGATTACTCGGAAGCCATAGAATTTTCATGATATACCGCTTTTCATCAAATGTTCCTTTTTTGGAGCTTGATTATCCATTGAATGGTGCGAAATGCCGAAATCGGCATTTTGCACTCGCTGTATAATCAAGCTCCAAAAAAGGCAGTTTTATATGAAAAGCAGTATAATTATACTGATTCGCATTGGAAAACGCCGGTTTTGAGGTCTAATTATACAATGCTCCGCTGGATAATCAGACCCCAAAATCGGCGCATCTGACTGCAAATCGCTTTAGGCCAAAAACTCTCAAAATCACTATATTATGACTAAGGATGCGTTCCAGGGCGACGTGATATGGACTGACTCGCATGTGAAAGCTAAAATCGGAGCTTTGCTATGCCGGATGATTTGCTCTCTTATGCCAGAACTGTAAACATATGAAAATTCCTTTTTTGGAGCAAGGCTTAAGAGCAAGCGCGATATCCCGATATCTGCGTTTCACGCTTTGGCAGTGGATAAAAAAGGCCATAGGTTCAAGAGACTGCAAATCGGCGTGCACCGCGAAATAGAAAATCAAGCTCTGGATCCGATGCGTTCCGCTGCGCGCAGATGCAATGTCAAGTTTGATTAAACAGGCGTATCATATTATTTAAACGCATCCTGACTGATGGGAGGAAGCGTTGCCAGCCCTGCTGCAGATGGCAGCGCAAAGATAGATGAACGATAATATATGGCTGGTCATATGGGATTTAGATCAGGCCTTTTGGAGCGGCAGCCTATTGCAGAGCACCGTTGAAGCTGTCGAGGACAACATTCTTCTTGTAAAAATGCTTGTGGATAGAGGCATTATGAATTCCTTCTGCTCGAGGGGCGATCTGGAAAGCGTCAGAGTCAAAATGGAAGAGATGGGGATATGGGATCATTTCGTCTTCCCCCAAGTAGATAAAACCCCAACCCCCAAGTGCGAGCGCATCCGACAGATAATATCCAACACAAGGCTTAGGCCGCAGTATACGCTTTATATTTCGGGAAGCGAATACAGTTTGAAGGAAGCCGCTTTCTGCCTCCCAAAGCTTAATGTCACAAAGCCTGCAAATCTATGGGATTTAGTCGACATGCCTGAATTTTTCGGATTCAGCGATAAAATTCACATCCGCCTTGCCCAGTATAAGCTGTCAAAGCCCATCGCCAAGCCCCGCACGAATGAAGTGAATATGAAGTTCATGCTTCAGGCGGGCATGGAATGCGCCATTGAGCCCCCAGCTCTTTCAAGCATGGACGAACTCGCGGATATGCTTGAAACCTCAAATGCCTTGAACCTGACAAACTCCATCATAACCAGGTCAAGTCTCGGCCTGATGCTAAACGACGCCGCTATTTCAAGCGGAATAATAACCCTTAAAACTGTATTTGAAGACATGGGGATAGTCGGCTTTTATGCCGCTCAGGATGGCAAAATCATCCATTTCGTCTTCTCAGACAAGATTCTCGACATGCCAGGAATTGAGCAGTGGGCCTACAGCCAGCTGCGCCATCCTGAAATCGCCCAGCGCGAAGAAGCGTGGGCCGCGCCGCTTGACAACTCTCCAGCTCCTCGCTGGATCAACGCAAAGGGCCTTTTCATCATGGATTCTAATGACGGAGAGGGCCTGCCGAAGCTTCTGATGCGCGGAGGCGATGAACTCAGGGGACTCATCCAACATGTAAAGAAATACCTTCCAAATGCGAGGGAAGAGGTTTTCAAAAAGCCCTCATCCATTTGCATGGCCTATGGATTCCTTGAATTTACCGAAGAGCAGAAAGCCTACCTGCGGGAAAACACCCATCTCAAGGACGAGGCCGCATTCGCCTCCGAAATGTTTTCCGGCGGCTTCGACTACTGCCTCGTGAGCCTTATGGGCGAGCGCAGCATGATCAAGTACGTCAGCCGCGATTCCCCGGAGTTTGCCGCATTCATCCCCGCAGAATGCGCTTCTTTGCTTAGCGGGAAGTTTTTGGAGGACTTTGAGCCGTACAGCTTAAGCGATGACGATCTGGACGATGCGCTTCAGTATGTCTGCGATCACATTCCAAAAAACGCTTCGCTCATAATACTCACCATTCCAGAGGTCAAGTTCGACCACTTGAAGTCGAACTCCTTCGACTCCTCCGATGTTGACAGGAACGCTGCGGACTATGACAGAAGGATCAGATACAATTCAATCGCAGAGGATGTCGTCGCAAGAAACGACAACGCTTATTTGCTGGATATTAGAAATTATATAAAGAGCGAAAGCGATCTTGAAGGATTCCGGCTGACGCATTACGATCCATCAGTTGACGCGACGCTGGGCAAAATCCTGATGGCGCTCATGGGCGTAAAGGTGTACGACTCCGATGTCTCGAACCGAACGCAGTCGAATGCTGCAACCCAGAAAAAGAATCCCAGCGGCGTCATTGACATAGACATTAAATATGAAGCCAATATTGTAAACGGGCTTATTATAATGCAGCTGCTGCTTCCACGGGGCTCCTTCGGGCATGAGTTCTCCTTCGAACTGATGAAGGGAAGCGTCTGCCTTGAGAAAACCCCCTTTGCGCAGTTCACGGTATATGAGGCGGCTATAAACTCATTCGGAATATATTGGATAAAGCTGCACGCCAGGCGAATCGGGGAAAAGGATTCATATAGGTTCAGCACGCCGTATTTCGTGTACAACGAGCAGAGCGTCTTCGACTATATAGATCCCAAGGCGCCTAGATTCAAAAGCCTCCACTCAAAGCACCTCCCCGAGCTCTTTGACTTGGCCGCAAAGCGGGAGGCTGCTCTTGAGACAACCTCAGCAGAAAGCATAGCGCTTCAAAGCGCAGGCTACAATCTCATGAGCTATTTCAAGAAAGCGGACATCGACCAGATCACAATAGTAGCCGATTCCGATACGGCGCCTCTGATTATGGATTCCGTGCGAACTTCAGGAATCAATGTCAGAAACACCTTTACGCTGGACATCCCGTTTACCTTCGGAGCGGAAATTGGACTCAGCGTGTTCAGATTCGAGCCTCTGCGGCAAGCCGCGATAACTGAAAACGACGCAGTGCTCGCCGCCTGCCTTCCACTTGCCGATGAAATGAGCGTTTATAAGAACATGCTTCCTGAAAACGCAAAAATATACTGGCTTCATGAGCTTCTTCACACTCTCAGCACAGAATACTTCTTTACGAGAAACACACGCCTGATTACTCAAAAAAACGTCAAAATCCCGATTATTGCGGTGAAGCTTCCAAACATCAGAGCTCTCAAAAACCCCACCGAAGATGAAAGAAAGCTGATGCAGCTCACAGCCGAAAAGATCATGCGCGCGGCCAACAGGAGCATGTCGCGGCTTCCCGGCGCCTATGATTCCTACAGCCTCTCCAAGGTACTTGAAACTATGACTCTTCCGCCTAATACCCTGGGCCGGGATGACATATGGCGCTTTGAAGACAGAACAGGCAACTATGCAAATGTTTCCATGGGCTACAGAAGAACATGCATGCAGCCGGATCGATTCATCGGCTCAGTCTATCTATTTGGAGGCGCGATGGTTTTCGGCCAGGGAGTTTCCGATGACGAAACCATAGCCAGCTGCCTTCAGTCCATCTTGGCGCTTCCTCTTAAGGTGGTGAACTGCTCCAACTACATAAGCAGGGTTCAAGCAGGACGGTTGTTCTCCCTTATGCAATCCATCCCTTTCAAGCAAAACGACTTGGCTATAATCGCGTTGGAGGAAGACTGGGGCGGATCGCCATCAGTCCCGTTCCAGTTCAAGTACCTAGGCGATGATCTGATAAAGCTGGACGCGCTTCCACTTATAGAGAGCTCCAGCAGAAACGGCTTCTTCCTAGCCGGCAACCTCTACTCCGCCAAAGGCAATATGGCAGTCGCAAAGTTAATCAGGGATAAAATATACGATATTATAAAGCTTTATTAGGCATTCGACTCTAGCGCCTAAGCGCCTATAAGCATAGTTTACAAAGGCGCAAATCAAAAAAGCAGCTTATATAGGGGCATAGCCGCCAACATCAAGAGCCGCCGCGCTGAAAAACAGCGCGGCGGCTCTTGATTTATGCTGATTTTCTAAGGAAATCGGCATGCATATCTAAAGTATCACCGGGTGCAGATGCAAATAGCAGGCAGATATACAAATATAGCAATATAGGCCGCCGAAACCTATACTGCAATCGCACCGCTCAAGGGATAATCAACAAAAAAAGGAACATTTGATGAAAAGCGGTATAGCGCAGCCACCCGGGCTTTGATGATTATCGGCGCAGCGCGGCTGAAATATCCCGCAACGCAACGAACTCATGGCTTGCCTGATCACCCAGTTTCAGCATTTCACCTGCGCCAGCGAGGAGGCGGTGCGCGGCGGACACTTAAAACCCGCCGCTCCTTCCCTGGCTGCCCTGCGCCGCCGGCAGATAAAGGCGAATGGCTCGCACGCGTCTAAAAAAAGAAACTTTGATTGATTTCAAACAAATCTGCCGATTATACTGATTTGCAGGCGTCGAGCGCCCGCCCTCCGCTCTCAAGAAGGGCATGCCTTTTCTGCCTCCGACGCCTGCGCGAAATTTTCTTGAAGGAAAAGAACCTGACTGTTGTGCAAAATAACCTTAAAGCTGTAAGAATATCAAACCAGGCCCTTAATCTGCCTAAAGCCAAGTATAGTTTCCAACAGTTTTATTATCTAGGGCCATCTTAATCAGGCATTAATCTATCAGCCCGTTTCAAAGCCGTTTTATTCCCCTTGACTTTTTATAAACATATATCTATAATATGAATAGTATGTTATATATAATTAGTGTGAAGCTTGGAGGAAAAGAAATGAGGAAGAAAATAAAGCAGATAGCGATCTATGGAAAAGGAGGCATCGGCAAGTCAACCACTACCTCAAACCTAAGCGCAGCCCTATCTGTGATGGGATTTCGCGTCATGCAATTCGGCTGCGATCCCAAAAGCGACTCCACCAACACTTTAAGAAACGGAACGTACATACCGACAGTCCTTGATACGCTGCGCGAAAAATCCGCAGTAAAAACGCAAGATGTCATTTTTACCGGATTCAACGGCATTTACTGCGTAGAAGCCGGCGGCCCCTCCCCAGGCGTTGGATGCGCCGGACGCGGCATCATTACGGCTGTGGAGCTTTTCAAGCAGCAGAGAACCTTTGAGGAGCTGGAGCTTGACTACGTGATCTATGACGTCTTGGGCGATGTAGTATGCGGCGGCTTCGCCATGCCAATTCGGGAAGGCATAGCCGAGCATGTATTCACAGTCTCGTCAGCCGACTTCATGAGCATATACGCATCCAATAACCTTTTTAAAGGCATAAAGAAGTACTCAAATGCCGGCGGGGCTTTGCTTGGAGGGATTATCGCAAACTCCATAAACGCTGGATACTCAAAGGACATCGTTGATGACTTCGCGCTTAAGACCAAAACAAGCATAATTGAATACATACCAAGATCAATAACGGTAACCCAGTCGGAGCTTAGGGGCAAGACAACTATAGAGTCGTCTCCTGATTCCAATCAGGCAAAGGTCTACATGAAGCTGGCCGAGAAGATTGCCGCGCATGAATCTTCGCAGATTCCCTCCCCATTGGATATCCGCGATCTTCAAACATGGGCCTCGTCTTGGAGCGATCAGCTTCTCGCCCTTGAAACCGGAATAATAGTCGGCGGCGCGGCTGCAGGCATTTAAAGAGGGATCTATGCTTGCCCTGAAGCGGCGCTTCAAATTTTCTTCAGGCGGTGATTTTATGTTAGCTGCGCTTGCTGCGCCAGACGGCAAATTCGTATCGCAGCACTTCGGGCACGCTTCGTCATTTGACATAGTAGATATAGACAATAAAGGCTGGAGATTCATTGAACGAAGGCAAAACAAGACTCCCTGCGTCTTTGGAGAGCACGACGAATCCGCGCTTCAGGCTTCCGTTGATCTGATTGGAGACTGCGAAGTCTTATTCGTCGCCCAGATAGGCAGCTGCGCGCGAAAGCTTCTGGAGCTTAAAGGCGTCATAGTGCTGGATCGCTCAGGATTTGCGGATGAGCTTCTGGATAAATACAGGCTCTATTTGAAAAGGATATCGGGAAACTTTTCCAGGCCGAAGAAGGAAGCCGAAATTATAAAGCCGGAAGCGCTTAAGCATAGGAACATCTCTGTGGATCACCCATGCTTTTCAGACGGAAAGTTTGGCCGGCAAGGAAGGCTTCATCTGCCGGTAAGCGGCGCGTGCAACATCCAGTGCCGGTTCTGCCTGCGGGCTCTAAACGCTACAGAGCAAAGGCCGGGAGTCGCAAGCGGCCTCATACGCCCTGAAGACGCGGTATCAATCACCGCGAGAGCTCTTTATCTGTGCCCTGAAATAACAGTCATAGGCATAGCCGGCCCGGGCGACGCCCTTGCCTCTTCCGAAGCCTTTGAAACCTTTTCGAAGATCCACAGCGCGTATCCCGAACTCATAAAGTGCCTTAGCACAAACGGGCTAGCCCTTCCGGGCAAGTCAAGCGCGCTTTGGGATGTAGGAGTCCGCTCGATTACCGTAACGATAAACGCAGTCGATCCGTACATAGGAGAAAAAGTGGTTTCCCGCATAATTAGCGGCGGCCAGATCTTAACAGGCGCAGGCGCCGCAGAAATCCTAATTGAAAACCAGCTTTCAGGAGTCTCCGAAGCCTCGCGTGAAGGCATGCTTGTAAAGGTGAACACAGTGCTAATCCCTGGCGTGAACGATCATCACGTAGAGGATATAGCGAAGGCCGCAGCGGCATGCGGGGCTTCAAAGCACAATCTGATTCCTCTGATACCCCAGCACGAGATGGCAGATATGCCCGCCCCAACCTGCGAGCAGATAGAGGCCGCCCGCTCCGCCGCTGGAAAGCACCTGAATCAGTTCAGGCACTGCGCGCACTGCCGCGCGGATGCTTGCGGCGTTCCTGGAGCAAACGATCATTCTATAGAGCTTTACGGCGGAGTGAGAGTCCAAGAAACATTCTCTCATAGCTGATCCGCCCAATTTGCTGATTTGCAGTCAAATGCGCCTATTTTGGATCTTGGACGCCCGCTTCCAATGCGCGAAGCGCTGATATCAATCACACTCCACTGTACCGCCAAGAGCCAAAATAGTCGCTTCATATGCAAATCAGTATAATTGCCAACGCTTCAGGGCCTGAAAAAAAATCAGGCCCTGAAAACGGAGCATTTGATTTCGATTTGCTCTCAGAAGCGCCTTTTTCTGGCATGACTGTCCACTTTCAATGCGATGGCGTTCACCATTAAGCGCAATGTCATAGGGGTTAATGTAAAAATAAGCGTATTTCCAAGGCTCATAAACGCCAATGCGCCTCACGCAAAGGCTTTGCGCTCCTCCCTGGCAAGCTTTAAAAGTCTAGGCCGCGATATGATTTCACCGGAAAGCACTTCGCGAGGCGACGCACTTCGCGAGGCGACGCACTTCACTTGGCGCGTGAGAGATTCTAAGCCCGGCTAGACCTTCTTGGTTTGCCACACATTGCTGTTGAACCTTCTATACATAAGGCTCATCCTGATAGTCATGTCTACAAGGGAAGCAGACCATGCTCCAAACAAGCCGAATCCGAACGCAAAGATAGCTATGCAGCTTAGAATCGGCCTTATCACAACAACGCAGATAATCATGATCATCGCCACATACAGATTGTCTCCGGCGCCGCGAAGGCATCCCGAAGTAACGACCGACTGCATCTGAACCGGCTGAAACAGCGCCACCATAAGCATAATGTCGGCTGCGAGGAGAAAAGGCTCCAAGCTTGAAGGATTGCTTGCATCCAAGAATATCCCCGCAAGCTGAAATCGGAGGATCGCAACCGTGGATGCAATAGCAATGCTCGCGCACAGCGCGAGCCTCTGGCAACACTTGGAATATATTGAAGCCATATCCGGCCGCTTCTGTCCAAGCATCTGCCCCACCAAAGACGTTCCCGCAACCGCCAAGCCGTCCCCGAATGTAAATGAGAGGCTGAGAAACTGCATTCCAACTTGATGCGCGGCAAAGGCTTCGGTTCCCAAATTGGCCACTATCGCCGCGTACGCAAAAAAGCCTATGCGAAGAGCGCCTTGCTCTACCATGGCGTTTCCTCCAACTTTCATGATGGAACCAAGCGTGTTTTTGCGCAAGCGCCAATCATCTTTCAGAGAAAGCCTCAAAAATCCATCGCTAAACTTTTTTACAAACAAGGAGGCGATGCAAAGGGCAAGTCCTACGCATATTCCGATCCCTGAAGCCCAGGCAGCTCCTTCCACTTCAAGCCTCGGAAAGCCGAAGTGCCCATAAATAAGCAGGTAATTGAAAATTACATTGACTATATTCGCGGTTAAGTTAACCATCAGGGTTATCCGAGTGTTCCCCGCCCCCCTCTGAGCGGCGTTTATGCACATAGTCAAAGCGCTCGCCGGGAGGAAGTATGACATTATCCGAAAATACTGCACAGCCATATTAAGCGTGTCTTCCTTGGCGCCCGCCAGCTTTATGAGCGTCTGGGACCATGCTAAGGATGCTGCTGTAACAACGACGGAGAGCGCCATGATAACAAGCATCGCATTTCGCAAAGCATGATTCGCTTCCTCTTTCCTGCCTTCACCCTTTCTTCTTGCCACAACCGCGGTAACGCCGATATTCAAAGCGAAGAAGAGCGACAGCATGAGCATCCTCGGCTGTCCTACAAGCCCCACGGCGGCTATCGCCTCATACCCCAAGTTTCCTATCATGACTGTGTCCACGGAGCCTATCAGGGACATAAACACCATTTCTATCACTGATGGCACCGCGATCCTAGAAAGATCATGGTAAACTATTCTGGAGCTTGGTATCTCCCCCGCAACATCCTCCGGCTTCACCATGCGAGAGACTGAAAAAAACCTTCCAAAAACGCTAGCCAACCCATCGTCACCTTCCATATCGGGATGGAAATCCAGATATACCGTTTTGCCGTCAAATGCACCTGATTTGGAGCTTGATTATCCATTGAACGGTGCGAAATGGGCATTTCGCGCTCTCTGTATAATAAAGCTCCAAATTAGGAACTTTCAGTGCAAATCAGTATAGCTAAGGACGCCTTCAAATACGCCTGTTTGCAGTCATATGCTTCTTTTTTGGAGGCTGGCTGTCCGCATTCAAGGCGCGAAATGCCAATATCGGCATCGCGCCGCTGTACAGCCAACCTAGCAAATCAGTAAAGTTGCGTTGTTATAGCGCGTATAAACTCAAACCCGCTCAGGCTGTCTTGACTGCGTCATAAGCTTAGGGATTTCCGATCCCTTCGATGAAGATCGGACTGTTATGGATGCTTTAGCATCCATAAGATGCTTTCGACATCCGATGGATGCTCAAAGCATCCATAACTTCCGCCTTCAATGGCGCCTGGCATGCGCGCCCTTAAATCAAATTGAAAATTACCCAGCTGAATAAATTAGTGGGATTTAGCATAAAGGACAGCCTTCTCAAAGAATCTGTAAATTCCGTGCCCTTGTAGGAAACATCCGCAAGGGATTTTATGCGGATGCTTTTTTCCAAGGTGCGCGCGCTTGAACCCTCTGGCGCCGGGGCTTCAACTTCATAGCTCCTTCCCGGTTCCATGTCAAAAAAGTTGTCTGAAAGAGGGGCGACAACGCCATCAATCTCAATATAAGCATATCTAGCGTAAGTGTCGGATGACAGGCTTATTATCGCGGTGTCGCCGTCCAAGGCCAGCTTGGCGCCGATTTTCGGCTTTTCAAGCAAAGCCTTCTTGTCCGGAACCAGCAAATTGCTTTGAGAAGAAACCAAGTTTTCGCTGTCGTCAAATACTTCAAGAATCAAAGCGAGGCTCCTTAAGTCTTTGCCCTTAGACGCCGCTTTGAAGTCCAGCGTCAGTACGATTGAGGCCTGCATGGATCCTATTTTTATCTCCTGGCGCCCGGATGAGGCAATATCACCTGAAAAGTCCAAGACCCTCCAAGAAAACACGCCTTGAAAGACTTGTGGAAGATCGTTTATTACATATATAGATGCGCTTTTCCTGCTCATCTTTGCGGTTACGCACACCATGGAGTTGAAATGCCTCGCCCGATACTGAAGAGCTTTGTACTGCTTCAAATAATCAATTGACGACCAACTGGCCGTAGGCCAGCAGTCATTGTATTGCCAGTATAGGGCGCCTCCTGAAACTCCGGTTTGCCTGCGCCATCCTTCAACCGCCATCCTCATGGCCTCTGATTGGATCAGCTGCGACAGATAGGAAAAGTCTTCAAAATTTGATGGATATCTGTATTTAGACAATATGTAGTAAAGCATCTTTTCATTTCCAAGCTTCGATTTTTGATGAAGCTTCATCACCGGATCGCGTATGTCCGGATTTTCAGCGTCAGTGAAGCTTCTAACGGCTTTCATGCTGGGCATGGATTCCAATCCAAATTCAGAGCAGAACCTTGCCGGTAGCTCCTCATAAGCCTCAATAGGCTTCATTCCATGCCATACCTGCCATAAATGGCTGTCCCCCCTGCCAACCAGGGAGACTTTTACAGAAGGATCTCCCGAGCTTGGGGAGCCAGGCCAATATGGCGCTTCCCCGTCCACGCTTGCAATCCAATCTCTAAGAACCTCAAAGAAAAATTTCTTGTGCCGAGCTATGCTGCCTTTCTTCATAAACAACATATACATGAATTCCAGCTCGTTATTTCCGCACCACAACGCCAGGCTTGCATGGTGCCGCAAGCGTGAGGCGTTTGAAATTATCTCCTGCCTGACGTTCTCCATGTACTCAGGATCATCCAAAGGATACTCGCAACATGCAAATGCGCAGTCCTGCCAGACAAGTATCCCCATTTCGTCACAGAGATCATAGAAATCGTCGCTTTCGTAATATCCGCCCCCCCAGACCCTGAGCATGTTCATATTTGCTCTTTTGGCGCTTTCTATGTAAAACCTCAAATTATCCTTGGAGGTTCTTGAAACAAATGAGTCTGAAGGAATCCAATCAGCTCCCTTGGCGAAAATCGCGGCGCCATTTATAATGAATTGCATCCTTCGTCCTTGCCCGTCCTCTGAGGAATCCAGCCTTATCCGCCTTAATCCAATGCGCCTGCTCCATGAATCCAGCACCCTGTCTCCAGAAGCTAGATTAACTTCAACCTCATATAGAGGCTGCTCCCCCAGCCCATTGCACCACCAGAGCAATGGGCTTTGAATCTTTATAGACAGCATGCCTCCCGCTTGCGCCTCAGCCTGCTGCACGGCGCCGTCAGGCGCTTTAATTATAGCTGAAACGCTGAGATCTTCGGTTTTCGCGAATATCTCTATGCCTGTTTCAATGGTGATTTCCACTATCCCGTCAAGATGCCTCTGCTTTATTTTCACATCCGATAATCGCGCGGAATCTTTAAATTCCAGCCCGATGCTTCCAGTAATGCCTGCTGGCGGCAAATTCGGGCCCCAATCCCAACCGTAATGGCACTGCGGCTTTCTCAGATAAGCAGGAGGGCATCCGAATGAAAGCGCGAACAGTTTCTTTTCTTTATTCTTTTTGCGCAGATAGGGGAGCGGAGATGTGAATTCAATCTCCAGGAGATTATCCCCTTCTCTCAGAAAGCGCTTGACATTGAAGCGCCAGCTGATGAAGGCGTTTGAGCACGATGCCACCTGCTCCCCATTGAGCTTTATGCAGGCAATCGTATCAAGGCCTGAAACAGCAAGGACGGCGCTATCGCTTGAAATAACGCTTTTTTCGAGCGTGAAGCTTCTGGAGTACACGAAATCTTTTTCCCCTACAGCCTTTGCCGATTCTTCATTCAATCCCCAAAAAGGATCAGGTATCGCTTTTGCCTCGATTAAATCCAAGTAACTGCAGCCAGGCACGCATCCTGGATGCGTTTGCCCAGTTTGCCTGTCTTCAAGCTTCCAATTCCCCGCCAGATCAATATAAGCCATATCCACCGCTCCCGAAATGAAATCTATGGAAAATAGTCTTAGCTTGGAAAAAAACAGGGCTGAATTTCGCTTTTGAAAAGCCATGCTGATTTGATGCTGCGCCAATTTGCAGTCAAATGCTCCTGTTTTTGAAAACAGTTGATTTTATATGCAAATCAGTGCAAATGCGCCTATGATAGAGCTTGATAATCCGTGATCAAGTAACAGTCAAGCTCCATAATACCGGTATTTTCAACATGAAGCCGGATTCTTTACTTAAGGATGAAGAGCATCTTCACTAATTATAGCATTGGCTAAGTCAAGATCATAGTTTTTTAGATAATCGTTTCAAATGTCAACACTTGATGGAAAATGTTATTGTATAGATATGACACTATACTGATTTTCATATGAACCCTATGAAGCTGCGCCCCCCCAACAATGGCGAAAGACATTTAGCCTTCTATCAAATCGCGCTAAACGCCTCATTTGGCTTGACTACATCAAGCTTCAAATTAGCGTTGACTGCAAATCGGCATATTTTCAAACAGGCTCTCTTTTTTAAGGCGTTTCAAGCAATCTACAAAACCTTTATCTTTCGGCCATATATCCTTTTTAAAAACCAAATGCACAGAGCGAGAGAAACTGCTTCGGAGATGGGAAACGCCCACCACACCGCTCCAACAGAGCCTGTCAGCGACAGCAGCCAAGCTGCGGGAAGCAAAATGACAATCTGCCTTGCGATAGATATGTATAAAGTCTCTACTCCGTTGCCTAAGGCTTGGAATACTGATATCACAATGATGCAAAAAGCGGCGAATACAAAATGAACCGCTACAATCCTAAGCGCGGGAATGCCTATTTCCATCATTTGATCCGAAGCATTGAAAAGCGTCAGCATCCTTTCGGGGATCACTTCGAAAACAGCAGTTCCCGCAGCCATTATCACTAGGGCGTACAATATGCTAAGCCTCATTGTCTCAACAATCCTCTTCTTGTTCCTTGCTCCAAAATTATAGGCTATAATTGGAACCATGCCGTTGTTCAAGCCAAAAACAGGCATGAACACAAAGCTTTGAAGTTTGAAATAAACTCCAAGAACCGCAGCTGCGGTTTCAGTAAAAGAGATGAGAATAAGGTTCAAGCCGTATGTCATGACAGATCCGACAGCCTGCATGAGAATGGAAGGCAGCCCTACCGCGTAGATTTTCCGAATAATGCTCCAATCAGGCCTGAATCCCTTAATATTTAAGGAAATCTGCTTGTTAAGCCTCAAATTTAAAGCCAGTCCAATTGATGCGCCGACAAGCTGCCCGATAACGGTTGCCAGGGCGGCTCCCGCCACTTCCATCCTTGGAAAACCGAAAAGCCCGAAAATCATTATCGGATCCAGAATTATGTTTGTAGCGGCTCCAGCTATCTGAGAGATCATGGAACCCAGACTCATGCCTGTTGAAGCCAGAAGCCTTTCAAAAAGAATCTGCATGAAAAGCGCAACAGAGCCTATGCAGACGATAGATAAATACTGAGTTCCGTAATTTGAAATCTCTTCAATGCCCGTTTGCGATTTAAAAAACGCCGCTGAAAAGAAAATCCCTAAGAGCATGAATGCAATGGCGCTCAAAGCCGCAAGAAACAGGCCGTTTAAAGCGCATTTATTTGCGGCTTTAAAATTCTTCTCTCCCAAGCTTTTGGATAAAAATGCGTTCAAGCCCACATTGGTCCCTACAGCAAAGGCTATTATCAGGCACTGGATTGGAAAAGCCAGTGAGACCGCCGTAAGGGCATTCTCAGATAAATTAGATACGAATATGCTGTCCACTATATTATAAAGCGCTTGCACCAGCATAGAAATCATCATGGGGAGCGACATTGCCACAAGCAGACGCCTAACCGGCATCACTCCCATTTTATTCTCCGGCGCAACCAAGCTTTCCCCGCCTTTGCAATCATCCAAAGGGGTATTTGCCAATACGCCGGCTTCCGAGACGGGGTCGACGACCCCGTCCGAGAAGGCGCCAACGGCGCCTTCTCTCTTAAGATCCACATCGATTTTTACTTCTTCTCTCAATTTACGCCCCCCTAATGCCTGGCATGCAGATTTACAGACGCATCTATACTGATTTGCGGAATTTACCCTTTTCAGCTTGACTGTCCACTTACAATGCGCGAAAAGCCGATATCAATCGCACTCGCTGGGCAGTCAAGCTGCAAAAGGGCAGTTCGCGCGCAAATCTATAAAGATTCCTAAAAGCGCTTTCACGCCATAGACATGTAATACTAGCAAATGCAGCGGGAATCGTCAAGATAAAAGCGAGAAAAAACCGGATCATCTCGCAACATGCAAATCTTGGAGATCGCAGTGCGTCTAATCCCCAAAATAGGTGAATTCGATTGCAAATCGTCTGTATATATACTGGTTTACAACCTAATGTACCTATAAAAGCAGGAAATTTCATAAGCAAATCGGTATATTTAAGTCTGATAGGTATGGATTAAAGCTTTTTCTGTATCCTAATTGCAAATGTTGCATATACCGATTTGGGGCGGCAGCGTTATACCGATTTTCATTCAATGTTCTTTTTAGGCGCTTGATTTACTGCGAGTGCGTTATGACGATATCGGCATTTCGCACTCACTGTATAATCAAGGGCCTAAAAAGGTAATTTCGTACTAAGATCAGTATTTAGCATCGCATTTTCTTAATTTCGCTGATGAGATATAATGTACTTATTTGCATATGATGAGCGCCTATTCGTGAGCTTTCCGATACAGCCATTTCGCGCCAGGAAAGCATACAGTCAAGATCCAAAATAGGAGCTTTTATATGTATAAGTCAAATACCTGCAAATCAGCGCAGTTTAGAAAGAAGAGAAGGCAGGATGAGCCAATGATAGCGTCAATAACTTTAAACCCTTGCCGCGATAAGACTTTAGTGGTTTCCAAACTCATTTGCGGCGAACTTAACAGAGTTTTAGAAAGCCGCGAGGATATGTCCGGCAAGGGCGTAAATGTCAGCGCAGTCCTGAAAGGGCTTGGAAAAGAAACTATTTGCCTCGGCTTCAATTTCACCCTGGGTTGCGACGACATGGAAGAGAGCCTTAAAAAGCAGTCGATTCCTTTCGACTTTATAACATGCCCAGGAAAAATACGCACAAATGCAAAGGTGTTCGAGAAAGACTCCGGCATAATGACGGAAATTAATGAAAAAGGTGATTTCGTCTCAAAAAAGCATCTTGAGCTTCTCTTAGAGAAAACAAAATCATACTGCTTAAGCGGCAAGGCGAAAATGTTTATAATCAGCGGCAGCGCCCCGCAAGGAGTGCCTGATGATTATTACGCCCAAATCATATCTGCTGTGAAAGCAATAAATCCCAGCATTCCTATTGCCCTTGACGCTGAAGGCGAGCTATTGCGGCATGGCATCAAAGCAGGCCCTGAGATATTAAAGCCCAATTTGCATGAACTTGCAAGCGTCTTCGGAATCCAGCCGGACGAAAAAGGAAAGCTTAAGGAGAAGTGCCGTGAATTGATTTCTAGCGGAATCAAGATGATATGCGTTTCTATGGGCGCTGAGGGCGCGATGCTAATAAATGAGAGCCGTGCTTTGAGAGCTCATGCCATAAAGGTCAAGGTAAAAAGCTTGCAGGGAGCGGGAGACTCCATGATGGCCGGGATTTGCTCGGCTTGGATTGAAGGCGGGCCGCTTGAGGAGATTTTGCGTTTCGGAGTCGCGGCGGCCGCAGGCACTATTGAACGAGAGGGAACCTTGATGTGCAGGCTTGATGATTTCAATCGCTTGCATCCTCTGGTTAAAATCGCGGAAATGCAGTATTCATAAGCTGTATCGCGATAAAGCGGGTAGTCGTCCATCTAGCATGGCTATTTGTCTCGCTGCATCTTTCCGTGCATAAAGGAAACACGCGGCCTCCGCTTGCACTGATAAAGCCGATTCTTAGAAACGCGCTTATTCAACTAAACCTCTTTGGAACAAGCAGAGCTAACCATGCGCACATAAGAGTCATAATTAACGCCCTTGACAACTTCAAATGCTTAAGGGGATTCTTGGTTCGATGTCAGGCGCTGCCAAGCATCCGATATTCTTGCATGGACTTCCCATGCTCGAATTCCCGTACATCTCGCAGTATATTTCCCAGCTTGGGCGGATGTAAACAATCTTTCAATATATTTTGCGCCGCACTCCGAAGGCGTCCGCCTGCGCACCAGCAAATCCTTCGCCGCGGCGCTCCTGCACCCGCCGCAAAGCCGGCTGCCGGGACAGAATTCATCACCCTCGCCGATGCTTTGCGCCGCTACCCGCACTTGCATTGAAGTTGCCGGACAGACCCATCCCGTGAAGCGTCATCTTGAGATTTCATTAATAGGGTTTTATGCAAGCCCCCTGCGCAAGTTACGTCAGCCGGAAGTTTTTCCGCGCAAGCTCAATCACGCCAGGCTCTCGCGCCGGCCGCCCTCTACCTTTCGGAATGGCCGACGTTGCTGCTTGGCGAGCTTTCCCTGCAATTCCACAAGGCGCTTATTGGTTTTAGATATACTGCTTTTCATATAAAACTGCCTTTTTTGGAGCTTGATTATACAGCGAGTGCAAAATGCCGAGATCGGCATTTCGCACCACTCAATGGATAATCAAGCTCCAAAAAAGTAACAT
>JAISZB010000279.1 GCA_031269465.1 Clostridiales bacterium | reverse complement strand
TGCAGACTTTTCCGCTTGGATTGTTGTACATATTTCACAATTAATTTTAAGTTTGATTTCAAAAGTCACGTTTATATTATTAGATATTTTGTGATTTTTCAAAATGCACATTAGGAATTGCCTTGTAAAAATTCAATAACAGCCCGCGGAATCATAAAGACAGCCGGTCCAAATACGGGCATTAAGCCTAAGAAAGCTATTATTGTGGCAATGCCCGCAACATTAGGCGCGCCGATGATTAGCAGACCGATAACGGCTTCAGCCAAAGCTATGACCATTAAAATTAACTGCGCCTGTGCATACTTGAGAACAGTGTCTTTGATAACTTCTCTCACCCCGGACTAGGTTTTGGGCAGCTTATCGGGTATCCGGTCAAATATAAACCCGACTACTGACTCGTATTGGGTTCCGATGGCGAATGAAAGTAAAACAGTGAATAGCAGACCTATGAAAAATCCCGGAAATCCGTTCCATAGTCCGCTGAGTACAGATGTACCCGCTCGCGAAATCATACTGACAAGATTTTGCAAGCCGTCCGCAAGGCTATCCTGAATATTGAATAAAAACTCTTGCCATTCCGGCGGCAAATTTGCCGGCCAACCGTCCGCAGTACCGATATTGGACAGCAAGGATTCAATGTTGTTGTGATAATAGCCGGGGAACGCGATCAGCGCGCCTTTGAGCATAATTACAATCTGAGTAATCAGCAAAATAAGCAATGCCCCGGCTCCGATATATACAATCGCCGTTAGAAGAATCGACAGTATTTTCTTATTTATTTACAGTTTCTTATTCAGCCACCGTATCAAAGGGCGCAGCATAGCGGCTAAAACAAAAGCAATCACAAACGGGAGTATAATGCCGACAAAGCGATATGACGCGTAAATAATAACAGCAACCACGGCGATACAGAGGACGCTTATTAAAAACTCCGCCTTTTTTCTCGCGCTGTCAGACAGCATACGGCATCTCACCCCCTTAGTTATTTACTCAATCGGCAAATCAAGTTTTCGCATTTTCTCAAACAAGATTTCTTCTTCCGTCGGTTCCCCGGCGTTTTCCTCTATCTGCTTTCTGATGGCAAGCATACGGCAATCGGTATAGGATATGGTTTCCGCGCACTCTTTCAGAGCGGCGGCAATGGTTTCAACATCCGTCAAAGGTTGCTTAGCGGAATGTCTTGGAAAACTTGCCGCCACCGGACGCGCTTCCGGCAACAAGGAAAACGCCGTCCTCCCACACGGCGCGGACGGGTATCACGTCTTGGGCGCTCTTGGGAACGGCGAACCGCTCCCTGTCCTGCCCGAACAGTTTTGTCAGTGTTTTCATACGCGCTTTCCTCCCTCCAAAACGGGCTTTAACGCCTCGCAGTAGATGTTATTTGCCCGGAACGTCAGTATTTTCGGCACGATAAACGCCGAGCGCAGCCACGCCCGGACAAACCGCTCCGCCGTCATGCCGTTGTACCTTATGAAGCCCATCGCGGCGAACGGCGCGGCTGCAAGAACGCATACCCACGACACGGTTTCCGTGCCGAGATACGGACTTAACAGGAAATAGCCGCCCACCGCCGCGAACACGGCCAATAACGCAAAAACGAACTGCCTGAGCGAAAGTCCGAAAAACATGGATTCCATGTAATCGCGGATTTCGCGATTTATTTTTACTTCCATAGGTTCCTCCTAAAACAGTGGTTTACTTTCCGGCAATTGATGCTATAATAGAGATATAAAATAAATTTGAAATTTCAAAAAAAGAAAGGGGAATTTTCATGAATCTTGTAAGACTTTCCGCTAATGGCCAAATCACGGTTCCGACTGAGATTCGCAAATTGCTTAACTTGAAATCCGGCGATAAAATACTGCTGTTTCAAAACAAATCCGGCGAAATCATCCTTGACAACGCCTCCGCCAAAGCCTTGCGCAAAGCGCAAGACGCAATGGAAGGCGTTGCCGAGCGGCTCGGCTTGCGTGACGAGGAAGATGTTCAAAGGCTTGTTGACGAGGTTCGCTACGGGGAAAACAGGATATGAGAATCCTTGTGGTTGCGAACATCCTGCTGTCCGCGATGTGGTTCAGAAATTCAAAGGCAGCGAAAACATTGCTGTACGTTGCCGCCAACCACGAACTGATCCTTTGCGACCGCAATGTGACCGAGATGCGAGAAGTGATAAAACGCAAGACGCCGGACATTCTCGCGGATGCGGAGGTCTTTCTCGCGGAGTTGTCCTATGAATTGATTCCCTCTGTTGAGGAAGCGGAGAAGCTTATCCGAGACCCAAAAGACCAAGCTATACTTAACGCGGCAATTGTCAGCGGGATTGATGTGATTCTGACCGGGGACAAGGATTTCCTTTGCCTTGATTTGGATTATCCAAAACCGATGACGGCAACGCAATTTTTGGTTGTTGAAGGAGTGGAACTGTAACAGCCAAACTCCTTCATGCCGCCCCTTATCTCGCGCCGTCGCCCTTGTCGGGCGCTTTCGGCTGGTGTTCGCGGACGGTGCGCCCGTCGCCTGGCTTGACGAAATTCAGCCGCCCCGCCGCGTAGATTGCGCTGTCGTTAAGCTGCCGCTGGTATGCGCCGTTGGTGCGCGAATAAACAAACCCGGAGTGGCGCAGGGCGCTGTGCCTGTCACTGTCCGGCCTTTCGTCAAAGAAAATTTGCAAACGGTTCAAATCCGTGTTCGCTTCGGTGCGGCCTCCGTCAAATTCCCAACCGGAAAAGCCCCTGCTTACTTCCCTGACCTTGCTTTCAAGCCGCTTGATTTTGCTGTTGTTGTTCGTGAGGTCATAGGTGGAAAATGGCTGTTTCTCCCACGAACAGCGCGTGGTGGCGATTTTCTCATCTAATTTCTGCGCCTGTGCGTCCGTTATACCGGGCGCGCCCATGCACGTCCCGTTTTTGCGCCAATGAGCGTTGACCGCTTTCATGGTTTCCTGCAATTCCACGCATTTGCACAGTTCCCCGGTCAGCTTTTCCGCCGACTGCGGTTCTTTGGTCGTTTTTGTGTTGTTGTGTGCCATTGTTGCATCCTCCCAAAATAAGTTTTTTGTTGTTAACCGACGTACTCAGCCGCCGAACATCATCTCGCGGACAACGCGGTCAGCCATTTTGACTGCGCCGACAAGCACGAGCATGTTGAAAATAAGCTCCGCAACGTAGCTCCAAACCTGTGTGACCGCCGCCGCGTGGGTTGCCTGTCGGTGAAGCGGTGTCTGACGGTTCGGGCGTGGCTGTCGGCTTGGGGCTTGGGTTTATCTCCTTGCCCTCGAAATACGCCGTGTAGGTTGTATCACCTGTGATGGCTTTTGCGATTTCTCCGGTGTAATCCGCTGTGGTGACGTAACCTGTGGCGACGGTTTTTGAGGCGTTTGCCGTGTATTTCGCGATAGCGCGGTAGCCGGTCGGCACGTCCTCATAATCCACATTCACTGCGCTCTGCGTCTCCCACGACACGGTATCAAGATCGAGCGTCCTGCCGCTCTGTAATGGTCTTGGGAATCAGCGACAAGTCATTGGCGGACAAATGCGGGTATTCGCGCGTAGCCGTTACGGTATAGCCGGTGTTTTTGTCACCCGCCGCCTCACACTTCACCGACGCCAAATCCAGCGTCAACAATCCACAGTAACCATCATCGGCGGTATATTCCAGTGTCGGGGACAGTTGCTGAATGATGGCGTTCAGGTCTTTGCTGTCCGTGTTGATTGCGACGGTTTCCGTATGCGCGCGGGTATCCGTGCCGTTGGCGCGCTTCTCGGTGATGTCGGTAAGCGAATACCGCCAACCGTCGCGCTCAAAGACGTCGCGGGAAATGTCGGCGGGGTTTTGTCCCGCCGCGAGGACGTAGGTTTTGATAATCTCCCGAGTATCGCCGTCTGTAACGGTCTGCGCGTCGGTGGGGAACAGTTCGTCCCGCGTATCCTCCGGAGACGGCGGCAACGGGACGATTGCGACGGGCGGCGGCGCTGTTTCTTGGATTGCAGGCGCGGTCGTCGGCAAGTCCGGCGAGCCTTCCTCGGCGGCGAGAACCGTTAACCCACACAGGGAGAGGGCGCACACCGACGCCAAGAGTATCACGCCGATATGCCGAACAGGGCGGCGTGACAAGGGTTTGCTCTTCACATGAAATTCCTCCATTCTCTGAAATATGGCATTTCTGCCTGTTAAATTAAAAAACGGTCATGTTTGAGCCGGTTGCGGATTGTTGGTGTACTGTGGGTTAATGCTTTTCTCTGCTGTGGGTTAACAGAGGGGGTGGGTGGTTTGGGAGGGGGAGAGCGGAGTGCCCGATTTGTGGCTGTATCCATATGGGCAGACTGCCCCCTTGTCGGAGAAGTTTACCGCGCGTCATTGCGTTGCCGCGCTTCTCTCTGCCGCAGGAGTTCCAGCGCCCTGATAATGGTGTCCTCGATCTTCTGCGCGGGCGTCCCCGGCGCGAAATATTTGTTGATACGCTCACGCAGCATTTTGAATTGCTCCGCCTGATTGGGCTTTTCCTCCTGCATGATGGACAGGATAACATCTTCATTCAGCCGCCCTTCCTCCGCGAATTTCCGCATTTTGATGGCCTGCGCGTGATTCGGGGTGCAATCCTCGCTTTCTATTGTTTCAAGCACGGTTTCTTGCGCTTCCGTGGGTAAATATACTGCTTTTCATATAAAATTACCTTTTTTGGAGCTTGATTATCCATTGAATGGTGCAAAATGCCGATTTCGGCATTTTGCACCATTCAATGGATAATCAAGCTCCAAAAAAGAAACATTTGATGAAAAGCGGTATACGAGAGTTCCACGGCGGGGCGCATGGCAATTTTGCCCTCTTCCACTATGTCAAGGATTTCGGGGATTAACTCGGTTAGCCGGATATATCGGCGTACTTGGTCTTTACTTTCGCCTACTGCTCCACCTAAAATCTCGGCAGATTCCTTACCTTGAAAATTCCCCGCCACTGGCGCGGAATTTTTACTTGGTCTGCCCGCTGTTCTTTTCATAGCTTCATACCGCTTCTTATATGACTTTGCCTTTTCGCTCGGCAGAATGATTTCCCGTTGTAAATTCGCATCCACCATAGCGATGATGGCTTCGTCACGGCTGAGTTCCCGCACAATGCACTGTAAATATTCAAGCCCCGCTATCTCACAAGCCATCTTGCGCCTGTGTCCGCTGACAAGCTCAAATCGTCCGTCCTCTTTCCGGCGCACAATCGCGGGACTTTGGATTCCCACGGCTTTCACGCTCTCGGCCATCGCCTGCATTGCCTCGTCCATTTTCACTTGGAACGGATGGTCGGGGAAATTGTCAATCTCGGTCAATGGTATGTCCGTCACTTTTTCGCGTTTCACGTCGTAGCGCTGTTCCTGCGTGGTGAACATTTCAGCGACTAAGCTCGACTTCTTTGGCAGCGCGAACGTCTGCCCCGATTTGTCTGCCATTGCGTTCCACCTCCTTTACCAGTTTTCCGTAGGCGTATGCCGCGTTGCCGTTAGGTTCGTAGGCGAAAATACTCTTGCCCGCCGCGCTTGCCTCCTTAACCTTTGTCGAATAGGGTATTGGGTGCCGGAATATACGGACGCTCTCGCCGTAGGCTTCACGGATAATCGCCAGTGTGTTCTTGGCAAGGTTCATCCGCATATTGGCAAGCGTTATCAACACGCCCTCGATTTGCAGGCCGGGGTTGATCTGCTTCTTTACCAACGCGACGGTATCAAATAACTGCGCCATGCCGATTACGGACAAATATTCCGGCTGTACGGGAACAATCACGCGGTCTGCCGCCGCCAGCGCGTTTATCGTCATCATGCCCAGCGTGGGCGGGCAGTCAAGGATAATCGCGTCGTAGTCCGGCTTAATCTCCGCCAAATAGTTGCGGAGGACGATTTCGCGGCTCATGGCGTTCACCATGCGCATTTCCAATCCCGATAACTCAATGCTTGACGGCATGAGGTCAACGCCCTCCGCGTGGTGTAAAATGCCCTCATGCGGGTCAATGGGCTTGTTCTCCACCAGTTTGCCAAGCTGCGTGGCGATTGTTGTAGATAACTCATCCGGCTGTGTCCAGCCCAAGCTGACGGTCTGGCTCGCCTGACTGTCAAGGTCGGCAATCAGGATTTTTTGGACGTGACGGGCAAGACCGATGCTCAGGTTTGTGCTTGTGACGCTCTTGCCCACGCCGCCCTTTTGGTTTACACAGGCGTAAACGCGGCAATTATCGCTGTCCATAGTTTTGCGCACTTTCGTCCGATTTTGATACGGCTCATAACTGAAACTCTCCTTTGCATAGATTTAGCCGCCTTTGGACAAATCGCCAAAAGCGGCTATGTAGGGGGCTGTACGTATGCCCCGAAAATGAAAAAGCCGTTGTCCTTTTGGGGAACAACGGCTCTTTCTATGTAAGGTTGAATTGCTTCGGTTAAGTGTCGTTGACTTTCCTGACGGGCGCTTTGACGATTTTTGTTATAACCTCGTCTACCACGTCGGTGTAGCTTCCCTCGGCTATGAGCCTGTTACGCATGGCGTTCAGGGCGCGCAGCGCGCACATCCATTCAGCTTCGTTCATGGCTATTTTGTTCTTCTTCATGCGGACTGCCTCCCTCCTCGTCCTCGCCGGTGTGGACTTCCGACCACGCCTCCGCGATACTTTCGTCGCTCGCGTTGCGGGTGAGGGACAGAAGCGTGACAAGCTCGTCATGATATGCTCCCGCGTCCGCGCCCTCCGGCATAGCGTCGATTGCCGTTTGTAGTTTTTCCTTGTTCATGATATTACCTTGTATAATTTTCACCTGTAATATGAGATGTCTATATTGTATATATGGAAGCGATTGACTGCAAAGGTGCGATTTAGGCGGGAAATTATATCAACAAATAAGAGCGGCAGACTTTCCGGCTTGACGCTCTTATTGGGTTGATTAACAGGGGTGTATTCCAAAGTGTTCCAAACTTCAGATTTTTTCGGCTCTTGAGAGCCAAGCCTTGCGGGCTCCTTGCTTCGCTGATTTTCACCGCCCGAAATCGCTCGAAATCCCTTTATTTTAGCGGTTCTGAGAGTGATTGGCGGCGACGGGCGAGGATTAACAAATCTGTGACGGAATTTTTCTGTTATTTTTTGAAAAAAATTTGCTCCTATAACTGTCTCCATTCCATACTAGAATAGAATAGTATAGCACGCTTTGCAGCTTGTGTCAATCGCACTTTAGAATGTTGCCCCTCCCTCCTTTCTCCTTTTCAAAAGAGCTCCTCTATATAGAATATGCTTTGCAAATCTAACTAAAATGTTCTTGGCAATATAGACTAAAAAAAACATTGCTTTATAAATGGCATCCAGTATCTACTGAGATTGACTTTCGACTTTTATGCTGATAAAATGATAAATATAAATAAACAGGCATATTTATCCAATAATTTTCCTCTATCATGCTTCCCGCAATTTAGAGAGATAAAATCGCGAGAAAACTGAAGGAATCGTTCTGGCGCTGAGTCGCCTGACTTCAAAGCATTCAAGATTTGACCGATGCATTTTAAGCGCATTCACATATATATGAGGGGGATAGCCATGAACCGCCGGCAAAATATCGCAAGCATAAATGGAGGGCAAAAAGAAGCCTCTTTTACAGCTTTAACGCTTTGCGCCCTTTTCGTATCCTTCCTTCTCTTCGCCACTCTCATATCCGCACGCGAAAACCATGCCCATGACACAAGCGCGCTAGATGGCGCCTGCGCAGCCTGCGCCAGTCTAGAGTCGTCGAGAAGCATCATAAAATCCTTATCCCTTGTCGTCTTCGTCGCGGCGCTCGCCCGCGAGATCTTTTCCACCGTCCCCTGCACAGCGTACATTTCCTCCGAATTGAGCTTTACTAGCCTCGTCTGCCTAAAAGTAAGATCAAATATGTGAAAATCCTAGGAATTGCCGCGCGCTTTTCGGCATCGGCGCGGTTGCGCCGCTTCCCAGCCTTTTTGCGCCCATTTTAGACGCTTATTGGCTAAGTCAAAGAATACGGGGGTATTCCTATGAAAAAAACAGAAGCGCTTCTTCTAATAGTCGCGCTCATTGCTATAACTCTTTCTTCCTGCGCAAGAAGGGAGCTTGCCCTTTCCTCAAACTCGGGCAAGATAAGCGTAGTATCCACCATTTTTCCAGGCTATGATTTCGCAAGGGAAATATCAGCAGGCAAGGCAGACGTTTACATGCTATTGCCGCCAGGCTCTGAAAGCCACTCATTCGAGCCGACTCCCGCCGACATCATAATGATTCAAAACTGCGATGTCTTCATCTATGCCGGAGGAGAATCAGACGAATGGGTTCGCGGAATCCTCGACTCAATGGACACTGGAAATATGAAAGTCATTTCCATGATTGACTGCGTGGACGCCGTTGAGGAGGAGCTTGCAGAAGGGATGGAAGAGGAGGAGGAGGAGGATCCCGCCGAGCCTGAATATGACGAGCATGTTTGGACTTCCCCCAAGAATGCCGCTCTAATAGCAACAAGCATAAAGAATGCCCTTTGCGAATCCGATCCTGCCAACGCATCCTCTTATGAATCAAGCGCGTCGATGTACATCGCCAAGCTGGAAAAGCTGGATCTGGAATTCATGGAAGTCATAGGCAAGGCGACGCGCAAAACGATTGTATTCGGCGACAGGTTTCCTTTCCGCTATCTTGCCGACGCCTACGGGCTTGACTACTATGCCGCGTTTCCAGGCTGCTCCACAGAAACCGAATGCAGCGCGGCTACGGTGGCGTTTCTAATAGATAAAGTTAAAGCCGAAAATATCCCGGTCGTCTTTCACATAGAACTCTCAAATGAAAAGATAGCTAACGCCATAAGCGAGGAAAGCGGCGCCGGCGTGAGGCTTCTTCATGCCGTCCACAACATATCCAAGGCTGACTTTGATGCAGGAGAAGGATATGTTTCATTAATGGAGAAAAATGTTGAAGCTCTGAAGGAGGCGCTTTTATAGCATGGCTTTCATCACCTGCCAGAACGCCTCTTTCGCCTACGATGGAATCACCGTTGCAAGCGGACTCAATTTTTCCGTCTGCAGGGGAGACTATTTATGCATAGTAGGGGAGAATGGATCCGGCAAAAGCACTCTTATTAAGGGGTTGCTGCGTTTGAAGCCGGTCCAGTCCGGCGTGATTTTTACTGGTGACGGACTTAAGGCAAACGAGATAGGCTATCTGCCCCAGCAGACAGACGCGCAGAAAGACTTCCCCGCAAGCGCGTATGAAGTTGTTTTATCCGGACGAATGAGCATCCGCGGATTGCGGCCATTTTATTCCAAGTCAGACAAAAATGCCTGTGAAGAGAACTTGAGGCGCCTTGGCATTGAAAATCTAAAAAACTCTTGCTATAGAGAGCTTTCCGGCGGCCAGCAGCAGCGGGTGCTGCTGGCGCGGGCGCTCTGCGCCACTCGAAAGATGCTCCTCATGGATGAGCCGACAGCCGGCCTTGATCCTGCGGCAACGCAGGATCTTTACAAGGAGATCGAAAAGCTTAATAAAGATGGCGGCATAACTATAATCATGGTTTCCCACGACATACCATCAAGCATCAAGTATGCCAGCCACATTCTCCACATGAAGGGAAGGCAGCTTTTTTTCGGGGCGGCTTCATCGTATATATCATCCGGAATCGGTTCGGAACTTATGGGAGGTGCGCTCAATGCTTGAGATTTTGTCGGAGATGTTCTCCTACGCATTTCTTGTGCGGGCGGTGGTTGTAGGCCTGCTTGTATCACTTTGCGCCGCTCTTTTGGGAGTCAGCCTTGTACTCAAGCGCTACTCCATGATAGGAGACGGACTTTCCCACGTAGGCTTTGGGACTCTTGCCTTAGCTACAGCTATGAATGCCGCTCCGCTTGCCGTATCTATACCCGTTGTGATCCTTGCCGCCATTGCGCTGCTGCGCATCAGCGAAAGCAGCAAGATTAAAGGCGATGCCGCCATCGCCCTCATTTCCACAAGCTCCCTGGCGATAGGCGTTGTTGTTATATCACTTACAACCGGCATGAATACAGATGTTTGCAACTACATGTTCGGAAGCATCCTCGCAATGACCAAAGAAGACGTAACTCTTAGCATAACGCTTGCCGCGGCAGTCCTCACGCTATTCATTCTCTTCTATAACAACATCTTCGCGGTGACATTCGACGAAACCTTCGCGCAGGCGGTAGGAATGAAAACAGGGCTCTATAACATGCTTATCTCCTTTTTGACCGCCATCGCAATAGTCCTTGGAATGAGAATGATGGGAGCCCTTCTCATTTCAAGCCTCATTATATTTCCAGCACTTACAGCCATGAGGGTGTTTAAGAAGTTCAAAACAGTAACCATCTGCTCCGCCGTTGTTTCTGTCGCATGCTTTTTCGTAGGAGTAGTCTGTTCGTATCTCTACGCCACTCCTACAGGAGCAAGCGTCGTCATCATGAATATGTTGGCATTTCTGCTTTTTTGGCTTGCAAGACTCCTAACCCTGAAAGCGCGGGGAAATGGCGCCAAAGCTAAGCGGGTGAGTAATTTTTAAGAAAGGCTTGATAATTATGAAAAAGACAATGCTCATCCTAGCCGCCTCTTTCGCTCTAGCGGCCTGCGCAGCAACAGCCTGCGGCAGTGCGGCTTCGCGAGCTGCTACGGATTCATCTTCGTCAAAATCCCTTGAAGAGGCTCAATCGCTCTCCCTGCCTACTGCGGAGAACGTCCCGGAACCCGAAAAAACCCAAGCCCCCGCCGCCGACAGAAGCGGCGAGGTCGTGGAAATAAAAGAAAAGCTCTTCATCGCGCAGACAAACGACATCTACTACAACCCTGAAGATTATTTTGGAAAAACGATTACGTACGAAGGCCTATTTGATATTTATGAGGAGCCGGGATATGGAGTCTACTATTACGTCATACGATACGGTCCGGGATGCTGCGGAAACGACGCGAACGCTGGATTTGAAGTGAAGTGGGACAAGGGTTATCCCGCGCAGGACGACTGGGTTAGGGCTACCGGCGTTTTGGAGTCATACGAAGAGGAAGGCTATCAATACCTTCGCCTTAGCCTGTCGACGCTGGATGTCCTGGATGTGCGAGGCGCCGAGGTCGTTACGCAGTAGCCGGCCTTGAGTTCCTATGCTTTTCCAGTTCATCCGCAGATCACTTTGGACAGCGCTTATTCGCAGTCAAAAGCGCCGATTCTGCAGTTGACTGCACACATTCAAGGCGCGAAACGCCGATATTGGCGTTTCGCGCTCGATGTACAATCAAGCTGCAGAATCGGAGCTTTCCAATGCGCATCCGTATAGCAGAAACTCCGGAGCGCCTCTTTATTTCCAGCTACTGGAATAAGATTAAAATTGCCCTAATAATTTTTACTAAAATCAATTGTGCAGCATGTTACAATTTAGAGAGCAAGAATAATAATATATGCATTTTGTCCTTTATATTAAGAAAACTGAGTTGATCTTTAGCTAATTTTTTAAATGGGTATGAAGTGCATTATCTTAAAATCCCTATAAGTACCCCATTTTGCGAGCGGCATATATTAATTTGGATCATTTTTGGCACATAAATATCGTTTTTATGCTAAAACATTGACAAAAATCGATGACTATTCTATACTAGAAATTGAATGATTTTAAAATTCTAAGAGCTGTAAATTTGCTTTTAAAAAACTACCCCCTTTGTGGGAAGCATCTTTACTGTCGATAGGTGCGTCATCAAAAACGCTGATTGACTCCCAGAAGGCGTATGAAGCGCGGGACTGCATCCTGCAGGCTCGCATTGTCCAGACTAAGCGCTTATTCGGTTGCTCCTGCCAAGAATATGCAGGTGCCTGCGGACGATGTTTATCCGCAGCGTTGCGATTTGAAGCCAAGCGATCCTGCAGTGCGTAAATCAATCATAATTGGTCAGTCTTCGCGAAGAGCGAATCTACCCCGCATCTGGTTGCGCCTCCCGTGAGTTCATATTTAAGGGGGCGCACGCAGAGCCAAAAACCGTCGCAATCGGCATAACTGGCGCGTTCTAGTGCTGTCGCTCTTAATTGCGTGACATGCTTTTAGCCTATAAAATGCTTGATTATAGCCAAATAGGACTGTAGCGCAATTAAGACTGTCTGCACTAGCAATCTGAAGGCCTTTCCAGTTTACCTGGCCGCCTAAAGCGGCTTCGCTTCCTTTTGTTTAGGGTAAAATCGCAATATTTGACAAAACGTTTCAGTAAGGGAGCCTTCAACTGCCAGCTCAACCTTGATTTCAGCTGTTTTTTTAAGTCTGCTCCGTGTTCCAGATCCCCGTGGGAATCGTCATAAGCCTCAACAATGAATTCATGCCGCAACTTCATTGAAGAAATGCTATGCAGCCGCGGGGATGTCGCGATAAATTGCCGTAGGCATTTTCTTCATGCGGTTTGTCTTATTGCGGCTGAAAGCGGGCAAAAAGGCTAAGCGCATATCCTGTAGAAATAAATCTTACTGGATAATCGCAGATAGGGTCTGAATTGCTTGATATGCTGATGTTCATTGACAAGCTTCTGTTTTAGCGCTGCAAGCCCTGAAAACGTTGCATTGACTGCAACAGTATATCTAAAACCGCATTGGATTTCTGTAATTTCATGCTATCGATACTTGTCTCGCCGTTTCCGTATACTTCAGGTAGTTTTTTAGCCAGTTAGGCAGTTTGAAAGCCGATTAAAGATGTGAGAGAATCTGTACGGTTAAATCAAGCAATAATAAACACGCTTCTAATATGGAGGGATGATATTGGATTTAAGAAGAGGCATCTTCGAAATAGAAGGCAAGAAGTTTACATATGTAACTTCTAGGCAGGAATTTGTTGTTATGTTTTCCGGCGAATTCGCAGTAAGTGATCGAAGGGAAAGCCCTCCAGGCGTCTGTCGATACCACTCCAAAGGAACAGTGAATTTCGGAGGAATTCCCGCGAAGATTACAGTGAGATTCATTGATGATTCTCTTCTGGATCTTGACGTCTTTCACAGAAAGCCGGAATTGTTCGAACCGAGCGAAAGGCATGAAACAGTGGCGATACTCAGAAAATCCAATGACAAATGGCTTATAAAGCAGCTGGGGCCTCCACATGAGACAAACTCCCTTTCAATGGCTTACAAATACCAATGGGGCACAGTTACTTCTTCTACGGATCAAAACCTGACGGACTCAATCATCTCAATTGAAGTAGATAAATAAGGCAGCAATCAGAAGCGGTTGCATATTGCTCAGTCTGATTTACCGATTTTCTCATTTTCTTTGAACTGGTTCTAACCAATTGATGAAGGCTGAGGCGGCTTATTCGCTTCAGCCTTCATCATACCCTGCTTTATGCTCTCTAACGAGGCAATTGAGCCATTTCATATTGGGCGGCATGTCAAAGGTTGCATGTCAGATTGCAACCCTCAATTTGCAAGCTAGCTTAACTTTATAGCAAGTGCGAATGCCGATATCGGCATTTCGCACCGCTCAGTGGAATGTCAATCAAGACGGCTTTACCCCAAGCTCAGCCAGCGCGCGCTCGAATTGCTTCAGTTTTTCTGATTGCCATCCATATCTCCTTACGAGACATTTACCGGAATAATTCCATAGAAGCTTTATTACTTGCTAATTACATTCTCAATAGTTTGACAATCCATGGTAGTTTTGCTATACTGATTGGCGTTGAAAACTGCTTATTTTAGAGTTGGATTATACGTCGAGTGCGAAATGCCTATATCAATCGCGCCTTGAAAGTGGTTAATCAAGCTCCAAAAGGCAATTTACAGTGAAAATCAGTATGTCATGACAGCCGGCGAAGCGGGATTGTTTAAGCCTTTCGAGAGGAGTTTGCAATGTACCAGCCAAGCGTATCAAAGGAAGAGAAAGCCATCCTCAGGGATTTGGCCAAGCGTTATAGCGAAGCCGCCTCAAACCCCAGAATGGAAAAGATAAAAAAAAGAATGATTGAAAACAACTCTCTTATTCCAGGCAGGCCTCAAGTTCTCATCTTCGAAATTCCTTGGCATGAAATGGACATCGAAGGAAAGCTTAAACGGCTGTGCGTAAGCGAATGGGCCAAATCTATGGAGATCTTTTTTAGGCGCTCTTTGTTTCAGCAGGAATACTTTCCTGTTGACATGTATCTGGAAAACCTCTGGATCATCCAAAAAGCATATTCTTCTACCGGAAATGGCTTGGAAACAGTCGAAGAGCAATTAGTCGTCGACAGCAGCAACAACATCCTATCTCACCGATATATAGACCAGCTGGAAAATGAAGAGGATGTAGAGAAATTCAGAATGCCTGAGGTTTTGGCATTCCCTGAAAAGGATGAAGAAAACATCGAGCTTGCGCGGGAAGTCCTGGACGGAATTCTTGATGTCGAGCTTCGCGGGCATGACATCTACCATCCGCCGTGGGACAATATAGCTCGCTATCGAGGAGTAAATGCGATACTATACGATCTTTCAGATCGTCCGGATCACCTTCACGCCATCATGGAGCATTACACTCAGTCTGCGATGTCAGGCCTCGAACAGATGCAGCGGCTTGGTCTTTTAGAGTGCAAAAACCCGTATCTTCACTGCACGCCCGCCTTGACAAGCGAGCTTCCCGCAAGTGATCATGCTGAGGGGGAGCCTTATCGCTTCAAGGATGTATGGTTTCGCAGCATGGCTCAAATGTTTTCAGAGGTTTCTCCAGCCATGCTCGATGAATTCGATCTTCAGTACGGGCAGCGCCTTGGAAATGAATGCGGACTGACATACTACGGATGTTGCGAGCCTTTAGATAGAAAAATATCCGCTCTTGAAAAAAGGTTTAATAACCTCAGAAAGATCGGCGTAAGTCCATGGGCCAATGAAGAGTCAAGCGCGGAGCAGATTGGAAGCAATTATGTATATGCCAGAAAGCCGAACCCCTCGCTGGTCGCCCTAAAGGCCGATCCTGAGGCCATACGGGCGGAAACGAAAAAAACCGTCGAGATTTGCTTGAAGTACGGTTGCCCGTATGAACTTGTCTTAAAGGATATCTCAACCGTTTCATACCGTCCTGAGAACCTGATAATTTGGGCTAAGACTGTTATGGAGACTTTGGACGAGCATTATGCGTAATGCCGAAATTACAACTTATATTTTCATTCGCCAAGGCGATATTCGAAAGTGAAAAAGCCATGCTTGGAAACACCCAAGCATGGCTTTTCTCTATTCCTGCGAGCATTGTAGAACTGAATTCAGGGCTGGATTTTTGGGTGAATCTTGCAACTTAGGACTCTCCTATGATGATCGAATGCAAGCTTCCGTCCTTTTGGCTTTAGCCTCTGCAATCTTCCGTTTGCGATTCGCTTTTATCGACTTAAGCTAAGACAAGGGAAAGAATGGCTTCCGACTTGGCGCTGCCTGTCAAGATTTTTAATCCAACAGAACTTCAGGAAGCTCGACTGCCACTGCTAAGATTTTCAGAAAATCGATTGCAGTCAAATAAAAAGGAACTTTCAATGCAAATCAGTATAGAGCCATACCGCTATTGAAGGGTATTAAGGAGCAACTCATAATTTAGCGCATAAGTTTAGAATGATCCTTATATTTTCGCCAGCAAATCAACCTTTTCAACCATTCCAGAAGATGCGGGCATCTGAGCGCTCTGAAGCTTCGCATAATTGGCTTTGACTCCGTCATCCAGATCCAGCTCCACCTCCATGCCCGCAACATGGTTAAGCGCCTGATCCCAAGCTGCGCACTCCAACGCCTTGGCCTGAAGGCCTTCCATTTCCTTTTTCAGCGCCGCCTTCTCTGAGGCCGATTCACAGGTATATGAAAGAGCCTTGAGCCTGCTGGCCTCCGATTCATATTTTCTCTGGATCGGATGCAGATAGTCCGTCCTCACTCTAGCCATAGTGTACCTGTCGTATCTTTGGAGGTAGATCAAAGCTTTGAAAGCGCCTTTTGCGCCTGACTCGACAAGCCAGTAGACAGGCAGCTTCCGATATGCCCTTAGATGATCCCGAAAGAATTCGGCGCTGAAGTATCTGCGTAGCCTCTCCGCAGCGCTGCCGCATCCCCCGCTTATGGCATCCGCTATGAACTCCAAGTTTTCCGAGAGGGAATCCTTTCCGAAGGCTGCTGACAAAAACTCCGCTACCCTTGATATGATGTCATCCTCAAAGAAGCCAGCCGGCGTTATTGGAATTATATTGTCTTCCTTTGGGTGAAAGGATTTATACCTGCCGGGCTCAAAACCCGTCCCTGCGCAAACCAGCCCGTCCTCATCCAGAGAGTATCTGCCGAAAGCGCAGCCGACGGCGTATGAGAGAAGGCTTCTCAAATCCGCATCGATATCGGCCTTTCTCAGAGTTACATCTTTGTCTGAGGAAATCGGATCAATCTCCCCCTCCATGCCGCAACTGCCCAGAAACACGCAGTTCAGCCTGCTCTCGTTCTCCTTCATTTTCAAGAACTGAGTTTGGGTGAAGCTTCTCCACTCTTCAAACGAATCCTTAATCAGCTCTTTCCCCCTGACAAGGGGATGCTTCTTGAAATCGACAGAGGTTTCATAGGAATCCCATTCCGTCTTCGCGATCCCAACGCATTCACTTGCAAGTGAATCAACTTCAGATCTAATGGCATCATCCACTATGACGGGAATAGCCCCTACATTTCCTACTTGGAAATTCATTGTAGGATTTTGCATTTTCATGCATTCCAGACTTATTTTAGAGCACAGGAAGGCTAAAAGGTACATTGTTAGATTTTCCGGCGGAAAAACGGATGAGCCGCCTACATCAAAAAGCGCTCCTGTCGGGGACAGCCTGGCGCCAAAATAGGACGAGCTGACAAATGACCATGTGATGGACTCCCTGAAATAGTACTGCATATTCTGCGGCCTTGATCTTAATTTGCCATTATCATCCGCAAAATTTCTGATTTCCTTGCCGTCTCCCTCCCAATCAACTAAATGGCTGTTATTTCCGTACCATTTTCTATACTCTCCGCCTTTATTGTATGGGAACCACTTTTTTCCGCTTTCCAAAGCCTCAAGCCTGGAAGAAAGCCCAAATCCGCACTTTTTAAAATCCACCTCGTGCCAAAGCCTTACAAACCTAGAGTTGTCTCCTGTTGCCAGGCCTTGTCTAGGCTCTGCCATCTCAGAGAGGGCCGAGCCTTCACTGAACAGCCTCACCGCTTTTTCGGTTGCCCAATATGCAACGGGATTTCCTGGAATATGTAAAAACTTTTCGAAGTCCGTCTGGAAAATGTTCGCTGCTATTTCGCCTCTGCCGCATTTTTCAGCAGCTTCAAGAAAGGACCGTTCCTTTGATGCAGCATTGTCATAATCCACAAGCCTCATATAAACGCCTTTTCGCCTTCCGGCAGGCGCCTTCCTCATTGTGAAGGCTGTAGATTGAACTACTTCTCCGCCTATGTCGGGAAAGGCTCTGGCGCCCAGGTGAGCCATGCAAACCATTTCGAAGCCGAAAAGCTTCTTTCTTAAAAGTTCATAGCTGGAGAGAAACATCCATGCATGCTGAGTCACCATTGAAATAAAACCGCCATCCTGCGCCATCTCCAGGCACCTCTCAATGAAAGCGGCAAATAGATCATTCTTGCTATTCGGGTAATGCGTCATGATGTAAGAGGAAAGAGCCTCCTCCATGCCGCTTGAACCCATGTATGGAGGGTTCGTGCAAACAACGCTGTATTTGCCGCAAAGAATTTGCGCCGCATCCACCGCTTCTTTGAGATTCGGCCATTCTCCCAGCCTGAGTCGGATCTCTTCAAAGCGCAGATCCTCCCTTGCCTTAAGAAGCGAACCTATTTCCATTGAATTTTCAAAGAGGGCGCAAATGTACTTAAGATCCCCAGGCAGCCTTTCAAAGTCCGAAGCGCTGATTTCAGGCTCTGAAAAACAGCTGACATGCGGCTGCGGCGGGTTTTCTTGGAGGAAGAAGCGGCGGTTTTCCAGCCTAGCCTTCATCATCAAGGAGAAATAAGCCAGCTGGGACGCCCTTTTATCTATGTCCAACCCGTAGAGGTTGTGCTCTAAGATTAGATTAGGTATATCGCGCTTGGCATATCCCGCGCTTTCATAAATCCTTGCCAATGCGTCGAATGCGCAGACAAGGATATGCCCGCTTCCCATGCATGGATCCAAGATCTTTATCTGCTCCGGGCAAATGCAGGCTTCAGGCTTTTCATCCGAAAGCCCTCCGACGTCCAAGAAATATTTGAAGCCGCGCTTTAGCCCGCAGTCCCTATGGCTATGAAGCCAAAGCCTGCCCACGCTGTTCTCCACAATATACCTTGCTATCCACTCTGGCGTGAAAAGCTGCGTGGCAGCCGGTATTGAGGCTTTTTCGATCTTAGACTTTCCCTTCAGCCTTTTGAAGACTTCATCTTTTTTCTCTGAGATATAGTACTGGTAAAGCCAGCCTATAATCTGAACCCCTTCACGAAAGTCAGCCTCATCTATCCCATCGACCAGCTCCCTCGCCGCCCCGCCTTTGGAAATGAGAAGGTCCGGAAGGAGCAGTTCCGCCACGCCTCCAATCTTCTCGAATAATCCCGGAAGAATGGCTGAGAGATCATTGACTTGGGATATCAAGATATATCTGAAAAGCTTTTCTTGGGCGAAGGCGCCCTTAAGCTTTCTAAGCTGCGCAACCTCTTCCTTTTCTGTATAGGGGAGAATTTCCGCGTACCTGATTGCGTCTGGCTCCGCCAGCCCTCCAGACTCGCTGGACAATATCCGAATCCCTGAAGGCAGGCAGGAATTCGCCTCCATGAAGCGAATGGCTGCAAGCCTGTTAAACCAAGTATAGGCGGCCTCCTCAGCAACGCCCTCCAAAGCGGCTTTCATTCCTTCCTCCTTGGAGATCTTGGCTATGTGCTGGCAGAGATTCTTCCTGGCATCTAGCATCTGGCTTGAAAGAATGACTCCGATAGCCAAAAGCTTTGCAGCGGCCTCGTCATTTGTCAGCATCCCCTCTTCTGAAATGCCTGCTTGAAGCATTTTTGCCTTGACTCCCTCAAGGAGCTTTCGCCTTGCTGAAACAGCGCAGTTTTTTATAGCCGGCTTATTCATATGCCCTCGCTTTCCTAAGCGCTTGATAGCGCGGAGTTCTTTCAGAAAAACCCTGTTAAGGTTTGATTTAAGGCGTTCAGATTTAGCGTCGCCATGCCTCAGCCTGAAAGGGAAAATGCTTCGATAGAGCGCGAAATGCCGATATCAGTCGCGCCTTGGAAGTGGACAGTAAAGATCCAAAGCAGGCGCTCTGCAAGTCAGTATAAAAAAGGCTCCATAAATGCCCTTGCGCATCATCAATCTTCAGCGATTTTGGATATGGGCATTCACAAGTTCATCGGACATCCATCTCCGAAACCAGCGCATGGTCTTTTCAGCGTATAATCACGCCCCAAAAGCGGCGCAAACGACTTAAAGCAAGTATATCATAGAAATCATCAAGGCGCCAAGCGGGCGATCATGCGATTGCGCAACTTGAAACGCGTCTCGGAGGCGTCAATTGACATCATCAGGCAAATGATTGTCTTGATAAGAAGGCGAAGTCATAATAGAATGTAATTGTTAAGAGGAGCCTCAATAAAAACAAGCTATTCAGCTTTATGAAACCCGCCTGAGGGTACTCTTTCACAGACCCTCAAGAGAGTCCTTGCTTTAGGCTGTCTAAACCGCATTATGCGCCCCCTAAAGGACGGCCGTCGCTTTAAGCTTTCTTTAGAGAAAACGAAAACGCGGCAAGAGCTCATGCCTGGCAAAAACTGCAAGACTCCGAGAAGGCCTGGCTTCTATCCCTTGCCATTGCCAGGAAAGCGCCTTAAAAAGCAAAGTATAAAGCTCAATCAGAGCCCTAAAAAAAACATTAGGGAAATTATTTTTCCTTCATATATGTTGCAGGAAACTTTTTTCAACTCTCTTCGTATGTATTAAAAAGAAGGATGGAATAGGCGAGAATAACCATCCGCCTATGATTTAGGAATCGGGGCGAAATTATGCTTTCAATTGATGAGAGGCTTGAACTTCTTAAACGCAGGCTATTATCTGAAGAGTTTCTAAAACTGAGGCGAAACGCCGGGCTTAATTTCTTTATATTCGACTACGACCCCAGCGACGAACTGGCTGTGCGCGCCTTCGTTTCATCGCTTGATATCAGCCTCGGCGGCTCGCGCATGCTAAGGAAATTCGATCTCTTCGGAATTATGGCGAAAATTCTCAGGGAGAAGAACTATATGGATAAGGTTTTGCTGAAGGAATCCCAATCGGGAAGCGAATCCATTATAAATCCGATAAGGAGGACTCTCAGGCTTACCCTGGACAGCTGCCTCATCACAAATGAGATCGCCAGGGCCGCGGCGCCGGATGACATCATTCTCATTACAGGAGTCGGCAAAGCATGGCCTGTCATACGCTCGCACGCCATTCTAAACAGCCTCTACGACAGGATGCCTGAAAATCCGCTGATCCTTTTCTTCCCCGGAAATTACGAAGACGATCTGAAATTGTTCAACGAAGTATCAGACGGCAATTATTATAGGGCTTTCAAGCTGATTGAGAGGTAGATGGCATGAAAATCAAAGACATGTTTCAAAGAGACATTGAGCGGCAAATTCAAGGGGTTGTAAAAATTGGACAGGACTCCGAAGAAGCGGCAGTCGCAGAGCTGGATGAATATGTAGTTACAAAGGAGCTTAATGGCTATTTCAGCGACTTCTTCAATGCATACAGGCAAGGCACCGACAAAATCGGCGTATGGATCTCGGGATTTTTCGGAAGCGGAAAATCGCACTTTTTGAAAATCCTCTCCTACTTGCTTTCAGGCAATGCATATGGCGGCAAGCCCGCCTGCAGCTACTTCGAGGAAAAGCTGGCAAGCTCTCAGACTCTCGCCCGCATGGCGGAAGCGGCCTGCGCCAGCAGCGAGGCAATTCTTTTCAACATAGACGCGCAGGCCGAAACTGATGCAAGAAACAGCAAAGACTCCATTGTCAAAGTCTTCCTGAAGGTCTTCAACAGGTCAAGGGGATACTGTCAAACCATGCCGTGGGTCGCCGAGCTGGAAAGGAAAATGGAGGCGGAGGGAGTCTACTCAGCCTTCAAAGATAGATTCAGGCAAATTTCAGGAAATGATTGGGAATATGCTCGGGAAGATATCTATTTCGAAGAAGACGCGGTAGTCCAAGCATTGTCAGAAACGACAAAAATGAGCGCCGGCGCCGCAAGGGACTGGTACCTTCTAAGCGAAAAGAACTGCTCCATTGATGCATCCTCATTCGCCCGCATTGTCAGGGAACATATCGAAAAAAAGTCAGCTGAAGCGGGAAAGACCCACACAGTCGTCTTCTTATGCGATGAAATAGGGCAATACATCGGCAGCGACGGCAAACTCATGCTCAATCTGCAGACTGTAGTTGAAAGCCTTGGAACTGAATGCGGAGGGCGCGCATGGGTCATCTGCACCAGCCAGCAGGACATAGACTCTATAACCAATGCCAATCGCGACAACTTCTCCAAGATAATAGGCCGGTTTGATACAAGGCTGACTCTGTCATCCTCAAATGTAGACGAGGTCATAGCTAAGAGGCTTCTGGCAAAGACATCTGAATCAAGGGCGCTTTTGGAAAGAATCTACAAAGAAAAGTCAGCTGGGCTAAAGAATCTCATCACCTTCTCCCAGGACACCCCTGAAATGAAAAAGTTTCAGAGTGAAAAGCAGTTTGCCGATGTCTATCCGTTCATACCTTACCAGTTTGAACTTCTCCAATCTGTTTTCAGCGGGATACGCACCCACGGGCTATCAGGCAAGCATCTCTCGCAAGGCGAGAGATCTCTCCTGAACGCTTTTCAAGATGCCGCCTCAAAATGCTCAGGCTTGGATGAAGGGATTCTCGTGCCCTTCGACGCATTCTTCGGCACAATTGAAAGCTTTTTGGATCACAATATAAAAGCCGTCATTTCCAAGGCGGAGGACAGCTCTAATAGCGAAGGCGGAGTTCTAGCCCCGCTTGACATATCCGTATTCAAAATCCTGTTCATGGTAAAGTATATATCCGAGAAGCTTCCAGCAAACCTTGAAAACCTGGCAGTCCTTATGCTAGATAGCGCAACCGTCGACAAGCTTGAAAAAAAGCGCGAGATTGACGCGTCTTTAAGGCGCTTGGAGGCTCAGAAGCTGATAGTAAAAAACGGAGATCGCTTCGTTTTCCTTACAAATGAAGAGCAGGACATAAACCGCGAGATCCGGGAGATAAAAATAGATTCAAGCGAACTGTTGGACAAAGCCGGAGCATTGGCGTTCTTCTGCCTCTTCGGGCAGAGCAGGCGCTTCAAGCTTGATGATAGGCACGAATTCCCATTTGCCGCGATGATCGATGACAGGCAGCTAAGCGTTAAGAAAGAGGATATAAGCGTGCAAATACTTACGCCTATGCACAGCGCCTCTCTAAATGAAGGGGAGTTCAAAGCGCTTTCGATGGCAGGCGGGAATGTTGTCATAGTCCTGCCGCCAGATGAAGGGTTTTTGGATGAACTTGAGCAGGCTCTGCAGATAGAGTCCTACCTTAGGCTCACATCTGGCCAGAGCTCCTCTACGGTTGTTGAGGACATAAAGACTGCCAAAGCCAGGGAAAGCCGCCAGAGATCAGAAAGATCCAAAGAGCTCGCCTATAAGTCCCTGGCTAAGGCTGAGATCTATATAAACGGCGCTAAATCAGGCATAAAAGAAAAAAAGCCTTCTGAAAGGGCTTTCGAGGCTTTAAAATTGCTGGCTGAGTCCATATACAGCAAAATAGGCTATATAGCTAACGCTTTTGAATCCATTGACGATTTGAAAAACTTCGCCGTCTCCCCCAAGATCCCGTTTGATTTTGAGACTCAGAAAGAATTCAACCACCTGGCTATGGAAGAGATGCTCCACGTCGTCGCGCGCAGTCCATCACCGCTTGCAGTAAAAACCCTTCATGAAATTTTCGGCAGGATGCCGTATGGCTGGAAAGATCTAGACATATCAGGAACCTTGCTCGGACTCCTGAAAAAGCAGGACGTATCCTTGGAGTTAGCAGGCGCAGCCATAGGGGCTGCTGATCCTAACATCTCAAGTTTTCTCACGAGGAGAGATCAAATCGATAAAATCCTGATAAAAATCAGGGTTCGCATATCTCCTCCTCTCCTAAATAACGCGAAAATGATCGCAAGGGATGTGTTCGGCAGGCCTGACGCCCCAAGCGGTGAAGACTCTTTAATGGCATGCGTCAAAGAGCTTGCGGCAGCGGAGCTTTCACTCAGGCCTGAGAGCATTAAAGAGCTTCTTTATGAATACTGCCTGGCAAGATATCCTGGCAAGTCTGTTTTGGAAAACGGGAAAAAGCTGATGGAGCAGATTGCCCGAATAAACGACATCAAGGAATTCTACGACTATCTCCATGAGAAGGGCGACGCTCTTCTTGACTATGAAGAAGATTCCCAGTCAGTCCGGCATTTCTTCAGGAACCAGCGCGCAATCTTCGATAAGGCTGTGAATATGCTCTCCATCTATGAAGGCAACCGCTCATATATCCTGGACGACGCAGCCATAAAACTGGCTGGAGGCATGGAGTCGATAGTCCGTTCATCCTCGCCGTATGCCGACATCCATAAGCTGCCTGCTTTGACTGATGTTTTCATGAAACGATTCCTTGACATTTTGGAAGAGGAGTGCAAGCCAGTTTTGGAAGACATCAATCATGACCTGAACGCCGTTCTTTCAGATCTTGGCAAAAGGCCTTTTAAAGACAAGCATTCGCCGAAAGTAAGAGCTGACTACGCCGAAATCATTGACAGGCTCTCACGCGTCAACAACATCTATGAGGCGATAGCCATGCGCACTGAAAGCGCCCGCATGAAAGATCGCTTCATAAAGCTCTTTGACGCAGAAGAGGCCTCCGCTCAAAGAGCAAGCGTATCTTCCTCAGACGCAGAGGAGCTTCCAGAAACTTTCATTCCTAGCGTCAAAAAGCTGAAGACCTTAAGCGCCAAGTCTCTCTTTCAAGGAGTCCCGGCAATATCCTCAAAAAAAGACATCGGCGATTTTTTGACGATATTGCGGGAAAGGCTGGAAGCCCAGCTTGAGGATAATGCCACTATCAAGATCATCTAGCTCTCGCGAATGCTCTTAATTCCTGCATGAAGCGTAGAACGACGGCGCTCAAATGCACTGGCTGCTTGAGATATGCTGATTGAAATTCCTTGTTATAGCTTGGCTATGCAAAGTGAAAGTGGTTAGTCAAACTCCAAAATAAGGCGCATATGCCTGCAAATAAGGAAGTCTCATGCCAGCATGAAGAACCTGCCGGCTTTTCTTCACCCACTCTAAGAAGCTGCGCTTTCTGGATATGCTTTAGGAGAAAGCCTGCAAACGCTAAACTTCCGTTTGATTTGGCATTCCGTTCTAGGAGGGAAGCAAGCTTATTTCGTACAATTTTAATCTAATTCTAATAAAAAAAGCCGTTTTCCTATGCGAGATTTTTACTGTCCTGGCGTTGAATTTATGAATCGCAAAGAAACGAAGCGCCCCCGTTATATATCCAAGATCTACTTTACTTAATCCATTAGCCTCAGCAGCAGGTTTACATCCAAAGTTTCATAATGCTGGTTGTAATGATGCGCGTAGGCCAGTTCTATTACATCAATTAATTGCAATTAGCTATTAATAATGCTATAATAATGCAAATCAATTTAAGACATTATTATTATTAAAGTCGTTTTTATGCAGATCAAGTTTCTTAATGAAATCGCCTTTAGGTCGCCCGCCTCTTTAGGCTGCTCGATGAATCGGCGGTCTAAAAACAGAAACAAGCAATCGCGGGACATCCGGGGCTGGCTCATGTAGTTCTGCGCCGATGGGCATTTAGCGCGAGAAGTCCCGCCTCTTTAGGTTTCGAGTGCATGCGGCTTCCAACGCGCATTCAAATGCGCAGATTCTAGAACGCTGTATATTCAAGCTCCAAATATACTGATTTTCATAGAAAACTGCCTTTTTTGGAGCTTGATTGTACCGGCTTCAATGGATTATCAACAAAAAAAGAACATTTGATGAAAATCGTTATAATTTCAGGGCTGGATATATACTGATGTGCATCTGCATAGCCTTTGAAACATGCCTCAACTTCTCTTCATTGCGATCAAAGCTTAAGTGCGGGGGTGCTCAAGTGATATTTGGAGATGATGAATTCTTGCAGGCAGTCGAAAACTCCATCAGGACTGTGGGGCAAGAGCAAAGAAACTGGAGAGAGAACTGGACTGAAGCGTATATGTCAAGCGCCAAGTCCATGCTAAAAAAAATAGCGAAAACCAAAGAGCCTGATTATGACTGCATTCAAGAATTTTACATCAAATTTCTGAAGAAAGCGGCCATCAATCTAAACACGCTGAGGGGTCTCGAACCGAATAAAAGGCTTGGCTGGCTTTACTCTTCACTGCGCAATTCTTACAGGGACTTCTTGAGATCAAATAGACGTCCGAAGGAAGACTCCTATGAGGAAATCATGCAAATCCTAGCATATGAGCCGGATCCTTTCGAACCTGACAGAGACGTGGATTTCTGCGATGTCTTGAAGCAGTTGCTCTGTCTTAATGAGGATCCTAAAAAGCTGCTGATATTTCTTTATGGTGAAGTTTACAGAGTCCTCTACTCTGATTCAATTAGCGTGCCTGTAACTATAATCAAAACGCAAGTCTGCGGAAAAACCCTGTTTTATATTTTTGCATGCCTTAAGGATGATTTATCGAAGGTTCATCATGGAAAGATAGAATCTGAAGTGTATCGGCGCTTTGAAGGAATCCTAAACTCTGATAAAGACGGACAGAAAGTCGGAGATGTGGTCTTTAATGTTAAGGAGAGAACTATATCAGACTGGATCAGCAGGATGCGTCGCAAAGCGCAAGCCCAGCTCAAGCTTGATAGCGATTGAATTAGGAAATGAAGGCCTTGGTTGAAAAAGAGTCAATGGCAAGTTGGAAAGATAGGGTGGTTTTATGGTTGAACACATATCATTTGATGAACTTGCGGATTATGCCCAGCTACGGACTATGGATGATCATGCCATAGAACTCATAGACAAAGTAAATCGTCATTTGCTGGACTGCGCAGAGTGCAGGAAGATTGCAGAAATTTTACTTGATATAGATGAAGAGTTTGATAAATTGGCGTATAACGCGCGGATTTCTGCGCGTCAAAAAATCTCCAGGGCAGTAACCCGCCACATCGATGCCATTGGAAATTATAGCGAGAGGCTAAAAGATTGGCTCTCAAACTTCAACTGCGCAATAGCTATTGATTTAAAGATATCAGGAACGAACTTAAGCTCAGCGCCGATTGAAGGTTTTCAAACTAGGTTTTTTCAGCCACTGTCCCCTATGGCGGCGGCTGGGATTCCGATGTCTTACGGACACGTAAATGATATTTCCATTTCTTCCATGTCTCAATCTGAATTGAAGGATTCCTGCAATGCTTTCAACACCATCAAATTGGATGAAAGCGGCAAAATCAGCGTAACGCTTCTTAAGGAAGATGCGTCTCTGATGAAGGAGCATTCCGACGCGCATCCTCCCTTGATCGCATTGGTATCGGAAAGAGGAGAAGTAATTGCCGCTGAAGAAATGAAGGAAAACGAGATCTATTACTTTTTTGACTTTGAAGGCATCCAATCCGGAAGCTACTCAATGATGGTCCAATAGCAAAGGATTTAAGTCTATCAAGTTCCTGCCTATGCCAATGTTCATTCAAATCTACCGATTCTGCAGCAGATTATCCACTTCTTCACTGTGATTAATCTAGCTCCAAAATCGGTATAATTTGGAGTTCATTGGCATATTTGCCTTTAAAACCCTGCAAACTTTAATATATATTAAAGGCGCCAATTGGACATATCAGAACTCTATATGCAGCATACTCAGCCTGCGAAGCGATTTCTAAGAGTTCCAATCCCTTTTATTCTGACCTCGTAAACATCTCCTGGCTTGACGAAAACCGGAGGCTTGCGGGCATATCCCACTCCTTCCGGCGTTCCAGTCAATATGAGAGTCCCTGGCAGCAAAGTGAAGTTCTTGGAGCAGTAGCTTATGATCTGAGCTATCGTAAATATCATGTTGGCCGTTGAGGATTTCTGCATCGGCACGCCGTTTAGAAGACCTTCAACCTCCAAGTCTGACACGTCCAGCTCTGTTTCGATCCAAGGCCCTATTGGGCAAAACCCGTCTAAGCTCTTCCCCCTTGCCCACTGATTATCCAGCTTCAGCTGGCAATCCCTGGCGCTGATATCATTCGAGCATGTAAATCCCAGGCAGTGCAACAGAGCCTCTTCAGGTTCGATATCTTTGGCGGTCTTTCCTATAACGGCGCAAAGTTCCGCTTCATTGTCCACCATGCGCGGAGCTATCTTTGGAAGAGCTATGCATTCTTCATGCGCGGAAACGGCGGTAGTCAGCTTAAAGAAAACCTCCGGCCTCTGAGGGAGCTTCATATTGCTTTCAGCCGCATGGGATCTGTAGTTCAATCCGATGCATATCACGTTTGGAGGATCTATCGGAGGCAAGAATTTAAGTTCTCCTATATCATGGACTTTATCAGTTTCGGCATATTCGCCGAGGATATCGCCTTTTATTTCATATACCGCATTCTCCTCAACCCTGCCGAGGAATACTCGTTCCTCCAGCTGAAATCTTCCAAGTCTCATTTATTTGCCGCCTCTCTTTAAAGTTTTTAATTGCAAGATATATACTGATTTTCATGGGAAACTGCCTTTTTTAGAGCTTGCTTTTACAGCGAGCGCGATTGATATCGGCATTTACACTGATTTTCATTTGAAAGGTTCATTGTAAAATGATAATGCAACAGATACAGCCAGTAGAAATCCATAGGAAAACACGATATCATTTAGGTTGCGAAAACAACAATGAAGGAGCGGATCCCTATGGATCAATGCAAGTGTACCACAAGCGGGCGTACGTTTCAACGCCTGTCGCCTTTCGAGCGCGGGGAGATCAAGGCGCTTTCGGGGGAGGGGCCCGGAGTGTCGGCCATCGCCGCGAGAATCGGCAGGGACAGGGGTGCCGCAGGCCGGGAGATAAAGCGCGGGACGGCGAGGCAGCCAGACGGCGATCCTGCGGAGAGGTTCAAGTATTTCGCCGAGTCGGGCGGGGGAGCGTATGAAAGAAACCGCAAAAACAGCCGAAAGGCGCTGAAAATAGGCGAATGTCTGGACTTCATTGAATACTCCGGGGAAAAGCCGGAGGAGGGGCGGTCGCCCGACGCGGCGGCGGGCGCTGCGACGACGCCGTGAACGCGGCTGTGGGGGAGATCGCAGGGGGCTTCGGCGAGGCGGCCGGGGACGCCTTCAAAATCACCGCAGGCGGTAACGGTCGGGAGTTTGCGGGGCCGGGGGACGCCGTGGATTGCGCCGTCTATTTCCGCCATCCCCATTCCAAATTCGAGAAGGGGGCCAACGAACGCCACAGCAGGCTTCTGTGCCGCTTCGCGGAAAAAGGGAGGAGCGTGGACGGCATGCCTGCGCCGCTTTACGCCAAGGCGGCGGACTGGAACAACAACCTTCCCAGGAAAATACCGGCATACAGGACGCCTGCGGAAATGTTTGAGAGAGAGATCCTCAAAATAGCGCAAGGCGCGGCGCCTTCGCCTCCACCCATCCCCACCTGCTTCCGCTTGGGAAGAGGAAAAACATCCCTATGTCATCTGTTGCATTTGATATTGAAATTTATAACCAGCGATCCAGGCAGAACTCATCAATGGAACTGATTGATAAAGGCCGCCAATTTGTATTCGGCGCTTTTTTTGAAAATATCTCGGAAGAACAGCTCAGCCAGCTGATCTGGTTCCTCACCCTTGGGGAGAACCCAGATCAAAGCCATATCGGCGGCGCGATCCTATGCCATAAAATCGGCCGCGGCAAACCGCTGAGGCCAGGCGGTGCAAAGATTATCGTGGAGGGTGCCGAGGCAAGGCCGGCAACGACTGGCGGCGACAAAATAAACTGCCAAGCATGCGATTATAATGGATTGAATAACGCGGCTGATCCTGATGCTAGAATGCCGCGCGATTTCGACGGGCATTTTAAGCTTTGGCCGCGCCGCAATGAACTGGAGTAAGCCGAAGCCAAGCTCATGCAAAGAATCCTTGGGCCGTTCTGTACAGTCGAAAGGATGAAAGAAAAATCTCAGAAACCGGAGCAAAAACAACCTGGGAAAACACCCAGGCAAAAGAAAATGGATGCTCGCTAAAATAGCCTGGCAGCCTTTCAACAGCCTTTTCAAACGACACCGTCGCCGATGCGCCCAAGGATAAATATCGTATAGATTTCCCCGTTCATTTATATGATTTATTGAGAATTGCGACATCCATGCATGCGGCGGGCAGATAGTCAGCCATCCGAAAGCGGACGGCGGCGGCCAGAATAGCGCGGCGCCGCACCAGTGGTTTATCGGCAACAGGCAAATGAGCGCTATTGATGATCATCGTGTAAATGCAAGCGGCATTGCATGGGCAATAGAATATACACCGCCTTAAATGACTGTTAAGCCATACAACAGCCAGAAAACGCCTGTTAGGACGCCCGATCCGGCCTCGTCGAAGCTTGAGAAATAACATAAAAAAGAACCTGCAGAATTTCAAATAAATTCGGCAGGTTCTTTTTTTGTTTTGTTTTCTTCAGAAGCGATACAAAGCCCCGTAGGGCAAGCGCTTCCTGCGGCAGACCTCTCTGGGAGGCCTTGATTATACTGGTTTTGAAGGGTGCATTTTGCAAACATCCCCCTATTTTAGAAGTACAGGCGGTTTGCAAAATCCACTGGAAAATTTAAAACCAATAAACAGAAAATGCTTATAAATCAAGTACAATTCAGGCATGAATTGTAACATAAGTTGTCTAATGTCAATTCCCAGTATGTAAACCTCACGGCTTTTTCGTCTGGGTATGGGGTTTACAAATTTCAGCCAAAAATCGACATCGGAAGTGCAAATATAACATGATGTTTTGTATGCTTGAACTGTCCTTTATTATACCTCCTTATTTATCCGATAACAAGACTATATCTTTCTATTTTTCCGTCTCTTTACTCTCGTGTTTTTTATAAGCTCTTTAAAACGACTGCATATTATTATCGAAGGGATGAATACCTCTTGCGGCGGCGTTGAAGCGGCGGCCAAGGCCAACCGCCGGGCGGGTACATCCCCGTCTTAATATGAGGAGCTATCTATATATGCAGAAAGCCGCCGCATTCCCTGGCTGCGCCAACGCAGGCGAAGCGGCGCGGGACTTATGCCTCGAGGCCAGCCATGAACGCTTGCTGAAAAGCCGCATTTCGCTTGATGAAGAATGCCGGCTCCTGCAGACCGCATGCGCCTATCGACCCGCGAAAAGAGCGCGCGTCCGACTCCGCGATGGAAAAACTCTAGACAGCGGGGCATGCGGCAGAATCAAAACTTGGCGCAATCGGCGTGCATGCCTGCAAGAGCAATTTCGATGCCGGGACGGCGATGGATGCCGTGAGGGCTATATATGATGCTGAACCTGATATTGCAGCCATTGCCGACGGCGGCGAATGCGCGCCTTTGGCCGCAGGGCTCAGAGAAATGGGCGCATACGTTGAAGCCGCCGCATTCCGGAACTCCACGCCGCGCCGATTGCCCCGGCGCGCCAGCGGATATATCCGCTTGGATGACTGCTGCGCAGGCTGCGATCCACCCGAACCCAGGACGGAAAGAATAGAGCCATCCGCGCCTGCTGGAGCATCTGACGCGCTGCAAGCCGCCGAAGACATCACGGAAGCGGGCGCCGGCGAAAACATAGGCGAAGCCGAATGCCGCGGTTCACCCGCGGCAGGCTTGATGGAGCGCGCTTTGGGGGAAGCGCCTAAAAATCCGCCTGGCGTGGAATGAGTAGTATATTATGTCATATTTGAGAAAATCAATGGCAAGACGGTTGAACTTTCCGGGGGAGGAAAAGCAGAAGGCTCCGGCATAATTAATTGCGCAACCAACGGCGCGGATGGCGCGTTATAATGCCAGGCGCCAAGGGCGTGCATAACGCCAGGGCTATGCCGCATTTGCCAATGACAGCGGAAAGCCGGCAGAAATAAGGGCTGCGCCCGAAAGGATCAAAGGGAGCGCCGGCCATCTGCCCGGCAGGCGCTTTCTTCAAGCCGCGCAGCCAAGCTTCACTGGCCGTCACAGCCAATCAAGCCCCTCACATTGCCGGGCGTTTATTTAAAGGCCTGGATATTGAATTTGACGCGGAGACCGGCCATGCAATGATCGTCCCCAATTACAAACTGCCTGCGTCGACGCCGCTGATGGCGTTATTCCCTGTAGAATGCCAGGAACTGCCGCCCAATGGTTTCTATATCCAAAGCAATGCAGCGGCGCCCGCAAACCATGAACATGTTTATACGAGAGCCTGCAGCGGAGGGTTTGGCTCGAATGAGGAAGATCAGGACGCGCTGGATAGCAACGGCTTTGTCCGTTGCTGCGCCCATGCGGCCAATGGCGCATGGCAACCCGCAAAACTCAAAGGGATTTCCGACTGGCGCGCCGGGGACGGTCTCTTTACGTTTTTTTCCCTGATTTCAGAGGCGGTGAATAGAAATGTATAAAGAACTATGCTCTCCCCGCTTTAAAAATGGCGAATTCAACGATCTGCGAACTCGCCTTTTGGCAGACTTGGACCATGAGCCGTATCCGAATGAACACAATTATGAAATCATGATATTATAAATAAGACACAACCGTCAACTAGAAAACTGAGTCTTCCTTTTAAGAACAATTATATTCCATTGTATATTTTCTATATTTAGGCACAGGGACAAAGTTCGGTTTTCCGTAGTTTAGCATATAGGCTTGCAGGTTACATATACGCTCAAGTGGAGTTTGTAAAACGCATATTCATCAGACACGCGCCCGCAGTAGTCTTCAAATGCTCCTATTTCTTTGTAAAAATCCCCGTTATCGGTCTTGACTTGTGTATAAGCTATTTCATCTTCGAAGACTGTGTGACTTTCAATATCATTTAACGTATCTTATATAACTCAACAGGGATGCTAGCGTTCCATACGAGGTCTGCTGGATCCGATTGCCCTTCGGTAAACAAATTAACCATAACTTGTTTTTTAAGTTTGATTATCCTTGAGGCACTATAATCAAGCCCAAAATAGGCAGTTTTATTTGCAAATCAGTATATAGACTCTCTGTATGCTGATTAGAGCATTTCTGGATGGCTTTAATATATGTAATGCTGAAACTGAGCGCTTCCTATGGATTGGTTCTGGCTATTCAAATTATACTGTTGCGCATGCCATTGTACAGCATAAAAACCAGATCCAAAATCTGAATTTCCCTCGCTCATTAAGGGCATAATGAAAATGAAAACAGTTCTAGGCGATCCCCCAAAGCTTTAAGCATCACGTTCCAGTACACCTATGCTGATTCGCAGTCAATCTATTTTGCAGCTTGATTTCAAGAGTGAGAAATGCAGATATTGGCATTTCGCATGAAAGTAGATAATCAACCTTCAAAATATGGCTTAACTTCAGTTTACTAAACGGACGAATAGGACATGAGCTTAATTCTCCTGATGATTGGATAAAAAACGTGGTGTTTATTATACTGGTATCATACGAAACTGACTGTTTTGGAGCTTGATTCGCCATGCAGATACATAATCTGAAAATCGGCATAGAACCCCAAGGCCAGTATTTCACAGGCTTTCGTTTCCAAGGAATCGGCCTCGCCTATACGTCATTCTCAACACAAAGGATGAGATGTATGCCAGATAACGCGGTGGATTTCACTCAGTGCTTCATTTTGAGGTTTTTGCGCAACTCTCATATGGGGCATCTGAGAGTTGGCAATAAAAAGGGAAGCATAATAGTCTACAGAATATATCAGGGAAGAAAAATCAATAGGATTAGATTCACCCAAACAGTCTCAGCAGGGAGATATTCCATGAGCACGGCAAATATCAAGGGCAACTGGACAAGGTTCAGAAAAGAAGGCTCATTGGACGAGCTTTTAAATTCATTAAGCCTTGAGTTGCGTTTCATGCTGCTCTAGATCTCAAGCTAGATAAGGTATATTCAAAAAAGCCATGCCTTTTTAAGGCATGGCTTTCAAATCTAAGCTGAGGCAAGCATCTGCTAATCAAAGCAAAAGACTACCTTCCCAGCTCTCTCTTGATCAGTTCACGGTCGAGGGCTTTTAGCCTTATCACTTCAGCTTCCAGCTTATGCTCCTGGCGCTCCCGAAAAAACGCCAATATGCCATTTCGCATAGATGGAGAAACAAATCTGATTACGCGCACAAGCAACCTAATTCCCCAAAACAAAAGAAATACTAAGGCTACTAGCATTCTTGCAGCGTTATCGTATAACGCTATCTCGAAGAGGGAAAAGAAGATGAGCAAAACGAAATCCAGGCTCTGGCCTATTAAGCGACGCTTGATCTCAAGGTTGCGCCGCGCCAGGCTTTCAAGAAACCCCGCGTCCAATGGCGACTCCAATTTTTCAGGAACGCAACCGTTTCCTACATATTCCATTGAATAACCATCTCGGCTTTCCAAAATATTATCCTCCTTATGCCTTTCAACCATGCGGACAGTATCCGGCGCAATCCAAGACGCTCGCTCCTGCTTGACCAACTGGCGGGCGCGCTTAAGGTAAGTAGGCGTTAATGGATTGCCATGATTATCGACAACATTTACCTTCGAAGCAATAAATACCACCTCGTTTAGTTTTTTGCGATGGGTGTCGTCCCCTTGTGAGTTGAGTTTTTTATCATGGGTGTCTGCCCCTCTCACATTATAATATTAGCACTCTTTTTTAATATTGTAAAGCTTTTCTATCTCCAATTTGCAATTATTCTAACGCGAAGTCAAATGCATATATACTTAGGTATGCATTACATGCAGATTTGCAGTGAATGCATATATAGTGGTGCTTGATTTTCCATTTTAAAGGCGTGAATGCATATATAGGCATTTCGCACTCGCTATATGCGTCATAATGAAAGGCCTCTAAGCATGAAAGCTTAATTGCATCTTAAATTAAACCGAAACAGCCGCATTGGCCGCGCAAAAAAATCTCCACAGCGACTGTCCTGGGCATTCACCCAAACGTCATGGAGATTTTTAAGTTTCATTCACTCTATTCGCTTTATGCTCTCGCTTGTATTCGTACATCTTTTCATCTACTAAAGAAAGCAGTTCAGTAAGCTCCAGCTCATTAGTCTCTTCTACAAGCGTTGCTCCGTAGCTAATGCTCAGATTGTAAGGACTGCCATCAGTATTGCCGCGCTTTGCCAAATTGTTTCTGATCATCTCAAGCCTCTGTTCAGTAAGCTCTATGTTTCTGCCTTTTATAACAAGCATGAACTCGTCGCCGCCTAGCCTTGACAAAATGGCATCCGGCGAGAAGCTTCGCAGTTCATCCACAACGCAAAGAATATACTTGTCTCCTTCAAGGTGGCCGAACTTGTCATTTACATACTTAAGATTGTCTATGTCTACAAAGCAGAGTAGAAACGCTTCTTTCTGCTCCATCAATTTTTCTGTAGCCTTCATCCCGAATCTTCGGTTGCATATTTGAGTCAGATGATCCAAGCTGGCTTCATTTTCAAGTTTCTTTACGTACTCCCGCTCTTCTGAAACATCATTTAGGATAAACGCCACAGCGCCCTTGTCATGCCACCTCAAAGCAAAAATGGTTACAGAGAAGCATCGCGCCCCGCCGCCAAGAATCATATCCTCTGTCGTACTTTCAGCATCATCCGCAATTTCCATGGCTTTAGCGTACAACCTGTCTTTGAGTTCCTTCAGCAGGCTCTCCTCCGGCATTATCTCCTTAGCTTCGTGATTTGTGAAAACCCACTCGCCGACAGTTTTCCTGACTACTATAATCCAAGTGGGGATTAGATCCGTCACCGCTTCAAAAAACGCATTGCTCTGCTCAAGCGCTTGAGATTTTAGCTTGCTCAGCTCTATTTCTTCAATGAGCTCTTTACGCTGGCGAGAAAGCTGCTCTACCATGCTGTTGAATCCCTTAGCGAAATCACCCATGAATTCAACGCGCTGCATGTAGTCTCCCTGAGCCACCTGCTGAGTTTGCCATGTCAGATGCTTGAGAGTCGAGTGCAACGCTTTCAGATGCGCGGCTATTTCATTGCCTGGCGATGGAAGGGGCGCATTCAGCATGCCTCTTGACAATGACTTGGCAAGCTCCCTGGTCTCATTAACGCATTCAACGTAAAAGGCCAGACCCTGCGCCATTTCCTTGAAAGGCTCAGGAATCGCCTCCATATTCAGCGCCGCTTTCGCGGGGGAGTATATTGCATCTTTGATATAATTGTAGATAATCTCAGCAGTAGGATCCATTACGCTTCACCTGCCAAATCGCCAGCGATAAGGATCAGCGGCATTCCCAAAGAATCGCTTTGGCGATCCTTCTCATCCGCAAAGCAGGACTGGCTTTTATCCGGCGCTTGGCTTTTTATGGTTTTTAAGTATTAAGAATGCATTAAAGCATTCTTTCTTGATGCTAAGACTTGTCCAAACGCAACTCTACAGAAACGAAAACTTCAGGTATCTTTTTAAGGACTCCTAATGTGCATTTTTCGATCTAGCAGAAATATTTTCAACAGTCTATGCTTTTCAATATATTGAACTGAATTGCAACTAAAATTCAGACCTTGCTGCTTGGATTGTTATACACTTTTCACAATTAATTTAAAGTCTAATTTCAAAAGTCACGTTTACATTGTTAGATATTTTGTGATTTTTCAAAATGCACATTAGGAGTAAGGAGTTATTATGCGTAGATGAATTAGAGCGCTTCACGCATATAAAATTTTCAGAGGAGTCAGGACTTACATCGATGCATTGCCACTGGACTGATTTCGGAGCTTGGCGATCCGCTTTCAAAGTGCGAAACGCCATATCTGCATTTCACACTTGCTGTACAGTCAAGCTCCAAAATCAGAGCCTTCATATGCGCTTAAAGTATAATAAGCGCCGGAAAGGCTGTCCATCGGCAAACAGATTCTATGTCTAAATGTAAATGGCCATTTTAGAAGGCCATTCCAGCAATAGGTTTTTACCTATTAACAGGAGCAATTAAGACCTTGGCATTGAAGCGGCAGACGCGATCTCCGTTGGCCCAGCAATCTACCTCTCTTACATCATAGAGCTTGCCTGTATAGGCTTCAAGAATGCCAGCTATAAACCCTTCATCATAATTGCAGACATTTTCATTAGTGACAGGAAGGCCGCTGCAATCCAAATCTTCACCTACAGTCAACACCATCTCGCCTGTGTTTTCATCGAAGCTCTCGATCCTCATTATCCCTATCTTGAGCTCCTTCAACGTCCTTTGAAGATTCGAAAAAAACTCGTTTAAGCCTGCATTGAGGTTAAGGACGTTTCTAGCAAATTCTGAGCCGGCTAAAAATCCCGCGTTTTTGAAGTATTCATTCGCCTTGTCCCTTCCATGCTCTTTAGTAAGCACATCCAGCATTGTGTACTGCATCAGCCGGTACACCAAAACAGGCATCTCAGTTCCAAGATCCCCTCTGCCTTCTTCAATATCTCCCAGGTTTTCCCATGAAAAGTTGTCATGCTTCATGTTTTTCATGAAAACATTATTCAAATTAAACCCCTCCGAAAACATTTTTTTCCTTCAACTTACTCTAGGCAAGCCTAATCCTCGCCTGCCAATCCCGAAAAGCCACTCCCATTTGAATGATTTCAGCAATAGCCCTGAAGCTCTGCTGGCAACTGAAAACCTGCAACTATATACTTTGCAACAACAGGCTCATTTATTCCAGTTGAGGATCGGCGGTAAAATCCCGCCCCAAAGCCCGATCCCCTCATCTTGCGCTCCTTTTTCTAAAACGCTTCCCGACTTGCGCTCAATCCCTGGATTTCGCGCGCATTCAATAGGCCTAACGAGAAAAGAAGCGGATTTCTCCGCTTCTTTCATGTTGCGGGGTGCTTGGCTAAAATCTCCATGAACTCCTCGCCTGTTATAGTTTCTTTGCCTATTAAAAACTCAGCTATCTCGGTAAGCGCCTCATTATCCTTAGCCAGGATGTCTTTCGCCTTTTGGTAGCAGGCGCTTATAATCTCCCCGACCGCCTTGTCAACATCAGCTTCAGTTATTTGGGAGACAAGCGAAATGTGGCGCCCTTCCAGATACTGATTCTCTATGGAGCTAAGACCCATCATGCCGAATCTGTCAGACATTCCGTAGAGCGAAACCATGTTTCTCGCCATTTTCGTCGCCTGCTCAATGTCATTGGCTGCGCCTGTAGTTTGAAGCGAGAACACAGTCTCCTCCGCTGCGCGGCCCGCCATGCATACTGTTATTTGATCAAGCATCTCCTCTTTGGTCATAAGGAAGTGCTCCTCTTCAGGCATTTGGATCACATACCCAAGAGATCCCATGGTTCTGGGAACAATTGTTATCTTCTGAACAGGCTGAGTGTTCTTCTGCCTGGCAGTGGCCAAAGCATGCCCGACCTCATGGAAAGCCACGATGCGCTTTTCCTTTTCGGTCATGATGCGATCCTTTTTCTCTTTGCCGGCAACTATCACCTCAACCGCTTCCATCATATCTTCTTGCGTAACTTCAATGCGGTGCATCCTTACAGCTGTAAGCGCAGCTTCGTTTACAATGTTTGCGAGATCCGCGCCTGCCGCGCCGGATGTCGCCAGGGCGATTTTCTTCAAATCCACTTCCGGGGACATCTTTACCTTTTTGACATGGACTTTGAGAATCTCTTCCCTTCCCTTCAGATCCGGCCTCTCGACTATTATCCTTCTGTCGAATCTGCCCGGCCTTAAAAGAGCCCTGTCAAGAATTTCAGGCCTGTTTGTAGCGGCAAGTATAACAACGCCCTTAGATGAATCGAAGCCGTCCATTTCCGACAGCAATTGGTTCAGCGTCTGCTCACGCTCGTCATTTCCGCCCATCTGTCCGTCGCGGCTTTTTCCTATTGCGTCTATTTCATCAATGAACACTATGCACGGAGCCATTTGATTGGCTTGCTTGAACAAATCCCTGACACGGGAAGCTCCGACTCCCACAAACATCTCCACAAAGTCTGAGCCTGAAAGCGAAAAAAAAGCCACATTCGCCTCTCCAGCCACAGCCTTTGCGAGAAGCGTCTTGCCTGTTCCGGGAGGGCCTACCAGAAGAGCGCCTTTGGGCTGCTTCGCGCCTATGTCCGTATATTTGTCTGGATTGTGCAGGAAGTCAACTATCTCCATCAGAGACTCTTTGGCTTCTTCCTGTCCCGCCACATCATCGAATGTGATGCCTGTCTTTTTTTCAACATAGACTTTGGCGTTGCTCTGTCCGAATGACATGAAGCCGCCTTTCCCCCCGCCCATTTTCTTTGACAGGGAATTGAGCAGCACCATGGACAGACCGTACAGCACCATTATAGGAAGCACCCATGAGATGAAAAAATCCAAAAGCGGGTTCCTGTTGCTCACAGGGGTACTGTACTCTACATTCCTGCTGTTTAGCTCCTTAAGGAGATCTGCGTCGTAGATATAGCCTGTATAGTACTTTGTGGTCTTGGCCGCCCTTTCAGCCGTCGCGCCCTGAGTCTGCTCAAAAAGCGTTGTGAATGGATCCTCTGTCGGAGACGGAATGCTGTTTGCAGGCGCTTCTTCTTCCTTTGGGGTGATTATGATTCTATCCGCTTGAATCTCCACTGATGTTATCTCATTGTTTTTGAGCATTGCAAGGAACTCGTTGTATTTTATCTCCTTAAGAGTCCCCCCGTTGCTTAATACTGACATGACTGTGTTGATGAGCAGGGTGACTATCACCGCCACCACCAGATAGCTCATAATGCCAGGCGGCATTTTCATGCTAGGCCCAGTGTTTTTCTTTTTGTCATTCATTCATTATTTCCTCGCTAAGGAGCAGGTAAGCGTCTCCTGATTTATGAGCCGCAATTAGGCCCATGCCGCTTTAATGCCGCCGATTGGGTATATACTGGCGAGCTGTCAAACATGCTGATTTTGTAGCGGGATATGATTTGCATAGGGCAGCTCCAAAATACATCTGGACGCAAATCTGTATATCCACCTTTCGCACTGCATAATCCGCCACAAAACCAGAATTTCCCAATTCACGCCAGTATATTTATTTCATTGAGCATCTAATTCTAGACGAAGAAAAAATATATCGCGCTAAGAAATAGGATAGCTAATATGAAAAAAATCTGGCATGAAATTGTTTTTTCTTAGAGCTTACTACAGACAAGCCAAAACCTTTTCCCATTTCTGGTAATTTTTAATAGTCAAAATATTCTTCTGTTTCCGCCAATACGAGTCAACTGAGCAGAAAGGCGGGTGGACTACCCATTTGACCCGTTGCGCCATCCTGCTTTAAAATCTAAAGCTTGATGTGCATCTCATTGATAAAAGCTCATTTTCGTTCAGGTTTTTATGAAAGCGCTTTTGCTTCAACGTCATTGCATTCTCCATTTTTTACTCAGCGGTATGCAAAAACATACACCTCAAGCATTATATGCTAAAGAAGAAGCTTAGAACAAGATTTTGAAAAATTTTCCTCACTTTACCATTTGTATTTATATGCGGCCAGTATTTTTCAAGGCAAAAAATCACTCCTGACATCTAATGCTTCATATTGCTCCCCTTTGGCGCTTGAAATTCTGTTGCTGGGATTTTGCCATGAAACAACGCGGCCTGACAAAAATCCAGATCATTTTTCTCGATTTTCCGCTAATGCCAAGAGCAGGCCTTCATAAACTGATTTGCATATGAAATACAGATTCTATCTAAAATCGGTGCATTTGACTGCAAATCTGCATTGCTCAGAAGCTCATCTTCTTAGAAACAGCTTCCACACTCGCAGCTTTTTAGCCTCTCAACCATTTTACCTCAAAGGCGGCCCACAAGTAAATAGCCTTTGAGGGGGTCATGTTCAAGCATCCGTTAAAATCGTCAATTATGAGCCTCTTTAGGCGAAATATCATGATTATTTCACCTTTGGAGCTTTTCAGCTTGCCAAAACAAAGCAGGAAAAGTTTGCGCATCAGTAAAGATGCATCTTTTCGACGCTCGCATCTATGCCTATTTTCATCAAATGTCCCTTTTTGGGAGCTTATGATCCATTGATCGGTGCGAAAAGCCGAAATCGGCATTTCGCGCTAGTTGTATAATAATCCAAAAAGGCAGTTTCCCATGAAAATAAGTATTATGAAAGGCGGCGCTTGGCAATCGATTTTGGGGCCTGATTATCCTATTTTACATGGATAGTCAGGCCCCTGTAGACATCATCGCACCGATTTTCACAGTGGCGATGCAGTTGATTGGCAGGCAAGGGAAAAGAGGCTCTGATTTCCCCCGCGTGAAAAGGACGGGGCTGAAATCGGCCTCTTGCCTGCTGCTTTTTTCAATTGAAAACGCTTGAGACGGTTGCATAGTTCATCCCCCTTGCGGCAGGAAAGCGTCACCTTCTTTTATTCCTTTTATTCAACCCTGCCTGTCGCTCATTTGAGGACTTCACAAATTCCTTGAACTTATCCTCGAAAGTGGTTCCGCCTTCAACTCGGCGATCCTTCGTCCTGCTCTCATGCTCCAAGGCCGCAGCCCTCTCCCTCATGCTCTCCGACTGCTCAATGTCCTTCATGGACAGGGATATCTTCCCAGTAGCTGGATCATTGGAGATTACTTTCACCTTCACAGCGTCACCCACTGCAAGGTGATCTTCCACGTTTTGGACATAGCTGCTGGAAATATGGGAAATGTGCACCAACCCTTGCGAATTGTCCGGCAAGGAAACTATAGCTCCGAATGGCTTAAGCCTTACAACCTTTCCCTCATAAACAGAACCTACCGCAATTACAATCTTTTCTGACATTATTACAACTCCCATTTGTCCGCGCATTCATTCCACATCTCCAGAAGGAGAAACCCCAAAGAGACGACATGTGTGGCGGAAGCATATTTTGGCAACGGACTTAGGCCTTAGCAAGGCTGAATCTGCCAATTTAACTTGAGCGTGGTTTTAAATCTCGCCGATTGCGCCTTTTTGCAGCCAAATTTACCGATTTTGGATCCAGCCCTTCCAATAGAAGCACTTTTACCCTCCAAAATCCGGATGATTGGCGCACAAGGCAATGCATGCGGCGAAATGCAATCTGCTGAGGCTATGCGCTATGCATAAGGCCTGCAAACGGACGCTTTCAAAAATAGCTTAAGCATCAAATAAGCGGCATAACGCGCCACTCGCATGCTGCTTTAATATACTGATTTGCATATGCCCATTTGAGCCTGATCATACAGCGAGGGCAATTGATATCGACATTTTGCACCTTGAAAGCGCTGAATTCACGCATTTAATAATATCAGCGCCAGTGGACAATCAAGCTCCAAAATAGGTGAATCTGACTGAAATCGGTATTATTTTTGACAGCGTCCTAAACGCTATGTATGCTTATTCAGGTCTGCAGAATCAAGCTTCGCCCAACCAGGTTTTAGAGCATTGGCAAACTTGCAAACATCCTAAAACAGCATAGCTTAAAGAAATGCCCTCCTTAAGCAACCAGCCGCACGAGTTAAGAGCGCGCTCTTTTTGCTTGGCCGAAGCGACGATATGCGCAGGCAACAAGAAATATCCGTGCAGACATTCTTCCGCCAGCATGAGTCATTTGCCGCATGCCCATGATGAAATAAACTCATGCCCGCATGAGGCGATGACTCATGCCATTCAAATGTCACTGTGACATTTTCAGTGAGACTCAGCCGTCCTTACAGCGTTTGAATTGATGTTAGGGGTCTTTATGCCCACTATGTCGCTTTTCCGCACAGGAATTCGAACGCCTCTGTTTGTTCCGAATTCGATTATGAAACAGTCTTCTCCTACATCCATTACTTTTCCATAAAAGCCACTTGTAGTGATCACATTGTCGCCTGCTTTAATTGACGACTGAAGCTCTTTAAGCTGCTTTTCCTTTTTGCTCTGAGGGCGGATTGAGAAGAAATAGAACAGCCCTATCACCGCCGCCCAGACGGCAATCATGATTATAGGATTAAGCCCTCCCGAAGCGGGTGCGGCTGCTTCTCCCGTAGCTGCCGCAACTTCGCCGGCTGTTGCGGCAACCGCAGCCGCACCGTCCTTTGTCACTGTTGTGCTTACATCTATCAACAGCGTGAAAAAATCTGAAAGCATGAATGTTTGCGCCGCCCTTGCGGAATTTCAGGCTATCGGCATTCTTAGCGCTTAATGAATGACCGTCCTTTTCCAAAGGGCAGCTTCTCCTTCCTATAGCGTAATTTGACCTAACCTAAACGGATTTATAGCGCGCTGGATAATCCGCATTGTTCAAGCCCTTGGATATGCGGGCGCGTAAAAGCAAGGCGGAATTGTCATTTTATTCTTAATGCATCCCATCAATAGCCGATTGAATTTACAGCCATGCTCTAGGACATATTTTTCCGTCTTCCCATACTAAAAGAAAGAGAACAATTGACTTTTTTATCCAAAAACAGCATTTCTTAATTATAAAGATGATGGTATGCTTCAAACACTATCGTGTAAACAAAAAATTGGCTGCTTAATTCTCACTCTTTCTGAAAATATAAACCTATTATATAAAAACAAGCCTTCATAGTCAAGTGAATGCAGTAATAATCTAGTAATTCCCTTTAAAGCCATTCTAGCACCTCATGGATTCAAGCTGAACTGCTCGAGCTTCCACTTTTTGTACTCGGCGAAGCGCCCCTCATCCAAAGCGCGGCGTATCTGCCCCATGAAAGAGTTGTAGAAATGCAGGTTGTGAAGTACGCATAAGCGCATTGCAAGCATTTCCTTAGCCTTGAAAAGATGCCTGATGTAGGATCTGGAGTAGCGCCTGCACGCAGGACAGCCGCAGCCTTCTTCAATCGGCTTGCCATCGAGGATGTACTGCGCGTTAAGCAGGTTCATCCTGCCCTGGTTGGTATAGACGCGGGCATGCCTTCCGTTTCTTGAAGGAAGGACGCAGTCGAAGAAGTCAACTCCTCTTTCCACGCTCTCCAGAATGTTGTGCGGCGTTCCCACGCCCATCAGGTATACAGGCTTCTCCTTAGGAAAAATTGGCGCAACAGCATCCAGAATGCGGTACATCTCCGCATGGCTCTCGCCTACAGCAAGCCCGCCTATTGCGTATCCGTCGAGATCCATGCCGACTATCTCGCGAGCGTGCGCAATTCGGATGTCTTCGTATGTTCCTCCCTGGTTTATGCCGAAAAGCATTTGCTGGCCGTTTACGGCGCTTCCGCTTGCACTTAATATATCGAGCTTTTGCTTGCAACGCACAAGCCACCTGGTGGTTCTGTCCACTGAAGCCGCCATGTACTCCCTTGGGCAAGGATATGGAGCGCATTCGTCAAAGGCCATGGCAACGGTCGATCCAAGGTTGGACTGAATCTGCATGCTCTCCTCAGGCCCCATGAAAATTTTTCTGCCGTCTATGTGCGAAGAGAAGCTAACCCCTTCCTCCTTTATCCTTCGAAGCCTGGATAGCGAAAATACCTGGAAGCCTCCGGAGTCTGTAAGCACCGGGCCTTTCCAGTCCATGAAGCTGCGAAGCCCTCCCATGCTTCTGATTATCTCATCTCCAGGCCTCAAATGCAGATGATAAGTGTTGGAAAGCTCCATCTGGCATCCAGCCTGCTCAAGATCCTCCGATGACACAGCGCCTCTTATCGTCGCCAAAGTACCCACATTCATAAATACAGGCGTCTGCACAACTCCATGCACAGTGCTGAACTCAGCCCGCTTTGCCAGCCCTTCCGTCTTTAGAAGCTTATACATTCATTTTCCACCCCTGGCGCAGCAACTGCGGCAGAGGCTCTCCTTTCAAGCCAATGAGCATAAAAATATTGGAATTTACGCAGAAAATGCGCATATCCCCTTTGCCAGTACGCATTCAAACACGCGCCAATTGAATTTCTTTCTACATGCTTGCTTGCATATGAAAGCTCCTATTTTAGAGCTTGACTGCGCAGAGAGTGCGATTAATAAGCATTTCGCGCCTTGAAAGCAGACAGTCTAGCTCCTAAATATGAACATTTGAATGCAAATCAGCATATCATTAGTCTCGCCTCAAAATTTACGAGTTAAACTATACCGCTTCGCAATAAAAGGCATTGCCTAAAAGCCCTCAGCCTGCGCGCTTGAGAGCCTCGCCCCAAAGAGTCGCCGCATCACCGCCACTAAGTATACTTTAAATGAGTGAAAATGAAAAGAGAATTTGGCATTTTTAATCCTAAGATAACTAATAATCAAAATATGCAGGCTTATCTATTGATTTCTCAGCAAAGGATGAGAAACAAGCTTTAAGGTTTTTAAAGATTACTCAATTGCATCAAAACAAGCCAATGCATTATACAGATTTTCAGTCAAATGAAACCTTTTAAAGCTTATAGCTCCAAAACAGGAAGTTTCATATGCGAATCAATATGCATGCGTAACGCTTAAGCCTCTGCTCCCAATTCCGCTGGAGCCCAGGCCTTTATCTCTCATTCGTCATATTTCGATTGTTTTTACATTAAGCGCGTAAATATATCAATTTGCGCTTCTTTTTTCCAAATAACTGTGTTACAATATCAAATAGCGGCATAGACGGCCACCTGGGCGGCATAAATCGCCTGCAACGGATAAATCCATAGAATTGCTAGGCATTGTGCAGGCGCTAAAACAGAAACGCCTAGACAACAGAAAAACAGTACTCCGCGATTCAGAGCTTGCTTTTCATCATGCCTCTTAAAGGCATGCGGCTCAACCGGCCAGCGGGATTGGCTTATCCGGCGCATTCCCATAGCCCAAAGCAAGATCTGCTCGCCAGTACAGGAGAGGATGTGTTTTCATGACCCAGAAGCGAAAGCTGCAAATTGCCGCCGCCGCGCTGGTCCTAATTGCGATGATTGCCACAGGCACCTATGCCTGGACGAACTTTGATTCGCAACAACTAAACGAATGGCGCGGCCTAAGATCCATTGACGGCGGAAACAACCCTGGAGGCACTTTGCATAATGATTTTGCCGCCAATGGTGCAGACAAAGATGTTTACGTCGAAAACTGGGGCGATGCGCCTTTATTTGTCCGGTTAAGGCTGGATGAGTACATGGAGCTGGGAAGCGGCGCCGGAAAGCCCGGCCCTGACAACCAAGCTAAACCTTTGGCAGACATAGCAAAGCTAGATGACTTGAAAACATGGAGCAGACACATTCCTAGTTCGGATGATTCACCTGAACTCTGCATTATTCCGGGTTCTGACAACACCTTCCATGATTACTGGTCATGGGAGATGGGCGGCGAAAAATATTACTATCCGGCGCCCGACGATTTGAAAGAAACAATAGTCAATGGCAGCTATTACATAGATCAGTCAAGCCCATTCGACTTGACCGCATCAAGTCCAGACAGCCCGTACGGCAAGCCGGCGACGCAAACCCTTCCAGCGGAGGCAATTACAATGCAGCGCTGGATAGACTTAGGAATGCCATTGGGAAATTACTGGGTAATTGATTCGGATGGATGGTCCTACTGGGCCGCCCCCCTGCTTCCTGGACAGGCCACAGGCCTCTTGCTAAGCAAAGTAACCCTGTTCAACCCGCCAGAGCAAGATTATTACTACGCGATCAACGTATCCGGACAAATGGCGACAAACGACGGGGTTGACGCTCAGGGAAACCCTGACAGCTTCATCAATTTTTCAAGTTCTGACAATGGAGGATGCACGGATGAAGCATTGATTCTCCTTGAGCTTATCTCTAACAAGATAAATGGCGGAACCGAACCGCCGTTTCAAGAGCCGACAGGCGCTCCGACGCCTACAGCACCGCAAGGCGCGACTGCCACGCCTGCGCCGACAAACGCGGCAACTCCGTCCAGCGCACCCTCTGCTCAACCGACTGACAATGTAACTCCGCCGCCTTCTAGCTCTCCAACGCCGACCAGCTCTCCGTCGCCTTCTAGCTCTCCGACTCCGACCAGCTCTCCGTCGCCGACCAGCTCTCCGACCCCGACCAGCTCTCCGTCGCCTTCTAGCTCTCCGTCGCCGACCAGCTCTCCGTCACCTTCTAGCTCTCCGACCCCGACCAGCTCTCCGTCGCCTTCTAGCTCTCCGTCGCCGACCAGCTCTCCGTCGCCTTCTAGCTCTCCGTCGCCTTCTAGCTCTCCGTCGCCGACCAGCTCTCCGTCGCCTACACAAACACCCACCCCGACTCCACCGCAAAGGGAGATTGAGCCTTCTGCGAACATAGAGGGCATACTGAGTAGCATCCAGAGCGTGCTTGATGAGGCAAGGGCTCAATTCATTCAGTGGAGCGGCGTTCCTGCGTCTCAGAGGAACGTTGAAGAAAATATGGGCGTAAAGCATAAAATGCTTTGGATAGGCGTAGTCAATGGCGCAAAAAGAGGCGTTCTATACACAATGACGGCAGAAGACCAGCAGCATTTCTTGGATATGTCTGCTGAGTTCGAGCGAAAAGTTGAAGAATGGACTCATAATAATCTTGATATTGAAATAGACGTTGTATTCCCTACCAGAACCATAGACATTACATATGCCTATCCCGCCAACCATGTTTCGGAAGCTATGCTCGCGCCAGAGCTTGAAGCATACGGCGTATTGGGAAGCTATGACTCGGTGATGGTCGGCGCCACTATAAACTGCGGGACGCTGCTCGGACTTAAAACAGCTGGCCTTGAAAATGTATACGGGTACAGTTCCGTCTGGATCAACTCCCCAGGCCATATCAACGATTTAGAGTACAACACGGGAGTCGCGATACACGAATGGCTTCACCAGTTTGAAGCCCTTGAAACTCTTTTGGACATCACCTATCCGAATACCCATGCCTATGAAGGACCAGGCAGCTATCCCGGATACCGTCGAACAACGGATCTGATTAAGTTCTATGAAGATGTCATTAAAGGAGATGTGGAATACACCAACCCTGTAACAGGCGAAGTTTTGTATGTCGGGCTGTTTCCTAAGATGTTCAATGTAACCCATAAGCTTCTGGCAGGAGCCGAGGTGACGCTGAAAAATCTAGACTCAGGCAAATATCTCTCCGGAAGCAAATCTACATTTTCCATTTACGAAGACGATATTTCAAACACCATCAACCAAAACTGGATATTGCAGTACATAGGAAGCGGAGCGGTTCAAATAGTTTTGCAGGAAGATCCTTCACTATGCATAGATGCAAGCGACAATTTTGGTTACGATCCTAACTTCAACAAATACTACAAACTCTCTAGATGCTTCGCCTTCAAAGAAAATGAAGACGGCACCTACAGCATTCACTCTCTTGCATCATCCAATCAAGTGCTGCAGATTGGCGGCGCTGGCACGGACGGCTTGACGCTGGGCGCCTTCGAGGGCGCTGACAACCAGAAATGGATTGTGCAGCTGCTGCCTTAATGGCAAGCGATATAGATTAATGCAGCGCCAATTAAGAGCATTTTGGCAGGTAGAGTCCTATATTAAGATTCACTAAATAGAGATTTGCGGTCGTGCCAAGTCATTCCATGCAAATCAGCATATAAAAAATCCTATAAGGCGGCAATGAGAAGCATGCGCAAATCTCATACCCGCCTTTTTTCATTTTCTCAAAACCATTCTTGACTGGCTTCATATCAAGGCGTAAAATCAATAGCCACACATTCTGATTTGCATATAAACCCCTATGACGCTGCGTTTCACCGCCAAGGGTGAAAGTATTAAGTCAATTGTGTGTTTGAAGCATGGACAAATGTCCGTAAAATGTATTTTCGTACTAAACTTCCTAATATGGAGCTTGGCTGTACTGCGAGTGCGAAATGCCAAATCGGCATTTCGCGCCTTGGAAGCCGATGTTCAAGTTCCAAATAGGTATATTTGAGTGCTAAACGGCATAGTCGTTCATTTGCAATGCTTGACTGTTTTTTAGCTTATATGTTATACTGATTTGCATATGAAAATTCTAAGTACATTTGACTGCAATAGTTATACTGCGAATTCCTCTTTTCATAAAGCATGCTTTAAGCACCTAATATTTCGACTTTTTAAATATTCAATTCAACAGTTTGGAGTAGCCGGCATTGGCGCGACGAATTCATAGAAAGAAGGATAGGCATGTATAAACGAATTCATCTGATCGTGCTTGACTCAGTCGGCATAGGAGAGGCGCCTGACGCCGCTGATTTTGGCGACGCGGGATGCGACACTTTGGGGCATATATCAGACTTCGGACTGCATGTCCCAAACATGGAGCAATTGGGCTTGGGCGTCATCCGGCATCTGAAAAGCGTGAAAAAATCAGATGATCATAAAGGCTACTGCGGCAAGCTGGAAGAAAGATCCGCTGGCAAGGATACGCTCACAGGACATTGGGAGCTTATGGGAATTATCTCAATGACCCCTTTTCCTGTCTACACAAACGGATTCGATCAGGATCTGCTTGGTAAGATTGAAGAGTTTTCCGGAAGGAAGTGCATCTGCAACCTCCCATACAGCGGCACGGCTGTTCTGGATGACTACGCTGCCAGGCAGCTGGCAAGCGGAGATCTCATAGTATATACTTCAGCTGACTCAGTGCTTCAAATCGCAGCTCATGAAGATGTAATTCCCCTAGGCGAGCTTTATCGGATCTGCAAATTTGCGCGTGAGATTACAATGAAGCCTCCGCATCTTCTGGGAAGAATAATCGCCCGGCCATACAAGGGCGAGCCTGGCAACTTCTTTCGCACAAGCGGAAGGCATGACTACGCTCTAAGCCCCCCTGACAAGACTGCACTGGATTTTCTGAAGGGTTCAGGCCTGGATGTAATATCTATTGGAAAGATAAACGATATCTTCAACGGCTGCGGAATCACCGCGTCAAATCCCACAAAGAGCAATATGGACGGAGTGGATAAGCTCCTGCATATTATGGAAGAGGATTTTTCCGGCTTGTGCTTTGCCAACTTGGTAGACTTCGATATGGTTTACGGGCATCGCAGAAACGTCCCCGGCTATGCCAAAGCCTTGGAGGACTTTGACTCCAGGCTTCCGGAGATTTATTCCCGCTTGAAAGAGGACGATTTGCTTATTTTAACTGCGGATCACGGAAACGATCCCGCTTTCACAGGAACGGATCATACACGTGAATATGTTCCTCTTCTTGCTTACTCTCCCGGCATGAAGAAAAGCGGAAGCTTGCCGCTTGGATCATTTGCTGATGTCGGGGCTTCCATCTGCGAGAACTTTCGCGTTTCTTCAAGGGAGGGTTCAAGTTTTCTGAAGCTTCTGAATTGATTCTCAATATATGACGATTTGCAATCAAATTTGCCTATACTGATTTTCATAGAAAATCACCTTTTTTGAAGCTTGATTATGCAGCTAGAGCGAAATGCCTATATCAACCGCACTGTATAATCAACCTCCAAATTAGGAGCTCTCAGTGCAAAGGCAATTTTCCTCTCATCTGCACATTTGAAATTTAGCTATGAAGAAAACAACTAGAAAATGTTATTTCGATCCGCTTATACTGATTCACAAAACTGTCTGTTTTGGAGCTTGCATACTGATTTGCGTTGGTAAATTCCGATTTTGGGGTCGGATTATGCAATGCTTCTTGGATAATCCGACCTCGTCCGCCCGGATTTTGAAATGCATCAGTCAAAGTTTATTGAATTGTTCAATTTCGCAGAAATTGGTTTTAGACGTTTTGTCGTAATTGATTCCCACCAGAATGATATTGCCTGTATACTGCATAATCTTCTCAGGGTAGTTTTTCTCCTTCACTTGAGATAAAGCCCCTTTTGCCGTCTTGTCCCACTTCAGCTCGACTACAATTGCAGGTTTGCCTATATGGGAAGGCTTAGGCAAAAAGAGCAAATCAATATAGCCTTTTCCTGATGCCATCTCTCTGAATATGATGTAGTAATCATTTGCAGCATAATAGGCTAACGTCACTACGCAACATAGCGAATTTTCATCGTTGTACTTTAAAATCGACGAAGACTCATTATGGGCTTTCTGTATCGCTTCCGCAATCTTAGAGGCGTTAAGCGACCAAGTGCATTCTAACAGATATCTAGATTCTTGCAACAGATCTGATATTCCTGCCCAAGTCAAGGCTTCTACGGAATTTTTGAACTCCTCCATGATCTCGCTGTTGGGAATCGAAACTTCAAATGTAACCGAATTGTAGGCAAGATATCCTAAATGAACCAATAGGGTTAGCACATCGTCAACTGAAGAAAACGATAACATGTCATTCTGAAATTTTGAGGTGCTGATTTTAACCGGACTCATGGCCATCAAATTCAATATAGAGTCTTTGAGGCCTGCGAAATTTAAAGCTATGGGCATTTTCAGCGCTTCGAACGTCTCTGTCTGGTTCCAGTAATTGCTGAATGATCTCATATTGAGAGCTCGAACCACAGAAAGAGGATTGTAAACATGCAAATCATTGAAAAGATAGCCGTCATACCACTGGCTAGCTTGCTCAAAGCTCATGTTCTCGCGAGCACACAACGCTTTTACCTCAGCTTCCGTGAATCCGACATATTCAGCCAAGGCAGATGGGTTTGCCATTGAAAATTCATAGAACATGTTCAGGGCTGAGTGCGTTCCATACTTTTTTATCGGAAGTATGCCTGTCATGTATGCAAGGTGAACATAGCTTTGATCTTTTAGAAGCCACCTCAAAAAATCCAGGTAAGCTTTTTGGCCTTCCACATCATTTTTGCGGATCCTGAAGATAGAATCCCATTCATCAATAATGAATATAAACCCGGTAGAAGTGGATTGATTAATCATTGCCAGTGATTTTACCAAGTCCCTGGAGAGCTTTTCTTTGGGATATGCTATTCTCAGCTCTTTCATAATACCGCTTTTTATCTTGGAGACCAATTTGGGGACAGTTGCAGTTGAACTCAAAAAATTTTGAATATTCAAGAAGATAACATTGTATTTATTCAACTGGACTTCAAATGAAGGATCCCCGCTTATGAGCATTCCCTTGAAAAGACTGCCAGTATCGCGATTTTTGCTGTAATAAGCAGTTAACATGTTGGCGGCCCATGTCTTTCCGAATCGTCGCGGACGGCTAACGCATATGTATTTGTCCGTTGTCCCTGTGATTTTATTGAGATAGGCTATCAATCCTGTCTTATCGACATGAATTTTCGATTTAAGGGATTGCTCAAAGTTGTCGATTACTGATCTTGGGTTTAATATCATGGAGACTCTTGCTTCATTCATATTTCTTCTCCTTGCTTTCCATAAGACTGTAGCTAAATCCAGCAAATTATACAATAATTAATAATAGAGTATGAGTGCGCCAGCACTAATTATAAAGAGGGATTATCGTCTTTTTTTTATAGCCCTTATCAGAGCGCTATAATAATATAACATTGTATTGAAAATCTTTCAAGAGCGATGAATCGACTTCATATACTGATTCGCATTTGAAAAGTAACGATTTTGAGCTCTGATTATACAATGAGTGCGATTGATGTCGGCATTTCGCGCCTTGAAGGTGGATAATCCGACCCCAAACGCCTCGGGTATGAAGCTGGATTCAAGCGCCCCGGTGCGCAGCAGCGTCGACAGCCGCTACGCGTTCTTTGCGCCTCGTATTCCGCGCATTTGCGGCAAAAATTCCAGCAACACCGCCGAACGCAACTTCAATAAACGTCGAAGCTCTCCATGGCGGCATCTCGGGGCCTGAGTCCCTCGATCCAGCGCTGAAGGCCTTCGCACGGCACCTTGAACGCCACATTCAGAAGGTTTTTCGATTTTTCGCCGTTCTCCCGCCTGCTGTTTCCTTGCAGGCGTCCAGGACGCAGCTCATATCCAAAATGCCTTCCATGCATGAAGCGGCCTAAAATATTAAGATTATAAAGAAGTGATTTGCATTGGAAAGTACCAATTCTGCTACACTGGCAAAGCTGGATTGACAAGCCGTTCCTGCCTGTATTTTTGCAGACTTCAATTAGAAATAAAACTGCAGCATCGGGATGGTTTCATCCTTGGCGGTGAAGCGCAGCTACATAGGGGCTCATATGCAAATCAGTATAATGCGCAGGAGATGATTATTTGGATCTGCCTAGAGAGGCTTATAAAGAAATGCTTGCGTGGAAAAAAAACAAGAGATGAAGCTAACTCTGACGCGTCTATTCGCAGGCTGGCCCTATGTTTAGAAGGATCCAGGCAAGTGGGGAAAACATATTTAGCTAAGAAATTTGCTGAAGAGAATTATAATGCATGCGTTTATATAAATGCCCGCTTGGATGTTGACAGGGATCTTCTAGCGAATTTCAGAGCGCAAAAGAGAATGATTCGGGGAAAGGAATTCTTCAATTCGTTGCTAGCTCTGTACAGCCATGACTTTTCAGACTCTCCTGATACTATTGTCATTATTGACGAAATCCAGGACAGCAGCTTTTTTTACAATTCTATAAGGGACATTTTGATGAACTGCAACTTTCATAGCTATTCCGACGGTTTGCAAAGTGACTGTCATTTTGAGTAATTTTGTCGTTAATGTTGCTATATTTATCCATATAATTTATTATAACATATACATAATCTATGAAATATATAAATTCATAGATAATTTTGTAAATTCAAACATATATATTCTCTTCAATTTTGAATATTTCTGCAAGAATTTTATGCTCTTTTGACTGGTGAATAATGCAAATAGAGTTGTCGGAACAGTTACCAACTTTCATCTTCTCGTAACTGGCAGCTATCTGGGGATAATCATCGGGAATAGAAATTTCTTTCTTCCTGCCGGTGACTTGCACACTATTCAACTAACTTCAATTACCTTTGAAGAATACCTGAATTGCAAAGGAGAGCGCGAACGATTTTCCAGGGTGGATTTATTCGGAAACTCGAATGAGAATGACTATTTTATTTTAAACAAGCTGTATCATGAATACCTCAAAGTAGGTGGATATCCTCAAATTGTAAGTATGCATATCAAAACAAATGATCTTGATTCCATAAAAGATGCATACTTGAATATCTATAATACAGTCATTTCTGAATGCAAGATTAATCTTGACAACATCTGCTTCGATAGATTTACTGACATTTGCAAAACTGTCGCCGGCTTTATGCTAAGCGAGCAAAAAGGAAAAACTATAGATTACAGAAACTACATCTTGGTTCAGGGCAATTCCTTAGACGTTAATTAAGTAGAACCTTCTCTTAAGCTGGTGCGATAGAGCTGAGGATTGCGATTTTAGAAACCTCGTAAGATCATCTAGATTGTACTATACCGATATAGGTTTAGCTTCTGGATTGTTTGGAAATCACCATGCTGATGATAGAAATATCAATGGAATTATTGCCGAGAATTTTGTCTATTCGCTATTGTATCTCAGAGATGCTTATCATAAGCTTGGAATTGACAGGCCTATTTTTGGCACTTACGGAAACAAGGAAATAAATTTTTTAGTTCCAAGCAAAATTACTAAAAAAAAATTCGCTATTGATGTCACGACTGGCTCGAGTTCTTCCGAAAGTGCTCAGGCTATGCTCAATGACGGCTTGGTTGATTATGTTCTTTATGCCAGGGAAAATTCACATGGGGGAAGAACTGAAGGAAAAACTATGACCGTCCCCATTTACCTGCTTGGCAGATTTGACTTTGACAAGATTTATTAGGTAAAAAGGCCTCAAATTTCGGATTGCAATGCAACCTTCCCCTTGCCCGCACAGAAAAACGGTTTGAAAACGGCGATGAGAATATGCACATTATACCGGCGCGTTCCCATCGCCAAAGAACGCGTTTAAACGCATCCTTAGGCACTATAATATGCTGATTAGTGGATATTCAACCTTCAAAATCGGCGCTTTTGACTGCAGATCAGCATGTCCAAGAAATGATTTTTATCATCGAGGCAACGGCAATCAGCGATGCGCCTATTGCAAATACGCGATAGAGTCAATCACCCCATAGCTAAAGCTAGGGGCTTAGCAATAAGTCCTGATTGGCTAGCCTAAGCTTCCATCGAGAAGCTACGCTGTGCAAGAATACATAGGCACTCCGGGGCGTTTGCTCCAGCTCCGGATTCTACGGCCTGCGGCTGAACAGTCCTCTAGGGGAGGAGACAGCGCTGCAGCCGTGCAAAACCTTGGAACAGCATTGGCGAAGGGCGACCCGCCCTGGAGATAGGGATTTATATGCGCTAAAGGCGCATAGGAGGAAAGCATGGCTTATGCCCTGAATAAGGATGGAAGGCCCTTGATGCCGACGAAGCGCCGTGGGAAAGCAGGGCATTTGCTAAAGGATGGAATGGCTAAAGCTGCAAAGCTTGGGCCTTCTGCAATCCAATTGCTGTACGGCAGCGCGGAATACACGCAGCCGATTGCTCTAGGAGCGGATGCGGGAAGCAAAGCTATAGGCATTTCCGCAGCTGCGGGGAAAGAAGAGTCATATTGCGCTGAAGTGAAGCTGAAGGCTGATATAGTGGATTTGCTTTCGGCAAGAAGAGCTTTCAGAAGCGCAAGGCGCAATAGGAAGGCAAGATATCGCGAACCCCGCTTCAGCAATCGCGTCCGGCCGAAGCATAAGGGCTGGCTGGCTCCATCGATTGAGCATAAAATTCAGACCCGCATTGAGACTGCAGATAATATGCATAAGATATTGCCGACAGCTAAAGTAGGCTGCGGCTTTCGATATTCAGAAAATCAAAAATCCCGGCATATCAGGAAAGGACTGTCAGAATGGAGA